>CAYVOR010000115.1:0-5502 GCA_964452995.1 uncultured Thiobacillus sp.
AGACGTTCTCGGTCTGGTCGGTCTGGAAGTCCATGAACACCATTCTTTCCTTCAGCGCGGGCGAGAACGCCTCCTTCAGCGCGGCCTCGACGTCCTCGGGCTTGTCGACGCGCATGCCGACGTGGCCGTAGGACTCGGCCAGCTTGACGAAATCGGGCAGCGACTCCATGTACGACTCGGCATAGCGGCTGCCGTAGAAGAACTCCTGCCACTGCCGCACCATGCCCATGTAGCGGTTGTTGAGCGTGACGACCTTGACCGGAATGCGGTACTGCTTGCAGGTCGAGAGTTCCTGGATATTCATCTGGATGCTCGACTCGCCGGTAATGCAGGCAACCTGCGCGTCCGGGAAAGCGAGCTGCACGCCCATGGCGTAGGGCAGGCCGACGCCCATGGTGCCGAGACCGCCGGAATTGATCCAGCGGCGCGGCTTGTCGAATTTGTAGTACTGCGCCGCCCACATCTGGTGCTGGCCGACGTCGGAGGTGATGAAGGCGTCGCCCTTGGTCACTTCCCACAGCTTCTCGACTACGTATTGCGGCTTGATGATCGAGCCAGTGCGGTTGTACTTGAGGCAGTTCTTCGAGCGCCACAATTCGATCTGCGTCCACCAGGCATTGAGCGCGGCGGCATCGGGTTTTTCCTTGGCCTGCTTCAGCAGCGTCAGCATGTCGGTCAGTACATTTTTGACATCGCCGACGATGGGCACGTCGACCTTGACACGCTTGGATATCGACGAAGGATCGACATCGATATGGATGATGCGGCGCTGCTCGCGCGCGAAATGCGCGGGGTTGCCGATCACGCGATCGTCGAAGCGTGCGCCGACGGCCAGCAGCACGTCACAGTGCTGCATCGCCATATTGGCTTCGTAGGTGCCGTGCATGCCCAGCATGCCGAGGTTCTGCCGGTCGGTGGCGGGGTAGCCGCCCAGCCCCATCAGGGTATTGGTAACGGGAAAGCCCAGCATGCGCGCAAACTCGGCCAGTTGCCCGGCGGCATCGCCCAGCACCACGCCGCCACCCGCGTAGATCATCGGACGCCTGGCCTCCAGCAGCATCTGCACGGCGCGCTTCATCTGGCCGCTATGTCCCTTGACCACCGGATTGTACGAGCGCATCTCGAGGGTGGCCGGGTAAACAAAATCCGTGATATGGGAGGTCACATCCTTGGGCACGTCGACCACGACCGGGCCGGGACGGCCGGTGGCGGCAATGATGAAGGCCTTCTTCATCGTCACGGCCAGATCCTTCACGTCCTTGACCAGAAAGTTGTGCTTGACGCAGGGACGCGTGATGCCGACGGTATCGACTTCCTGGAAGGCATCAAGGCCGATCGCCGGAGTCGGTACCTGGCCGGTGACGACGACGATGGGAACGGAATCCATGTAGGCGGTGGCAATGCCGGTCACCGCATTGGTGACGCCAGGTCCGGATGTCACCAGCGCCACGCCGACGCGCCCGGTGGCACGCGCATAGGCGTCGGCGGCATGCACCGCGGCCTGCTCATGGCGTACCAGCACGTGCTTGAACTTGTTCTGCTTGAAAATTTCGTCGTAGATGTTGAGCACGGCTCCGCCGGGATAGCCGAACACAAACTCGACCCCCTCTTCGGCCAGACAACGTACGACGATCTCAGCGCCCGTGGCTTCCATAAACTGGCAATAAATCAATTCGTTGGTGAACGTGTGAGGGTAATCGGTTTGCCCTGTAACGGTCAAGAAATCCCGCCATGGCGAGGGTCCGGCCGACCATTCGCCCTATTCACACGCAATCGGCAGATATTTCTGTCGCAACGAAAAACCCCTCCGGCAAGGAGGAGTCGGAACCACGAATATTGCAGGCGTATCCACCTGCGCGTATCACTCTCGCGCGGCTTCGCGGAGCGTCTGCATGATTTCGTTCAGCGTCCCTTCTGCATTCTCGAACAGGCAAACCATGTTGCCGACGCTGCACACCGTCGTTGTCACCCCTTGTACGATCCAGCCCTGCGATGGGGACCAGCCGCGCATTTGCGAGAACAGGGACAGCACATCGGTATTGCCCGAGACCATGCGACGATACCAGTGGGCGAATTGCGCCAGATGCACCATCATTTCGGACGACAGCATGCCTTCGGCTTCCATGATCACACCGTCGTCGCGAAAGCGGCACACGGCCGTCACGCCATCGAGAACCAGGATTTTCCTCAGCGACATGGGAACTCCTCAGACCTGCAGGGCATTGAACGTGGCTTCGTAGTCGGCGTCGCGATTCCGGACCACCACACCGCTGTTGCCGTTCACCACCACCGACCATTCCAGTCCCACCACCGAAAAACCCTTGATCGGCTGAAATCCGCTCTGACCGGTGAGTGCTTCCCAGCCGCGCGCTTCCATCCCGGCAATCGCCAGGTTGGCTACGCACGAACGCGTCAGCAAATCCAGTACCTGCGGCGTCAACTCGGTGCCTTCGCGCAGCATGTGCGACAGCAGATCACCCTTGTCGGTGTAGGTGAACGCCGCGAGCGCACCCGGCAACTCCATCATTTTCTGTAGATCCATCTCATCACCCCCTCATCTGTTGATATCGGGCTTCAGTACAGCGCCTCTTTGGTGTCGCCTCCCAGTCTGGCATACAGATTGACCAGCAGATCATCCTCCACGTCGCCGACTTTGGCACGCATGATGACCATCACATCGTTCAGCAATCCATCACGATTTTCAATGAAGGAAAAATAGCTGCCGACAGCGCATACTGTCACCTGCGCGCCGCGTACGATCCAGCCTTGCACCGGACGGCATCCGCACCCATCGGTAAAGGAATCGAGAATTTCGGCCTGCATGTTGACTGCCAGGGTGTTGGCGCGGCACAGAATCGCCGCCATGCGCGCAAATTCGTCGGTGAGGGCGCCCTGATAGGAGAACCGGTCGCCGCGATAGGCATATTCGCCTGCTGCGATCACGCCAGGGATTGCCATGAGTTGCTTTACGATATGCATCGAGCCCCCTCCTTGGTTTTGATTTGTATGCAGCGCGCTGTGGCAAAGTGTCGCACCCAAGTTGCAATATAGAGCCTCCATGCAAGACAACGCAATAGTTCCTGTTCCTGCCACGTTTCTGGCGCGCGTCGCCGCGATGGTCTATGAACTGCTGCTGGTCACCGCAGTCCTGTTCATCGCTTCGCTGCCTTTCCTCTATCTGGTCGGCAATGCCGAGACCGGCTGGCGGCACTATGTCTTCCAGCTATACCTGGTTGGCGTGCTGTTCGCCTACTTCAGCGCTTTCTGGCTGCGTAGCGGACAAACCCTGGCGATGAAAACCTGGCGTATCCGGCTGGTCGACCTGAACGGCGGCCGCGTCAGCCTCAAGCAAGCTGCGTTGCGCTTCGTGCTCGCCCTGGCCGGTCTCGCACTGGCGGGAGTCGGCTTCTGGTGGGCCCTGTTCGACCGCGACCGCCAGTTCCTGCATGACCGGCTTGCGGGTACCCGCCTGGTTCGCGTCCCCCGCAAGGCCTGAGACATGACCTGGCGCGACGCTCTGCAGACCCGCCTGCTGGCCATCCAGCCGGACAGCGTATGCGCACTCGATGCCGCGGCCCTTCAACTGGCACGCGACGTCCTGCCCGAGACGCCGGTGCACGCGCACGACGATGGCCCACCCGAGCGGCCCTGCGCGCTGGCGCTGGGGATCGATGCGCTGAACGGACTGGATGCGCAACAGACCCAGCACCTGATCAGCCGGGTGCGCCTCTATGTCGCCCCACGCCTTCTGCTCGTCGCGCCGCCCGATTGCGTACTGGACGACACGGCCTTTCGCGCCCTCGGATTTACGCTGTCGACGACGGAAGCGGCGCAAGGCCCGCGCGTTTACTATTACGACATCGACACCTACAAGATGGTACCGGACTGGCTCAACTCCCGCTTCTGGGCCCATCCTGAACGCTGGGAGCCGTGAGCGTCCCCCTTCCCCGCACAACTGCATCCCGCATACGTTACACTGGTCTTTACGCCGTCTCACCTGTCGCTTCGCCATGCTGTCCGACCATGTACTCGCCGCTTTCCGTTCCGCCCTGGGGGCCGATCGCGTCTTTGACGACGCCGCCGCCTGTGCGCTCTATGCCTGCGACGAGACACCACGCCGGGTCGAGCCAGACGCCGTGCTGTTCCCCTCCTCGCACGACGAGGTGCTTGCACTCGCACGCGTCGCCTTCGAACACCGGATTGCGCTGACGCCGCGCGGCGCCGGCTCGGGCAACGTCGGCGGCGCACTGCCCGCGCCCGGCAGCGTGGTCGTCAGTTTCGAATGCATGCGGCGCGTACTCGAATTCGATCCCGACAACCGGCTCATCGTCGTCGAACCGGGCGTGGTCACCGAAGACATCGATCGCGCCGCACGCGACGCCGGCCTGTTCTACCCGCCCGACCCTGGCAGCGGCGCCTATTGCCGCATCGGCGGCAACCTCGCGATGAACGCCGCCGGCCCGCGTGCCGTCAAGTACGGCGTCACCCGCGACTACGTCCTCGGGCTGCGCGCCGTCACCGGTAGCGGCGAGGAAATCCGCACCGGTTGCCGTACCACCAAGGGCGTCACCGGCTACGACCTCACCCGCCTGCTGGTCGGTTCCGGCGGCACCCTCGCCCTCATCACCGAGGCCACGCTCAAACTGCTGCCCGCGCCGGAAGCCGTCGCCACTCTGCGCCTGTGTTTTGCCAGCAACCGGGCCGCACTCGATGCGGTCGGCCGCGTCATGCGTCAGGCCGTCGTGCCCAGTGCGCTCGAATTCATGGACCGGCACGCGATTGACGCCATCCGTTCGACCGGTGCGGCGGACGATCTGCCATCCGGCACGCAGGCGCTGCTGATGGTCGAGGCCGACGGCGCCGCGCAGGATCTGCCACGGCAGATCGCCGCCCTGGAACAGGCGCTCGACGGCGCGGAATTACTCGAAATGCGCAGCGGCTTCGAACGCCAGGACATCGCCCTGCTGTGGGCGGCACGCAAATCGCTGTCACACGCAGTCAAGCGGATCGCGCCGCTCAAGATCAACGAAGACGTCGTAGTGCCGGTGTCCCGGCTGGCCGATCTCGTCGATTTTCTCGACCACACCGCACAGGCACAACACCTGCCGATCGTCTCCTTCGGTCATGCCGGCAACGGCAACCTGCACGTCAACCTGATGGTGCACCCCGACGATGGCGACGAAATGGCGCGGGCGCGCCTGGCGCTCGATGCCATCCTGCTGCGTGTGCTGGCGCTGGGCGGCACGCTCTCGGGTGAGCACGGCATCGGCACCGAAAAGCGCCGCTTCGTGCCGCAGGAAATCGATCCGCCCACGCTTGAACTGATGCGCGCGATCAAACGGCAATTCGATCCGCACGGCCTGCTCAATCCCGGCAAGCTTTTTCCTGACTGAGATCGCCGCGAAGGCTTTACAAGCACGGAATGCATCTATAGAATGCGCGGCTTCGTTGGGGGTATAGCTCAGCTGGGAGAGCGCTTGCATGGCATGCAAGAGGTCAGCG
>CAYVOR010000116.1:0-5413 GCA_964452995.1 uncultured Thiobacillus sp.
GCCCGCGAAACAGGTTCTCGGGTTGCGCCAGAAACCGCTCGATCAGCCCCTGAAAACCCGGCGTCGTCGACGGAAACGCCGTGGCCAGAAAGTCGGCGACGCTGCGACGGACTTCATTGGCGACGATCAGCGGCTGCATGGGAGGTATCGCTTAATTAGGCTCAATTATTTTTCCTGGCTAATTTACCCGGCAATGCCACTGAATCGACTCAGCCTCTTGCTGCGCCCGCCAATTATCGCTAAGATGTACGCACAACGTCATCACATCACGCCGAGGACTGCCATGACCACCATCGCCCCCTCCAAGGAAGAACGACTCGCCATTCGCATCGCGCCTGAAACCAAGGACCTGCTGCGTCGCGCCGCGGAGCGCCAACACGCCAGCCTTTCGCAATTCATTGTGGGCGCGGCGCTGGAACGTGCCGCCAGCCTGCTGGCCGACGAGACGCGGTTTGTCGTGTCGCAAGAGATGGCCGATGCCTTTTGCGCCGCCCTGGATGCGCCGGCCCGCGACATTCCGGCGCTCGCCCGGTTGTTCGCCGAGAAGAGCGTTCTCGAACATTGACGCTGGCGCAAGCGAATGACTGCCCCCCTTTCCGGCACCGTTCCGCTGGCGGCGGAATTCGCGGTGGCGGATTTTTCCTGCGGCCGCCCGGCCCTCGATGACTACCTGATCCGCCATGCCTGGCATGCCCAGCGCGCCAATACGGCGCGCAGCTTCGTGGCGCTGCGCGAGAATCGCGTCGTCGGCTATTACAGCCTGGCCGCCGCCTCCGTTGAACCCGACCAGGCCCCGCCGCGCGTGCTTCAGGGGGCCGGGCGGTACCCGATTCCGCTTACCCTGCTCGCGCGCCTGGCCGTCGACCAATCCGAACAGGGCGCGGGCCTGGGCAAGGCGCTGCTCAAGGACGCCATGAAGCGTTTTCTCGTCGCGCACGAACAGGTGGCCAGCCGGGCGCTGCTGGTGCATGCCGCCGACGACAAAGCGCGTGCGTTTTACCTGGCCTACGGTTTCGAGCCCGCCCCCTTCAACCCGCTGCATCTCTATCTCCTGCCGAAGGACATGCTGCGGGCGCTGCGGGCGGCGCAGGGCTAGCCGCCGGGAAAAAGGCGGCGCCGCTGCGGACTTCGTTGGCGACGATCAGCGGCTGCATGATCGTCGATTATTTTGCAGAGCGGATAACTTGAGGTGCGCGACATGCGGCACCCGTTTCAATAATCCCATCATGCAGCACGCGTTGTTGCTGCGAGATGGACTTGCACTTTGGCATCCAGCGCTTGTGCCATGCGCACCATGCTACTGATGGGCAAGTCCACTTCGCCACGCAAAACCATGTCTATTGCCTTGACATTGGAGCCGAGTCGTTTCGCCAGCTCGGCACTCGTTACTCCGGCTTGTTCCATACGACGTTCGAAATCAACGGCAAAATCCATCCTGGCATGAACCTCGGCGTACTCAGCCGACTTTCCCGCCTCGGCCAACCACTGAAGCTGCTTTTTCAGCGCACACATATCCATTTCTCCCATTACTCGAAAGGTTCGTTCCAGGATGTCAAAGTAAATATATAGATCAGTTAGTTAGGCTAGTTTCATTACTACGCCCATAGCTAACATCGTTCATTTCCCGGGCTTCCTAGTAAAGGCGCCTTGATCTTCGAGAACCCAGACAGGCGATGCCCGGCTGCCCTTGTTCCGGATCTTTCCCGTCCGCCGCAACGACTGCAGCATGTTGCGTACCTTGGTCGATTTCTGCCCCGGATCGAGAACTTCTGAAAGCTTGGGCAGTACCAGTTCGCCTATCTCCTGGCGCGTTGCCTCGCCATACCGCTGCAGGTATTCAATCACCAACCGACGGTAATACTCGTCGTCAAGGCCGCGGTTGTGGATATATCGCGCTTTCTGCGCCGCCCATGCCGCCACCTTGGCCGAAATGAAATACTTTGGCGCCCTGCCCTCGATCAGCTTTTCAGCCTTGAGCCGTTGGGCGTCTTCGCGCGAGATTTCCTGACCCTTCTGCACCCGGTCCAGCAGCATCACCTGGCGGAGGTCAAGGTCGCTCCGCCGCATCAGGGCATGCGTGTATTTCATATCCAGGATCTTGCAACTGATAGCGACTTCGACCCGAGGCATGCCCGACGAATCCGGGTCGATGGTGTAATCCGGCAGTGGAAAGAATCTTTCGCGCTGCGTCTCGAACATGCGGCGGATGCCGCTGCCCACCTGGTCGATCATGCGCAACCGCACCATGCCTTCGATCAGCCACTGATTCCTGTAGTGCTCCGGTGGCGATTGATGGTCGAGCATCCATTCGATGCTCGGAGGAATGAACGCACCGAGATTGCTGAAAACCAGACGGTCCGGATATTCCACGGTATTGATCTTGCCGCCGAGGTGATAATCCTGGTGCGCGATGCAATTGTGCAAGGCCTCGCGTATGACCCAGGGGTCGTACTGAGTGATCGGCGTCGGGAACAACGTGCCATCGGGCATGTATTCCACGGTCACGTTGCGGATGCGGCGGAACCAGGCTTCTGTGCTCAGGAGTAACGGCGGGCCGAAATGCCGCGAGTCGATCGTCCGATTCGTTGCATCGCGCAGCACCCAGCTGATCTTGGCATCGGCCGGCGCCAGAAAATGCGCAGATTCATCGCGCCCCAACAGCAGCAAGGCTGAGCGGGTGACGGCACCGCCCTTGGTCAGCCTGGCCTTGTTCAACAAGGTGGCGGTATCCCATTTGGCGGCGTCCTGGCGAATCTTCTCGTGCCGATTCGGCTCGGGTTCATTCTTGACCAGATACTCCGTGAACTTCGACCGCGCAAACGCGACCGCCTCCGGATCGAGGACGTCGATGCCGGCGCCGGCGATCACCTGCCCGGTCCAGTCCTCGGCGCCTCCCAGCGCCTCCCACAGCCGAGCTTCCCTGTCCGGATGCTCGGAGAGCCGGGTCTTGTGGCTATCGATCCGGATGTAGCGGACGCCACGGAAGGCCAGCGGCGCGACACGCGGCGGATGAATCTCCAGCATCACCACACTCCCCCTGGGATGCTTCACCTCATGAAACTGGAAATCAGGCCGGGGCGAGGTGGATTGCGTAAGCCACATCACCAGGGCCTGATTGCCTTCGCCCTTGGCAGTAAAGGGATTGAAGGACGTTCCCGTCACCTCATGGGAGGCATTGTCGACGCCCCACACCATCCATGCCCGATCCTTGCGTTCGAGCGCAGCTGCGTTGGCGAGTGCCGAAAGATATTGGCCAATGTCCTCGGGCTGGTCCCAGTTGCGCTTGAATTCGAGCCATGCCGTCTCGCGCGGCAAACGCAGCAGACTCTCCAGCAATTCCAGCAGCGATGCTCCAGTCATCCCTTGGCTCCGGGTTTGTGAGTTACCACGCCATGAATGGCGGGTTTTGCGCACGACGCGTGGTCGAATGCCGCCCATGCCGCATGGTAATCCGCCTCGCGGTCGGCCCGGGCGAACGGGGCCAGGTATTCGACGACGCGCTGCACCGGGCCGCCGGGGCGGGTGTCGTCGCTGACGGTGCGGCGGATGCGCGTGCCGGCGGGCAGTTCCCGCGCGTCTTCCCAGCCCAGAGGGCGAGACTGCACCTTGCCGTCGGGCAGGACGATCTCGCACGCCGTGTCGCGGCGACTGACTTTTCTCGGCAGGCCGACGCCGACCAGGCCCTTGCTGGCGGTGAACACGATGCGGCCGCTGGCGTCGTACCAGGTGTCGGCCTCGTACTGACGCATGACCGGGAACTGCACGCGGTAGATGGTCAGCAGCTCGTCGATGGACAGGCCCAGGGCCAGCGCGGCGAGCACGTCGATTTCCACCAGCGCCTGGCGGCGGGCGTAGTCGCTGCGCAGCGCGCAGTGGCGCGTCCATTCCGGCGTGAGCCTGGCGAAGAAGCCGGCGGGCAGACGCGGGTCAGCGCTGGCAAAACGCTCGTTTCGGAAATCTTCCTGCCAGCAATCGCGCCAGAGATCAGCGTAGTGGGTGGTGAGGCAGTTGAGGGCAAGCGCGCGGAGATGCAGTGGAGCGCGAAGCGGCGAGCCATCTGGAATCACAGGCAACTGATTGATAAGGGTGCTATTGGCGTGACCCATTCCGGTGCTTTTGACTCTGTAGTCCACAGGTACTGATAGGGTGAGTGCGTGATAGTCGAGCAATGCGGACAAGTCGCGGAACACCGTTTCCAGGATCGTATTGATGTGCCCAAACCCTGGCGGATAAAGCGCGGTAGCCAAAGTCCGCTCCGCAGCGGGGCCGATCATTTCGCGATTGACGTGCCGATAAAACGCCGTCACCGGTTTCCCTTCCACCTCGCCTGCTTCCTTCCATGGCACCCGCGGCACGCGGGCGGCGTAGGTCGTCGAATCGCAGGCTGGGCGGTAATTGCTGCGCGGCAGGTAGTCGTCGTGCAGGGTCTCGAGGTCGAGCACGTCGTAGTGGCTGTTTTGCGTGCAGACGGCGCGCGGGGTCTTGTTGAGCGGATTGCCGACGAAGAAGTGCGGGCCGGAGAGGACGAACTCGGCGGGCGAGGCGACAAAGCCGGTTTCGCGGCGGATGGTGCCGTCGCGCTGGGCGCCGGTTTCGTGCCACATCTCCAGCGTGAAGTATTCCCCAGCTAGATCGCCCAGCCGCTTCGGCACTCGGGCGAATTTCTCCAGCACGGAGACCAGCTCGCGCGAATGCACCGCCGGCAGGCGCGCCTGCTCGGCCGGCGTGCCCGGTTCGTCGTAGAGCCGGGCGAAGGTGGCGAGCGTCGCGGCATCCACCTCGATGATGCGGTTCCTATGCCCCGCCGTCTGCCAGCGGCCCTCGTCGGTCTTGATGCCGGGTGTCGTGCCACCGCCCGGGTGTTCCAGGCAAACGCGGATAGTAGCCGGGTCGAACAGATTGGCGATGTGCAAAAAACCGGGCGCCCCGGACGGCCCATAGACGTTGATGCTGAACTTGGTGTTGTGATGCACCTCCGGGAACAACAGTAACTGATTCTCAAACTGATAATGCGCCCGCAGACGGGCTAAGGCCGCCGACCGCAAGTTCCCGCCCTTGGGATCGTCGTAAGGGCCTTCCGGATGCAGCAGTGCCTGCATGCCGCGTGACGGTTGCCCGATCCGCCACGCCACCGGCAGGAAGCACTTGTAGAGATTGCTCTGCACGCCTTTCAGAAGCGGATAGTTCTGCGCGGCATTCAGGTAGGCCTGCAAGCCTTCCTGCGCCGCGCATTCCTCGATGTAGTCCTGCCGCGCCTGCGGTTCGGCGGCGAACACCGCCTCGCGCCGGTCGGCGGCTTCCTTGGCCGAGAGCTTGCGCAGGGCGAAGAGCGGCACGTAATCGGAGAGCAGCGCCTTCTCGTTCCACTCCACCTTGATCCAGGGCGGATTGCCGAGGATGAGGTCGAAGCCGC
>CAYVOR010000117.1:0-5407 GCA_964452995.1 uncultured Thiobacillus sp.
CGATGGTCTCGACCGACTTGACGCCGTAGGGTACGCGCGCGGTGTCGCCGAAATACACGATGTTCTCGTAGGGCAGGCGCTCCATCAGCGCGCGCACCACCGTCAACCCGCCGATGCCGGAATCGAATACGCCGATGGGGGAATTTGCATTCGTGGACATGGATGGCGGGCTGAGTGGGAGGGCGAAGGCAATAGTTTACCCGTGGGGCCGCGTGAGACAGCATTCGGCGTGAGCAGCTGCGGCTGCACCCCTCTGCAAGGCGGCGCCATCCGACAGGAATTGAACGCAGTTCAAGAGCCTTCCTGGCGCGCCAGTGCCCAGGCCACGTGCTCACGTACCAGTTCGGATGGATGATCCTGACGAGAATGGAGGGCTGCCCTGGCGTCCGGTGAAGGCGGCGTGTTGCCGAGCGCGACCGCGATGTTGCGCAGCCAGCGCACATGGCCGATGCGGCGGATGGGTGAGCCCGCCAGGCGGTCGTTGAAACCGGTTTCTTCCCAGCCGAACAGATCGATCAGGCGCGCGCTGTCGAGCCCGTTCCGCACGTCGAAATCGGGCAGTGTGGCAGTTTGCGCAAAACGGTTCCACGGGCACACCAGCTGACAGTCGTCGCAGCCGTAGATGCGGTTACCCAGAAGGGGGCGCAGTTCGAGTGGAATGCTGCCCTTGAGTTCGATGGTCAGATAAGAGATGCAGCGCCGCGCGTCGAGCGTGTAGGGGCCGACGATGGCCTGTGTCGGGCAGACATCGATACAGGCCTGGCAGGTGCCGCAGTGACCGGCCTCGGGTGCATCGACTGGCAGCGGCAGATCGGTATAGATCTCGCCGAGGAAGAACCACGAGCCGTGTTGTCGGTTGAGCAGCAGCGTGTGCTTGCCGCGCCAGCCCAGTCCGGATTGTGTGGCGAGTTCCACTTCCAGCACCGGCGCGCTATCGGTAAAGACGCGGAAATGGTGTTCGCCAATTTCCGTGCTTATTTTCTCGGCCAGACTCTGCAGCCGGTTGCGCAGCACCTTGTGGTAGTCGCGTCCCAGCGCGTAGCGCGAGACGTAAGCGGTTTCGGCGTCATCGAGCACGCGATGCGGATCGACTGCCGCCGGTGGAAAATAATCCAGTCGCGCGCTGATGATACGGATGGTTCCAGGCACCAGTTCGGCCGGCCGGCTGCGCTTCGTGCCGTGCGCCGCCATATAATCCATCTTGCCATGAAAGCCCCGATCCAGCCACGCCTGCAAGCCGGCTTCCGCCGTGCTCAGTTCGCCATCCGTAATGCCTACCGCAGCAAAACCGAGCTCGCGCCCCCATTGCTTGATTTGCTGCGCCAGTCGACTTAAATCCTGCTCATGCATAAAGACGATGATACCGTGCAATGCCGCCGCCACCTGGCTGACGAGACCGCGACACTGGCATTCGGTGCGCAGCTGGCGCAGGGACTGACGCCGGCCACTCATGCCCAGGCTGACGGGCCGTCGGGCATGACGTTTTACCTCGAAGGCGATCTCGGTGCCGGCAAGACGACACTGGTGCGAGGGATGTTGCGTGGGCTCGGATACAACGGTCGGGTGAAGAGTCCGACCTATACCCTGGCAGAAAGCTATAGCCTGCCGGCCTTTGAGCTGTATCATTTTGATCTGTATCGTATGCATGATCCGCGCGAGTGGCTGGACGCCGGATTTCGGGACGTGAGCGACGGCCGGACGGTCAGCCTGATCGAATGGCCGGAGAAGGCCGCAGGCTGGTTGCCGGCCCCGGATGTAATCGTACGGTTGACAATCGCGGGCGATGCGCGCGAAATCGAATGTGAAGCGACGAGCCTGCGTGGTGCCCATTACCTGGAGACATGTTGCACGCCTTGTTGAGAATCTTCCTGCTGTGCACTTTGCTGACGTCGGGCTGGGCCCAGGCGCTGCAACTCAGTGCCATCCGCCTGTGGCCGTCGGCCGACTACACGCGGCTCACCCTGGAGGCGCAACAGCCTGTCACGTACAAGTACTTCATGCTGTCGAATCCGCAGCGACTGGTGATCGATCTTGAAGGCGTGGAAGCGGGTGCTGCACTCGACGCGCTTGCCGGGCAACTGAGCCCCGACGATCCCTACATCGGCGCGATCCGTGTGGGAATCAACCGTCCGGGCGTGATGCGCGTGGTGCTGGATCTGAAAGCAGTCGTCAAGCCTTCCGTGTTCTCGTTGCAACCGCAAGGACAGTACGCGCATCGGCTGGTGGTGGATCTCTATCCGGCCCAGTCGGGCGATTCGGTCGCGACAGCCCAGCCGACAGCAGCCGGCCCGGCAAAACCAGAGGTGCCACAGTACACGCGGCTGATCACGGTGGCGATCGATGCCGGCCACGGCGGCGAGGATCCCGGCGCTATCGGCGCGAACGGCTCGCACGAGAAGGACATTACATTGACGCTGGCCAGGAAACTCAAGCAGAAAATCGACGCGCAGGAAAACATGCATGCCGTCCTGATCCGTGACGGCGATTATTTCGTGCCGCTCGGGCAGCGGGTCGTCAAGGCGCGCGCGCTGAAGGCCGACCTGTTCATGTCGATCCACGCCGATGCCTTCATCAGGCCTCATGCGCGCGGTTCGTCCGTGTTTGCGCTGTCCGAGAACGGCGCGACCTCCGTCGCCGCGCGCTGGCTGGCCAAACGCGAAAACGACGCCGATTTGATCGGTGGCGCCAATGTGGACGTCAAGGATCCCTTTCTCAAGCGCACGCTCATCGATCTGTCGCAGACCGCCACCATCAATGACAGCCTGAAGCTGGGGCAGGCGGTGCTGAAAGAAATCGGCGGTGTCAATACGCTGCACAAGCGCGAGGTAGAACAGGCGGGCTTTGCCGTGTTGAAGGCGCCCGACATTCCCTCGATCCTGATCGAGACCGCGTTCATTTCCAATCCGGAAGAAGAAAGACACCTTAACAATCCTGGCTACCAGGAAAAACTGGTGGATGCCATCGTCGATGGCGTCAAAAACTACTTCGCCAAGCATCCGTTGACTGCGCCGTCGCGGCTGACGCGCAACCCGTGACCGTGAGCCTGTTCGTTGCTGCGGCGGCCCCTGAATCCGGCTGGCCGCTCGAGGTGCTGGAAGCGTGGCACGGGCGCATTGCCCATCAGTGCGCCCCACGCGACAAATGGCGGGCACACCTGCAGGCGCATGGTGCAGAGAAACATGCCTGCCAGACAGCAGGCGCCATCGACCGTCTGCGACGTGCCATGGTCGCCCGGCGCGGGGTGGCGTTCGCAGCCCCGTCATGACGATCCGCGTCCTGCCCGATGTCCTGATTTCACAGATCGCCGCCGGTGAGGTGGTCGAACGACCCGCAGCTGCCCTCAAGGAAATCATCGAAAACAGTCTCGACGCCGGCGCCACCGCGATCCAGATCGATCTGGAGCAGGGCGGCATCAAGCGTATCCGCGTCAGCGACAACGGCAGCGGCATCGCGCGTGACGAACTCGCGCTGGCGCTGACGCGCCACGCCACCAGCAAGATCGCCAGTCTCGCCGATCTGGAACAGGTGGCGAGCCTGGGGTTCCGCGGCGAGGCGCTGGCCTCGATTGCCGCCATCGCCCGGGTACAACTCACCAGCCGCAGCGGCAGCGCTCATCACACCGGCGCCGAACACGCCTGGACGGTACAGGTCGAAGGCGGCCAGCTCGATGTGCCGGTGCCTGCCGCGCGTGCAACCGGCACCACGGTCGATATCCAGGATCTGTTTTTCAATACGCCGGCGCGGCGCAAGTTTCTCAAGACCGAGACGACGGAATATGCCCATTGCGCCGAGACCGTGCGACGACTGGCCCTGGCGAATCCGCAGGTGGCGTTTACGCTGACCCACAATGGCCGGGCGCAGGCGCGCTTCAATACCGACTCCGCCTCGGCGCGGGTACGCCAGGTGATGGGCGAGGCGTTCGAGCGTGACGCCATCGCAGTCGAAGCCGCAGCCGGGACGCTGCGGGTTTCCGGCTGGGTGATCCGTCCCGGTGCCGCCACGGCTAGCCGCGCCAGTCAGCATGTGTTCGTCAATGGCCGCTACGTGCGCGACAAGCTGATCGTCCATGCCCTCAAGGAAGCCTACCGCGACGTGCTGCATCACCAGCTGAATCCGGCTTATTGCCTGTTCATCGACCTGCCGCCGGATCAGGTCGACGTCAACGTGCATCCGGCCAAGACCGAAATCCGTTTCCGTGATAGCCGGGGCATGCACCAGTTTCTGTTCCATGCGGTCGAGCGGCTGCTGGCGGCGCCGGTGGCGGCTGACAGCGTCGCGGCTGCCGGGACGTCGACGCAGGCGCCGGACCGGCCAGCCTGGACGGCGCCGCGGCAGGTATCGATGCCCTTGCAGGTGAACGAGGCAATGGCCTTCTACGCGCCACTGGCTGCGCAGGGACCCGACGGTCAGGACGCGGGGGCCACGTCCGTTGTACCGCCTCATCCTGAATGCGGACAGCGTGACGCGCCGCCGCTGGGCTACGCGCTCGCCCAGCTTCATGGCGTTTATGTGCTGGCACAGAATGCGCAGGGCTTGGTACTGGTCGATATGCACGCTGCCCATGAACGTGTCGTCTACGAAAAACTCAAATTGGCGCTCGATGCCCGCACGGTACCGTCGCAGGCCCTGCTGATTCCCGTGGCGTTGACGGTCGATGCGCGCGATCTGGCTGAAATCGGTCCGCATCTGGCCCAACTGGCCGGGATCGGTTTCGAGTTGTCGGTCACCTCGCCGACCTCGGTCACGGTACGTTCGGTGCCGTGGCTGCTGAAGGACGCTGATCCGGTCGAACTGACCCGCGCGGTGCTCGCCGAGGTGGCCGAATTCGGTGTGGCGCATCTACTGGCTGAACGCCGCAACGCGTTGCTGGCCACCCTGGCGTGCCATGGCGCCGTGCGCGCCAACCGCCGCCTGACGCTGCCCGAGATGAACGCGTTGCTGCGCGAGATGGAGGCCACCGAGCGGGCCGGGCAGTGCAACCACGGTCGTCCGACCTGGTTTCAGGTCAGCCTGGCGGAACTCGATGCCATGTTCATGCGTGGCCGTTGATTTTGCGACTGACGCGTTTATATATAAGCTTTGACTAATCAATTTGATGAAGCGGACCCATCATGAACGAAACCCCCCCACGCAAGATCATTCCTATCCATGACGCCAAGCCGATCCTGGACATCAACGAAGCCAGCGACTGCGCCGGCGCTGAGCCCTACGCGCTGATGGTGCTGGGTGATTCGATGATGCCGGAATTCGAGGAAGGCGAAATTATCGTGGTCGAGCCGTCGGGGCTGGTCGGCGATGGCTCCTTTGTGGTGGCCTTTGTAAACGAGGAATACATCTTTCGCCAGATCGTGAAACGCGACGACGGCTGGATGCTGAAACCGCTCAATCCCCTGTACGAGAATATTCC
>CAYVOR010000118.1:0-5308 GCA_964452995.1 uncultured Thiobacillus sp.
CCGGGCGGTGCGTTATCGCAGGTGCATCCCGCCAGCGAGATCAGCTTGAAGTTGTCATTGCCCGCCTTGGTCGGGTCGCCGCCGACAAACGTGTTCAGCGCGCCGATCAGCCAGTAGCTGGAATAGGTACTGTTGGCGAAGTCGTGCGCACCCGTGCTGGAACCCGCGAGGACGTTCCCGATCAGCGACCAGCCGTTTAACAGCAGATTCGCATAGGACTGACTGGCCAGACCGGCTGGATTGCCTGCCCCCGTATACGCCAGAACCGTGAAATCGGAGTCGGTCGAGACCCAGCCTGCGGAGAAGGACGTGAGATTCACCTTGTCGGTGAACGAGAACAGGATGGAGTCCACGCGGCCATTGTTGTCGATCGCATGCTCAGGACTAGACCCCTCGTTGGCGTCCCGACCGTAGCTGCCGCCCGTGCAATTGGCAAAGCCGCTGCAGTCGTTGTTCCGCACGCCCAGCCCGCTGCTGCCATTCAGGGTGATGTAGGCACTGTCCAGCAGGACATTGGCGGAGCCGACCGTATTGGACCAGCCGGACGCCGTGGCCGTAATGCCGCCCTGCGTATTGCTCGTCTTGTTGTTGAAGGTCCAGGTATCGCAATTGGGGTTGTTCGTACCGCCCCCGCCGCAATTGCTGGAGTGGCTTGCGGAATACGTCGCCTGCGCGACATTCATCGCCCCCAGCCCGATGACCAGCACACTCGCCGCCCTTGTTATTTGCCAGAATTTTCCAGTCATTTTAATTTGTCCTTATTTGATCCCCGAGAACACGCGCTTAATACCAAGCAATACGTATACCAAAAATAATTTCTCATTGATTATCAGTAAGATAAATAATAAACCCGTGGATGACCGGGTGAGTTTTGATCCATTGTGTAAAAAAAACCGACTGCAGACCCGGCGCCAGGCGCCTATTTGCCGGCTGCCTGTTTACGCCTCAGGGCTTCGGCCAGGTGATCGCGTATCTCGGGATTGTCGGGCGCTCGCACCTGGGCTTCACGCAGGTAGCGCAGGCCTTTCTCGATCTGCCCGGCTTCGACCCAGGCCCAGCCCAGGGTGTCAGCCACATTGGCGTCGCTCGGCGCCAGTTGATAGGCCCGTTCCGCTACGGCCAGCGCACCGGGCTGGCGCCGCTTGAGCATGACGTAGGCCAGATCGTTGTGGATGCTGGCGTCGTTGGGTAGCTGCTTGATCAAGGTTTCATACTGCTGCTGCGCGAGATCCAGTCGCCCCGCCTGGACATAGGCGCCTGCCAGAACACGGCGGGCGGCGGAGTCGGCGGGATGACTGCCGACCCAGGACTGGATGAACGCCATGGCCCGGCCCGGGTTGCCCGATCCGCTGTAGGCGTTGTACAGGCCGATTGCATGCGCCGTATTTTTCTCGATGTCATAGGCCGCGCCGTAGGCCGTGATGGCCTGTCCATAACGCTGGCGCTGCATGGCAATGTCGCCGATCAACTGTTGCACGGCTGCCTGACGCGGATACTGGGCCGCCAGGGCGCGTGCCTGCTTGTCGGCGGCCTCCAGGTTGCCGGAGAATTTTTGCAGGCCGGCCTTAAGCAACAGCGTCGGAAAATAGCCCGGTTTTCCCAGCAAGGCTTTGTCCAGCGAATACGCTGCGCCTTCATAGTCACCCGCGCTGATCTGAAGTTCGGCTACACGCTGCTGCCAATCGGCGTCGAATCCAGCCAGCTGGGAAATGCGCTTGAAGTTTTCGCGTGCCAGGCCGCGATTCCCGATGGCGAGATAGCATCGACCCAGGGCGGCCAGCGCCTGTAAATTATCCCGATTGGACGCCTGTGTGTCCTTGGCGATATTCAACGCTTTCTGCGCATCGCCCGTTCCCAGATACAGATCGATCAGCATGAGGTTGGGCCGGAGACTCTGCGGATTGAACGAACGTGCTTTTTCCAGCCAGCGCACCGCCTCCTGCGTGCGCCCGGCGGCCAGCTCCAGCTGGGCCAGCTCATACAGCGCATCCAGATTTTTGGACTGGTCCTTGAGGATGGCCAGCAGGCGCCGCCGCGCGTCTTCCGGCTTGCCTTCATAGCGGTCCAGGCGCGCCAGATTGAGCTTGGCCGGGGTAAAGCCCGGATTCTTCTGCAGCACCTGCTCATAGGCTTGACGCGCGCCTGCCGTGTCTTTTGACATGCCGCGCGCCACCGCCAGCAGGTTCAGCACGGTCAGGTTCTGCGGTTCGTTCCTGAGCACGGCCTGCAGCACCTGTATCGCCGGTTTGGCCTGGTTCTGCTTGAGATACATCATGGCAAGCGGGACACCCGAATAGGCGCGGCCCGGTTTTTTTGCATAGGCCTTCTGCAACTGCGCCATGCCCTGCGCTTCCTTGCCGACGCCAATCAGGCTCAAACCGAAATTCGCGGCGATATCCGGCGTATCGCCGCCGCTCATTTCTTCTGCCTGCTCGAGCAGCGAAACCGCCTTGGCATGCTGGCCCAGCGCCATGTAAGCCGTAGCCAGCATGGACAGCGCCTGGGGATCGTCAGGCTGCGCCCGTGCCGGGCCTTCCAGTAGCGCGATTGCCTTGGTGTAATCCTTCTCGCTCATGTAGACGGCGGTCAGGATCTTGCGCGCGCCCATGTGCTGGGGATATTTCTTGAGGTAACTGCCCAGATAGGTCCTGGCCTTTTCATTCTGGCCCAGGCTGTAATGGGCGATTCCGCCCAGAAGCACCAGTTGCGGACGCGTCTTCACCGCCTCGAAGGGCATGGCATCCAGCGCGCCCGCCGCCGCGATGAGCGCATTGCGCGCCGCTACATCCTTCCCTTGCCGTCCGGCCTGCAGCGCTTGCAGATAGGCGCTTCGCGGATCATCCGGAAATTTCTGTTTCAGTACAGCCACATCCCGGGCGGCTTCCGCGTCCCGTTTGAGATCGAACAGCAGGGACGCCCGCGCAATCAGCGCATCCAGGTAATCGGGCTTCAAGGCCAGCGCCTTGCCATAGCCCGCCAGCGCATCCGGAACGTTCCCCTGCGCATGGGCGATCGAGCCTTTCATGTTCCAGCCGGCGGGATCGTCCGGTTTTTTTGTGACCGCCAGCTGCGCCATGGCTGCCGCATCGGCAAAGCTTCCGCTGCGCAAATAGGCCATCGACTGCGCCACCAGCGCAGCCGGATTGTCGGGATCGATCTGCCGGGCCTGTTCCAGTGACTGGATCGCCGCACGCGTCTGCTCGAGGTCGATCTGTGCATAAGCACGCGTGACCAGCACCTTGTATTTCACGCCGGGCGGCAAGCCATCAGGCGAGAAGCGTTCCAGCAGGGCCTGGTTCTTGCCCAGCAGGTTATAGACCTCGACCTGCATGGCGATGATCAGCGACCGATCCGCTCCCAGTCGCTCCGCATCCGCCAGCACGCGTTCCGCGCCCAGCGGCGCGCCGCTATCGAGGTAGGCCTTGCCCAGCAGGACCAGCGCGGGCAGCATCTTGCTGTCCTGCTGCAAGGCGTTCTTCAACTGGACGATGGCGCCCTTGGTGTCCTTGTTCTGCATGCGTACCAACGCATCCTCGTAAAAACCCGAGGCTTTCTCCGCGCGGTCGGCGGCCCACGCCGGCTGAGAGGACAGCGCGCCCAATAAAAGCGCCAGCAGAATTGGGGTCAGGCGTTTTCTTGCGGTCATCCGGATGCCCGTCGTGTCGAGAGCGTTAGCGTTTTTCATGGCGCGATTTTTCATGGCGAAAATCAGAGCAAGGATCAGACCAGTCCCGTCGGCGTCTCCCATGCCTGTCCGGTCGGAATGCCGCGCCCCGCCATGCGGCAAACCCGATAGGGTTGCCGACATATCGACAGGTGGCATCCGGGCCCCTGTCCGGCAGTGATAACATTCAGGTTTATCCGCGTCGGCCTGTCTCATGTCCAACCGCACCGCTCTGCTCCGCTCGCTGCTCGCCCAGCGCATCCTGGTTATCGATGGTGCGATGGGAACGATGATCCAGTCCTACAAGCTTGGCGAGGCCGATTATCGCGGCGAGCGCTTTGCCGATTTTGCCCATGACGTCAAGGGCAACAACGATCTGCTGTGCCTGACGCAGCCTGCCACCATCAAGGAAATCCACGCCCGGTATCTGGCCGCCGGCGCCGACATTCTGGAGACCAACAGCTTCAACGCAACCTCGATTTCCATGGCGGACTACCACATGGAACATCTGGTGCCGGAGCTCAACTTCGCTGCGGCCAAGCTCGCGCGCGAAGCGGCCGACGAGGCGACCTTGGCCAATCCGGACAAGCCGCGCTTCGTCGCCGGGGTGCTGGGCCCGACTTCGCGCACCGCGACGCTCTCGCCGGATGTGAGCGATCCGGGTTTCCGCAACATCACGTTCGACCAGCTGCGTGTGGCCTACCTCGAAGCGATCGACGGCCTGGTGAAAGGCGGCGCCGACATCCTGATGGTCGAGACGATCTTCGACACCCTGAACGCCAAGGCGGCGCTGTTCGCGATCGAGGAATACTTCGAGGCGCAGCAGCTGCGGCTGCCGGTGATGATTTCCGGCACCATCACCGATGCCTCCGGCCGCACGCTGTCCGGCCAGACCGGCGAAGCTTTCCTGAACTCGGTGCGCCACGTCCGTCTCCTATCGATCGGGCTCAACTGCGCGCTCGGCCCCGACCTGCTGCGCCAGTATGTCGAGGAGCTGTCGAACAAGGCCGACGCGTTCGTTTCGGCCCACCCCAACGCCGGCCTGCCGAATGCCTTCGGCGAATACGACATGGGCGCCGACGAGATGGCGGCGCACATCGGCGAATGGGCGCGCGCGGGGCTGCTCAACATCGTCGGCGGCTGCTGCGGCACCACGCCCGCCCATATCGCCGCCATCGCCCGGGCGGTCGAGGGTGTCGCGCCACGCGTGCCGCCGGTGCTGGAGCCGGCGATGCGGCTGTCGGGCCTCGAGCCGTTCAACGTCGGCAAGGACAGTCTCTTCGTCAACGTCGGCGAGCGCACCAACGTCACCGGTTCCAAGGCGTTTGCCCGCATGATCCTCGAAGGCCGCTACGACGACGCGTTGTCGGTGGCGCGTCAGCAGGTGGAAAACGGCGCCCAGGTGATCGACATCAACATGGACGAAGGCATGCTCGACGCCGAGGCGGCGATGGTGCGCTTCCTGCTCCTGATCGCCTCGGAACCCGACATCGCGCGGGTGCCAATCATGCTCGATTCGTCGAAGTGGAACGTGATCGAGGCGGGCCTGAAATGCATTCAGGGCAAGGGCATCGTCAACTCGATCTCGATGAAGGAAGGCGAGGCCGAGTTCATCGAGCGGGCGAAGCTGTGCCTGCGCTACGG
>CAYVOR010000119.1:0-5245 GCA_964452995.1 uncultured Thiobacillus sp.
GCCGGCGCCGGCACCCTGTACCGGGGTGGGATAGAGGATCACCGGCAGGCCCGGCATGCGGCGCGCCAGTGCGGTCAGTACATCATGCAGGGCGGCAGCCTGCGGCGAGGTAACGATGCCGATGCGGCGCGGAAATCGCGGCAAGGCACGCTTCGTCATTGGGTCGAACAGGCCTTCCTGTTCCAGTTTCGCCTTCAGCTTGAGAAAGGCCTCGTACAACCGTCCGGCGCCGGCACGGCGGATCGCCTCGGCGCCGAGCTGGAATTCGCCGCGTGCTTCGTACAGCGAGGGCAGGGCGCGGATTTCGACATGGTCGCCATTGGCCGGGGTGAAATCGGCAAACTGGTTGCGCCCGCGAAACATCACACAGCGGACCTGCGCATTCGCATCCTTCAGTGAAAAATACCAGTGACCTGAAGCGGCGCGGGTGAAGTTGGACACTTCACCTTCTACCCATAACAGCGGCAAAGCGGATTCCAATGCGCGGCGCGCCATGCGATTGAGCTCGCTGACGGTGAGCACGGGCAGGGCAGGCGTGTTGTCAGGAAAGTCGTCCGGAAAATCCATGGCATGCAGGATAACGGTTCAGCTCCGGCACGGTTCATACACAGTCTTCCAGTACGCATAATTTTTTTTCTATAACCCTATTGACGATAGAGGCCTTTTAGTAACCTGTTGATATTAAACGGATATGTCTATTGTCTACTTTTTGGGCCAAATCGCTTTTTCCTTTGTGGGCGGGCGCTTAGGGACACCGACAAGATGTTCTTCACAGACTTATCCACATCAATTGTGGAGAACTTCATGGCGGGCCGAAAAATGGCGCAGGTCTAAAATGATGCTTGCCGAAACCGGCACGTGAGGGCTACATTTCGCCTGGTTGTTTTATTGGGAGTGGTATTCAGTGCTAGCCATCATCGAGGCGGCCGGTTGGCCGGTCTGGCCGTTGATCCTGGCGTCGGTTCTCGCCGTAGCCATCATCATCGAACGTGCTTACAGCTTGCGCGCCAAAGAAGTTGCCCCGGCAGGCCTGTTGCTGGAGACGATCAAGATTTATCAGGAACGCGGCGTGACGCAGGAACTGGTCGCGCACCTGGCCGACAGCTCGCCGCTGGGACGGATTTTCGCCACCGCGCTGAAGAACGCCACCTACTCGCGCGAGGTCATGAAGGAGTCCATCGAGGAATCCGGGCGTGCCGTGACCCAGGAACTCGACCGTTTCCTGACCTCGCTCGGCACCATCGCCAGCATGGCGCCGCTGCTGGGGCTGTTCGGTACGGTGATCGGCATGATCGAGATCTTCGGTGCGCAGACCGGTGGCGGCACCAATCCCGGCCAGCTGGCACACGGTATTTCGATCGCGCTCTACAATACTGCGTTCGGTCTGATCGTGGCGATTCCGGCGATGATTTTCTATCGCTACTTCCGCGCCAAGGTGGAATCGCTGGTGGTCGACATGGAGCAGCAGGCGATCAAGCTGGTGGAAATCGTCCACGGCGACCGCAAGTGATTCCCTGCTGATACAGGATCTACTTCTATGGATTTCAGAAAAGGCCGTCGCGAAGACTATCCGGAAATCAACCTGATTCCGTTCATCGACATCCTGCTCGTCATCGTGATCTTTCTTGCGGTGACCACGACCTACGCGCGTTTCGCCGAACTCAAGATCAACCTGCCGACCAGCAGCGCCGCCCAGACGCCCAATCCACCCAAGCAGATCGAAGTGGCCGTCGCCGAGGACGGCCGCTACGAGGTCGACAGCACGGTCGTGGGCGACGCGTCGATCGATAGCCTGGCTGCCGCACTGAAGAAAGCCGCCACCAACGAGAACGAACCGGTGGTGGTGATCAACGCCGATGCACGGGCCACCCATCAATCCGTGGTGAACGTGATGGAAGCGGCGCGCCGCGAGGGCCTGACCCGTATCACCTTCGCCACGCAAACCAATCCCTGAACGGGCCATGTCCGCCCTTCAGCATGCCTGGGCACGCACGGGCGTGCTCTCCGTGCTGCTCCTGCCGCTTGCCCTGCTGTTCGCCGCTGTCTCCGGATTGCGGCGCCTGGCGTATGGGCGTGGCTGGCTGCGCACGGTGGCAGCCGGCGTACCGGTAATCGTGGTCGGCAACATCACCGCCGGCGGCAGCGGCAAGACGCCGCTGGTGATCTGGCTGGTGAACTGGCTGCACAGCCAGGGCTATCGTCCCGGGGTCATCAGTCGCGGCTATGGCGGGACCGCCCGCAGTTGCGTCGAAGTGGCGGCCGACAGCCCGCCGGCGCTGGTGGGCGACGAGCCTGTGCTGATCCGGTTCAAGACCGATGCGCCGGTAGTGGTCGGGCGCGATCGGGTGGCGGCGGCGCACACGCTGCTTGCGCGTCACCCGGACGTGAATGTGATCGTGTCCGACGACGGTTTGCAGCATTACCGTCTGCGTCGCGACATCGAACTGGCGGTCGTCGACGCGGCGACCGGACTGGGCAACGGCTGGCCGCTGCCGGCCGGTCCGTTGCGCGAGCCGCCCAGCCGGTTGGGCAGCGTGGATGCAGTGATCCAGGTGGTGCGCGGCGCCGCCGCGTCGCGCCCTTATCGCCCGGTCAAGGGCTGGCGGGCCGATTACAGTGCCGACCGCGCCTATCGCCTGGTCGCACCGCAGGAAAAACTGCCGTTGCGCGACCTGCCTCCGCATGACTGGATCGCCGCAACCGGTATCGGCCAGCCGCAGGGGTTTTTCAGCATGCTCGACCGACAGGGCCTGCGCTATCGCCCGCACGCATTTCGCGATCACCACATTTTCCGACCAACGGACCTGCCCGTAGGCGAGGCGGTGCTGATGACCGAGAAAGACGCGGTAAAATGCCGGGCATTCGCGGGGCCGGACTGGTGGGCAGTGGAGCTGGATGTCACCGTGGAAAATGGATTCGTTCGCTGGCTGGGCGCACGCCTCAAACAATAATTGCGCCCGAATTGCGCTCGACTGTGTGGGCGCATCCAAGGGAGGGACGTATGGGCATTACAAGTTCTGACTGGAGCGATCGCCGGCATCCCTGTCATTGGGAAGCCGAAAGCGATGATGCCGGTTTCTGGGTGCCCGACCGATCCGAGATCGTCACCCAGTTTTTCACCCGCTACCTGTTTTTCTCGCTGGCGGTCATCTATTTCTCCACGCTGGATGGCGTCCGGCCGGGTCTGTTCAGCATCGAGCAACTGCTGGTTGTCCTGGGCGTCTATTTCTTCGTCAACAGTTGGTTCTTCCGGCAGGCGCTGAAAGGCGTCACCCTGCTGAAAATCCGCAGCGCCATGAGTGCCGACCTGATCATCGTCACGCTGTGCGTGATGCACGATCCCAATATGATTCCCCCTTCCGCGCTGGCCTTCCTGATGGTGCTGCTGGGCAACGGCATGCGCTACGGCATGCGGCTGTTCGCCGAGGTGATGGGTGGCGCGTTCCTCGGCATGGCGGTTGCGTTCGCCTTCCGTTATCGGGTGGGCGGGTTCGAGGTCAGCGCGGGTGACGTGTTTTTCGGTGTGTTCTGGGTCACCCTGGCCCTGTATGCCTACATCCTGATGGGGCATATCGAGGCGCAACGCCGTCAACTCGATTACCGCAGCCGCTTTGATACGCTGACCGGGCTGCTCAACCGCCACGGCCTGTTGGCCGCGGCAGATAATATCCTCGGCAAGACCAGTCCGGGTACGCCAGCCACGGTGCTGTTTGCCGACCTCAACGAGTTCAAGGGCGTCAACGACCGCTACGGCCATGGCGTGGGCGACCGCGTACTGGCCGAATTCGCGCAGATCTTCAACGAGTCGGCTGAAATGGGTGTGTGCGGGCGCTGGGGAGGGGATGAGTTTGTCGCACTGCTGCCGCAGCGTGACGAAGCTGCCATCCACCAGATATTCCAGCGCATCGAGGCCCGTACCGAAGCCTGGAGCGCCAGCAACGGCCTGCCGATGGCGGTGAGTCTGGGCGTCAGCCATGCCCCGCGCGACGGTACCGACCTGAAGACGCTGCTGTCTGTCGCCGACATCCATCTCTATCAAAGCAAATCGAGACAGCCCGAACCGGCTGTTTTGTATTCATTCAACAGGACTCTGATCGATGAACCCAAAGCTTCTTGAAATCCTGGTCTGTCCGGTCTGCAAGGGCCCGCTCGACTGGAAAAAATCGGTACATGAACTGGTGTGCCGCGCCTGCCGCCTGGCCTATCCCGTTCGCGACGACATTCCGGTGATGCTGCCGGAAGAGGCGCGTGCGCTGTCGCCCGACGAAATCCACGGCAAGTAGGTCCGCGTGCATTTCCGCGTCGTCATCCCCGCTCGCTATGCATCGAGCCGTCTGCCGGGCAAGCCGCTGGTGGATATCGGCGGGCGGCCCATGGTGCTGCACGTGCTGGAACGCGCCCTGCAGGCGGGTGCCGAATCGGTGGTGGTTGCCACCGACGATGCGCGGGTGCTGCAGGCGGTCGAAGCCGCCGGCCACCAGGCGCTGATGACCTCGCCGGATCACCAGTCGGGTACCGAGCGGCTGGTGGAGGTCGCCGAAACCCTGGACTGGCCGGATGACATACTGGTGGTAAACGTGCAGGGCGACGAACCGCTGATCGACCCGGTGCTGATTCGCGAAGCAGCCCGGCAACTGGTGCTGCACGACGACGCGGTGATGGCCACGCTGGCGCATCCGATCCACGATCATGCCGACTTCGTCAATCCCAACGTCGTCAAGGTTGTCGCTGACGAAGCCGGCTACGCACTGTATTTCAGCCGCGCGCCCATCCCGTGGCCGCGCGATGCCTTTGCGTCACAGCAGCCGATGCCACACGAATTCGGCGCGTTGCGTCACATCGGCCTGTATGCCTATCGCGTCGGGTTCCTGCGCACTTACGCCAGTCTTGCCAGTTCGCCGCTGGAACGCTGCGAGATGCTCGAACAATTGCGGGTGTTATGGTACGGTCACCGCATCAGTCTCGGCGTGACGCCGATTGCGCCCGCCCCGGGCGTGGATACGCCGGAAGATCTGGCGCGGGTGCGGGCCCTGTTTCAGGCTGCATAGCAGCCGCGTGAATCCCGCAATAAAAATTTTTAACTGTTGCTCGACCCGCACTTGGCTTAGGATTGTGCGGTTTGGCATATCCATCAATCTAGGAGATACGCAATGCGTTTGATTTTGTTGGGCGGTCCGGGTGCGGGCAAAGGTACGCAGGCTAATTACATCAAGGAAAAATACGGCATTCCGCAGATTTCCACCGG
>CAYVOR010000120.1:0-5222 GCA_964452995.1 uncultured Thiobacillus sp.
ATGGCCGCTGCCCTCCTTCTCCAGCCAGAGGTCGTGAGCGGCGGCCGGCAGGGCCATTGTCAGGCCCAGCACAAAGAAAACCCCAATACACCGTCTCATTGCCATGCCACCATGTCAATATGAAGAAAAACCATTACTTCATATCACGATTCATGCCAAGCCGGCAACGCGGACAAGCCTTTGATGCTTCGGTATTTCGGGCGGACAGCCGCGCGGATGCCGCAAGCCGCCCTGCCACGCAAAGTCCAAAGCGATAGGAATGCTTCCACTCAGCGCGCCGTGAACACCAGGTTGGCCGATACGGAGTAGCTGTCGGCGCGCGGATCGTTGCTCAGATCGTGCTTGTGGCTGGTACCCAGCATCTGCCGGCCGGCGACAACCGGCACCCGCGCCTTACCTTCGGCATCGGTCTCGATCGGTTTCTCCTTGCTGTACTCAGAGCGCGTAATTTTCGCTCCGGACAGGGGTTTCCCTTCCCACAGCACCTGGACCGTGATTTCCTTGCCGGCTTCGGGCGCCGACGAAGCGAGTGGGACGATTTCCAGCTGCAGGCCCTGCGGCTTGCTCGCAACCGCCGTCCACGCGAATATCGTCTTGCCGAATTTCACAGAATGCATGGCGCTCAACACTCCCGGCACCTCGTTTTTCGGCAGATTCTTCGATCCTTCGGTGGTCTTGCTCCAGTAGCCGTTGTCGAAATGCAGCGTGGCGAGAGCGGGTTGCCCTTTCAGGGTGACGCGCAACGATTCCGCTCCGGCCTCCTTCACGACCGGCAGCGGCTGGCCCTTGGCATCGATCGCCGACACGGCCTTGACCTTTGCCGGCGCGTAACTCTCACTCTTGTCTCCGTGTCCATAAAGAACGACGTACTCGGCCCCGCGCGCCTCGATCCAGGCATCGTGGGCAAGCACCTTGCCGCTCAGGGCAAGCAATGCGGCGGAAAGAAGCAATGCCTGCGGTTTGCGAAGAAGCATGGTTTTCTCCTTTGGTTGGAATCAGAACTTGTAGGCCACGGCCACGCCGACATCGGCTTTCGGGCGCGGGTCGACGGTCGCACCGGCCTGTTCGCTCGCGTAGTCGCGCGGCTGGAAGGTGCCGAAGCCGGTATAGCGCCAGCGCCCCTGCTCGAAAGACAGGCGCAGGTCGTAACGGGTATAGGGGCGGCTAAAAAGCGGCGCCGGACTAACTCCGGAGTAGTACGGCGCCCCCGAGATATGGAAGGCATCGGCATTGACGAACAGCCTGCCGCCCGCCAGCTGTGTGGCGTATTCGGCGCCGAGCCGATAAGTGTCCTCCGGCAACCCGGAGATCAGGTTCTGCTCGACCGTGGTCGGGTTATTCACGCGCCCCTTCACCTTGCCGTAGCTGGCGTAGAAGCTGAGCGCGTCGGTGGCAAAGAAGTGAAGATCGATTTCCCAACCGTCTCGCGTCGTGTCGCCGAGGTTGGCATAGACGCCGCTGCCTGGAGTCGTTTCGCGTATCTCGCCCTGGTTCAGGGAATGGTATTTCGCCGCCGAGACTTTCCATTGAGAGCCGAGAGCGGCATTGAAGCCGAAATCATAGGCCTTGACCTTGGGCGGTTTCAGATCGGGAAATGGGCTGCCGCCGGCGGCCCCGAGCGGGCCGACGCCACCGGGCGGAGACAGCTCCCGTTCTGCCGGAGAACGGAACCCTTCCCCGACGTTGGCGAAGAAGTCGAGGGTCTTCACCGGCGTCCAGACGACCCCGGCGCGCGGCGTCTTTACCGACTTGTTGTAATCCAGAGAGGCCGCCGGGCGCTTGCGGTTTTCGATGCTGTAATCGAAGGCATCGACGCGCAGGCCTCCGACCAGCTTGAGGCTGTCGAGAACACGATATTGCCCCTGGACGAATAAACCGTAGGTGAGCAGATCGAGATCCCAATTGTTGCTGTAGGTATTGCCGGGGCCGGCCGAAGTGGGCCAGCGTTGGTTGACTCCCGTGCCACGGTCTGCACGCACCTCCCCGCCAAAGGCAAGCGCGGCACGGTCTGTGAATACGATGTTGTAAAGTGCTCTGGCGCCAGCGACGGCACGATCGTCGTTTTGCACGTTGAGGGCATTGACGTTGCCAGTGACCGGGTTGGCGCGCCTTTTGTCGTAATGCTCGGCATACGCCGTGGCATGCAGCCCTTCCTCGCCCTTGGAGGGCGTGCGCGTCAGAACGAGTCCGTACCGCTCCGTATCTCCCCAGAGCTTGGGTGCATACGGATCCCGGTCGTTCGGCTTGACCGCGCCGCTGACCAGTTCGGTGTAACGGAGATAGCCCGGCGCGTTCCAGTCCGACTTGTAGTAGTTGCCGCGCAGCGCCCAGACGGCGTCCCCGACAGTCATCGACGCTTTGGCGAATACCGAACCACGAACCCCATCCGAGTTGTCGCGATAGCCGTCCGTCCTGTACAGATCGGCGACGACAAAGCTGCGGACGGAGGAATGCTCGGCCGAGTGCACCAGCGTACCGCGCGCGGAGCCATAGCTGCCGACGCTGGCGCCAATGCTCGACTCGCCGCTGTTGCGCGTAACGATGTTGATCGCGCCGGCGCGGTTCTGGTCTCCATACAGTGCCGAGAAAGGTCCTTTGATGACCTCGATGCGCTCGATCATGTCGGGTGTCAGCCATGACAGGTCGCTCATGCCCGGCCCGCCCTGATTGGCCGAAGGGAAGTTCTGCGGCACGCCATCGATGTAGATGGCGACATCGCCGCCATGCGCACCGGTTCCCGTAAAACCGCGCATCTTGATCGGGCTGCCGATGTCGCCCTGGCCGAAGCTGTAGGCGTTGATTCCTGGTACGCGGCGAAGCAAATCGGTATAGTCCCGCCCAACGTTGGTCCGCTCGATTTCCTCGCGTCCGATCACCGTCACCGCTGCGGGAAGACCGCTCGCTTCTATGGTGAGGCTTCCTTTCGGCTTCTCGCCGCTCCCGCTGATGCGGATTTCAGGAAGTTGCGTGTCGGCCAAAGCCGTAGATACGCCGACGATTCCCACCGCCAGAGAAAGAATCCGCTTCCTGCTTTTCATTCGAAATATCCCCCTGATTGAATTCCGGCTATCGGGCCGGTTCGGTTACGAATGCGATCTTCACGATTCCCGCCCGCTGCGCTTCGGCCAGCACCTCGGTGACACGCTCGTAGCGCGTGCCGCGGTCGGCGCGCAGATGCATTTCAGGCTGTCGGCCAGCCTCGGTGGCCGCGGCGAAGCGCGCGCCCAGCTCGGCGCGCGCGACCTCGACGCCATCCACATGCACCCCTCCCGCGGCATCGACCGCCACCGCAAGGGTGAGCGGCTTGTCGTCCAGCCGGGTCGAGTCGACCCTGGGCAGATCGACCGGCACCGCCTGATGAAACAGCGGCGCCGTGATGATGAAAATGACCAGCAGCACCAGCATCACGTCGACCAGCGGCGTGGTGTTGATCTCGGCCATCGGCTGGGCCAGCCCTTCCTCGCTGAATGCGCCGAATGCCATGACCGCGCCTCAGGCCGTGCGCGCGCCGCGCGCCGCATCGAGCTCGACCAGCTTGTCGCCGGGCCGGCCGCGACGGCCGGTGACGAGATAGGCATGCAGGTCGTGGGCAAAGCCGTCGAGATGCGCCAGCGTCAGCCGATTAGCGCGGGTGAAAGCGTTGTAGGCGAGCACGGCGGGAATTGCGACGAAGAGTCCGGCGGCGGTCATGATCAGCGCCTCGCCGACCGGCCCGGCCACCTTGTCGAGGACGACCTGGGTTGCCCCGGAAAGCCCCACTAGAGCGTGGTATATGCCCCAGACCGTGCCGAACAGCCCGATGAATGGCGCCGTCGATCCCACCGAGGCGAGGAAGGTCAGTCCGCTTTCGATCCTCGCCTGGGATTCGACGATCTGGCTACGCAGCGAGCGAGTCACGGCCTCGCTGGCGCTGACACCGGCGCCGATGCTGCAGGCGGCATTTTCGCGCTGCAATTCCGCCGTATTGGCACCCGTGACGGCAAGGCTTGCGAGGATGCCAGTACGATCCTCGCGACGTATGGCTTCGATTGCGGCGGGAAGGTTCGCCGCGCTCCAGAACGCTTCCAGCGCACGCTTATGGCAGCGCCGGGTTCGGGCATAGACGGCCAGCTTGCCGAGCATGACATACCAACTGACGACCGACAGGACGACCAACAGGACCGCGACGGAACGATTCACGGCGTCCGCCTGCGCCCAAAAATGCACGATACCGAGATTTGCATGCATGCTGCTTTCTCCTTACTGGCTCAAAGTGAAGTGCAGAGGCACCAACACCCAGGATTCGATCGCATCCCCCCCCCTGTCGGGCTGGAACGAAACGCCATTTCTCGACGGCGGCGCGCGCCGCCTCGTCGAGCCGAATGAAACCGCACGACTGCTTTAGCTCGACTGCCAGCGGCGATCCTTGCACACTGACTCTGACACGCAGCACAACCCTGCCTTCCTCGCCCATGCGACGCGATACCGCTGGATATTCCGGCGCCGGATTGCGCAGATAATCAGCGTCGAAGCGCGGCGGAACGATAGGCGCCGGCGTGGCTGCAACCGTGGATGGTGCAGCCTCGACCAGACGGGGCTCCGCTTGTGGGGCGGTAGAAAAATTCGATGTCTCTGCCGCCACGGCGGCAACCAGTAGCGGTGGCGGTACTGGCGCCTTCCTACGCGGTGGTTCCCGTGGCAACTCGGGCGGCACGGCTTCGGACCGAACCGGGGCGATTTCCAGCATGCGCACCGTAAGCGTCTGCAACCGCTCAGCCAGATCGGGCCGGGGCGCCACGGCGAAGCCCAGAACCAAGGCCGCATGCAATCCCACCAAGACAGCCAGAGCGGCTCCGCGCCGCCAAAGCGGGATCGTCCGCGCTTGCGGCATCGCGAAGTAATGCGAAGTGACGATTCGTGGAGCAGGCAAAGGTCGCAATGCGTGCACGCCAAAGCAAAGGTATGAAGAATATTTTTTTCTTCATATCAATTTGCATGCCAACACCGAACCATGTTTCTATCTAATTGTTTTATGACGATTTTAAAATGCCCCGGGCTTCGTATACCGAAAACCTAAATTCCAGTTTCAGTGAATCCAGGAAACTTCCTAACCACTTCAAAGCGCTGACTGATGCATGTCCCGGCCGGCGCGAACAAAAAGTCATTAGTCCGCGTGGGGCCCCAACTGGGCCAGCGGCAGGGTCAGGGTCAGCACGGCGCCGCCTTCCGGATGGTTGGCCGCC
>CAYVOR010000121.1:0-5182 GCA_964452995.1 uncultured Thiobacillus sp.
ACCACGCTTGCCTGTACCCATCCGCTCATCGTCTGCTCCTTGCGCTGAATGTACGCTGCACATGCGGTCGGCGGGCCGGCATTCAACCCGCATGGCAACAGGGGATTCGTGTCCGCAGCCGGCAACCTGCCTCATGTCCGGTCGCTTGTTTTGCGGAACGACGGGATTGGTGTGGCGCCGATGAAGGTGTTACGGAGAAAGATCAGCGATATCGGCCACAGCTATAACGCACCGCCGCCGAGCCAGAAAATCAGCGCCAGAAACATCAATGGCGGTCGCAGTTGGGGAAGTCCGCCGGCTGACAAAACAACGATGACAAGTCCCGCCACGGGTTGCGTGGCAATCACACCAGGGCGTGTTCGATGTCCGGCTTGTGCTCCACAACCCGGGCCTCGCTGAAAACGACGCGGGCCGCTACCTCCCAGCGCTGACGGGTGAACTCCAGCGCCGCCTTGCCTGAACGGGGGTTTATTTCTTACCTTCGCCATATACCAGCGGCACCGCGGCCTCGGGTGACAGCACTCGAAACGTGAAGCTTTCCTGCAGATAAAGACGTACCGTTGCCGCGGTATGCTCGAGATAGCCGATCGAAAAATCCTGACCAACCGTCAGTTCAAAGTCACCGCCACGCTGACTCATCACGATCGCACCGTTCACCGCCGGGGCGGAAATGACCGGCCCGTCCAGCAGTCGACGCACGTGCTCGATTACGGGAAAGCCCCCTTCCAGGGTCTGGTGCAGCCCGATGTAGCAGCGCGGCCCGAGCGCAATGGCGTAAGGCCCGTCGATGCCGCCACTGCGCAGCTTGTACAGCGCTTCGGCAACCACGCCGAGGTACCCGGCATAGTCTTCACTCAATGTGCATTTGCTGGCGCTGGCCGCCGCGACAATGCCGCCGATACCGGCATCGCGGAATCCGTGAAAAACCGCCTTGTCCTCAGCCAGCGCAATCGCGCGTGCGGCTTCACGCACGGGATCGAGATCCGGATCGTCGGCGCCGCGATCGACGGCTTCCAGTTCGTCTCGCGACAGGTCGAACGGGATGCGCAATTCCATGAGCGGCTGCGCCTGGCGCAAATGCGCCTGTACGCCCTGGTGGGGCTCGGCCTTGAGCCGTTCGCTGCGGCCGAGGCTGATGGCAGACGTCTCCCATCCCAGAGGACCGGCGAAATCAACCAGTTTGCGGGCAGCGAGCATGCTCTTGAGCGTGCGTCGTGCCTCGCCCTCGATGGCAGTCCAGGCGTCGGTGGAAATGGGGGCCAGATCCCGTAGCAGATCGTTCATGACTTCACCTCGCCGCACAGACTGCCGATACCGAGGGAACCGTCGGTCGCCGGGCGCTGGCCCGCCTCCGCCTTGAGTTCGTGTTCCCGCTCCAGCGGTGACTTGTCCATGAACAGATAATCTCGCAGATGCTTGTCGAGCTTCGGATCCCGACGGCGTAACCACTCCAGCACCATGGCCGCGTGTTCCTTTTCCTCGTCGCGATTGTGCGCAAGTATTGCCGCCAGTTCTTCGTCGTCACTTGCCGCCACACGCTGGTCATACCAGTCAACCGCTTCCAGCTCTTCCATGATGGTGACGATCGCGCGATGGCGGTCGATCACCTCGGGGTTCAAGGCGTCGGCCGCCTCGTGTAGACCAGCACTGGATGCCGCCATATTGGATTCTCCTTGTTTCGCCATCGCCATGAAGAGGCTTGCGGCCCAGAGCCCGGATCAAATCGAACCGGCTCCGCCGGTTTTTCAAGCTAGCATCTATGCGCGTTTTTACTAGCGTGCGGGTGTTGGGCAGGATGAGGCGAGCCTCACGACGCCGAGCAACGCAAGCCAGGCCAGGGTATCCGCTGAAGCGCAAACAGCTGCCGGGTCGTGGTCCATCAATAACCCCTTTTGCGTCGTATTGTGGTCAGACAGGCATTGACTATATTCCAGTGACTCAGGGTCGTCCGGTCGACGCGGCCAACGTGGGCCGCAACCGTGCGAGGTTCCAATGCCGGTTCCTCAGGAGGTGTCTCATGCTAGATCAGGTTTCCGTCAGTTCGAGTCCCGCAGAAGTGTGGGAACGTCTGCTGCGCAACGAGCCCATGTTTATTCTTGATGTACGTAACAAGGATGAATTTGAAAGCTGGCGGGTGGAAGGCCCCCATGCTGCATTACCCACACTCAATGTTCCCTATTTCGATATTCTCGAGCTCGAGCACGAGCACGAGGATGTCACCGAATCCGTGATACGCGGGGTGCAGATGCACCTCAAGGGGCAATTGCCCGACGATAAGCCCATCCTCGCCATCTGCGCTGAGGGAAACACGTCCAGATACGTTGCCGAGGGATTGCGTCGCCTGGGTTTCAATGCAGCAAGCATGGAAGGCGGCATGGAGGCCTGGGGAAATTTTTATTACTGGCGCCCGGTGGAGGAAAACGTACGCTATTCGCTCTTCCAGGTGGTGCGTCCGGCTCGCGGCTGCATAAGCCACATGCTGATCAGCGATGGACACGCCGCCGTGTTCGACCCCGCCCGCCACCTCGAGACCTATTACGAACTGGCTGCTGCCGCGAGCGCCCGCATCGATCTGGTGCTGGACACCCATCTCCATGCCGATCACCTCAGCGGCGGGCCAGCGCTAGGGTCGCACGACCACATTCCCTATTATCTGCATCCCTATGACGGCATCCATCCGATGGACATGCTGCCGGCGCGCATGGACTATCACTATCTGCAAGAGGGACAGATCCTGAACGTCGGCGATGCAGAAATTCAGGTGCTGCATTTCCCCGGCCACACGCTGGGGATGGTTGCCTTTCTTGTCGACGGACGCTACCTGCTTGACGGCGACAGCGTTTTCCTCAAGTCCATCGCCCGCCCGGATCTCGGCGGCAAGGCCGAAAACTGGGCACCGCTGCTCTACGCGTCGTTGCAGCGCATGACAAGTCTGCCGGACGAAACGGTCGTGCTGCCAGCGCATTTCAGCGACATCACGGCAGGCGACGAGAACGCTGTCTACCAGGCCACGTTAAAGGACCTCAAGCGACACAATTCCGGCTTGCTGATGCTGGCCGAAGGCGAGCAGGCCTTCATCGGCTATGTGCTGGCGAGTCTGCCCAATTTTCCCGAGGCCTATATCGAAATCAAACGGGCCAATGCCGGGCTTGTCAGCCCCGACGAGCGCAAGGCGCAAGAACTGGAATTGGGCAAAAACCTGTGTGCCCTCGGGCAATAAAGCAACTGGCCAGAGGCCGCAGCGGCCGTTTGGCGGCATAAGGCGCCATGCTCTGCTCCCACCTCATCTCATGGCGCCGGCTTTTTGAAACCATGATGGTGGCGCGCGCAAAGCACGGATGCATCGCGCCGTGAGGAACAAGGATTTGCGGGATCGGGCTGCTGCAAGCAGCAACCCGGGAAAAAGGTGAACGGCCACACGCGAGACAGATCCAGACGCCTGACCATGACCCAGAGCACGTCTCTGGCGGTCCGCGAGGTGCTGGAAGGCCGCCGCCGCGGCGTTGCGGCGCTGCTGCCGTTCGCGGGGCCCGCGATCGTGGTGTCGGTTGCCTATATGGACCCGGGCAACTTCGCGACGAACATACAGGCCGGCGCCCATTACGGCTACGATCTGTTGTGGGTCGTGCTGCTCGCCAATCTCATCGCCATGCTGTTTCAGGCACTCTCGGCAAAGCTCGGCATCGTGACTGAACGCAATCTTGCCGAACTGTGCCGGATGCATTTTCCCACTCCGCTGGTCATGGTGATGTGGGTCGTCAGTGAAATCGCTGCGATGGCGACCGACCTGGCCGAGTTCATCGGCGGGGCAATCGGTTTGTCGCTGCTGTTTGACCTGCCGCTGTTGATTGGCATGGTCATCACGGCAATCATCACCTATGGCCTGCTGCTGATGGACAAGTTCGGCTTTCGGCCGGTGGAAATCGCGATCGGTGCGCTCGTGGGGGTCATCGGGCTCTGTTATATCGCCGAACTCATACTGGCGCCCGTCCAGTGGTCCAGCCTGCTGGGGCACATGGTCACGCCCCGGTTGCCCGATGCCGGGGCACTGCTTCTTGCGGCGGGCATCATCGGGGCGACGGTGATGCCGCATGCACTGTTCCTGCACTCGGGGCTCACTGAAGACCGCACGCCTGCGCGGACCGAGACCGAACGGGTAAAGCTGCTGCGATTTTCCAATATCGAGGTGCTCGTCGCGCTGACGATCGCCGGCCTGATCAATCTGGCAATGGTCGTGATGGCATCGGGGGCGTTTCACGCAGGTTACCCCGAGGTCGCCCAGATCGAGACGGCATACCACACGCTCACCCCGGTGCTCGGCGTCGCCGCTGCGGGGGTGTTTCTGTTGTCGCTCATCGCATCGGGCATCGCGAGTTCAGTGGTCGGCACGATGTCCGGCCAGCTGGTCATGCAGGGTTTCGTCGGCTTCGCGGTTCCAATGTGGCTGCGTCGCCTCCTCACGATGATCCCGAGCTTCGTCGTGGTGGCGTCGGGGATCGATGCCACGCGCGCGCTCGTTCTCAGCCAGGTTGCGCTGAGCCTGGCGCTGCCGGTTCCGATGCTCGCCCTGCTGTGGTTCACCTGCCGGCGCGACATCATGGGCGTCTACCGCAACCGGCCGATCGTCACCGGCCTGGCGCTGGTGGCATCCATCATGGTGCTGTCACTGAACATCGTCATTTTATTGCCGCTGCTCGGCATCGAGCTGTCCGGTTTGTCTGGCTAGCGAGTCGATAGCCGTGGGCGAAGCGGCTTGAGACACCGCCGCATTGTCCCAACCCGCTGCGCCAATTCATTTGCACGTTCATTTGCGCGCGCATCGCAGCCGGCGATCGGGCACGGCGCGTTGTCGCTTTTGCGCAGCAGCCGGCCATAACTCGCCAGGCCGGCTGGGCAGGCTATGCCGGAGCATACGTCTTCATCGTCACGCTGACGCTGGCGCTGGTCTATTTGTGGCGTCTCGGCGCGCTGGACTGGGTGCCAGCGACGTGACGAAGGTGAGAAAGCCATTGGGCGTGGGTGCGACCCAGAGCGGTTCGCCCGGCTCAAGCTGCGCCAGCCGTCCGATGATCAACCGCGTCGCCATTCGCTCACGCGTATGCCATGCGGACAAGCTCGCGGGCTACCCGAATGCGCTATGATACTGGCCACACAAGGCGATGTCCGGCGCGGATGCCCATCC
>CAYVOR010000122.1:0-5111 GCA_964452995.1 uncultured Thiobacillus sp.
CGTGCCGAAAGCGAATTCGATGCCTTCGGCGTTGGCCACTCCAGCACCTCGATTTCGGCGGCACTGGGCATGGCCGAAGCCTTTCATCAGCTCGGGAGCAAACAACGCGCCGTGGCCGTCATCGGCGATGGTGCAATGACCGCCGGTATGGCGTTCGAGGCACTTAACAACGCCGGCGCCACCACGCTCCCTCTGTTGGTGGTGCTGAACGACAATGACATGTCGATTTCACCCAATGTCGGCGCGCTCAAGAATTATCTGGCGCGGATGATGTCGGGCAGGTTCTATGCGGCGGCCCGCCGCGCCGGCGAGAAAGTGTTGTCCGTCGCGCCCCCGATTCGCGAGCTCGCCAAGCGTGCCGAGGAACACATGAAAGGCATGGTGACGCCGGGTACGCTGTTCGAGGAATTCGGCTTCAACTACATCGGCCCGATCGACGGCCACGATCTTGACGTGCTGCTGGACACGCTCTCCAACATCAAGCAGCTCCATGGTCCACAGTTCCTGCATGTGGTCACCCGCAAGGGCAAGGGCTACGCACGCGCCGAAGCCAATCCCTGCCTGTATCACGGGGTATCGCGTTTCGATCCGAACGCGGGTGTCACCGAGAAATCCGGCGGCAAGCCGACCTACACGCAGGTGTTTGGAGACTGGCTGTGCGACATGGCCGCCGCGGATGTGCGACTGGTCGGCATCACACCGGCAATGCGCGAAGGCTCCGGACTGGTGCGTTTCTCGCAGGAATTCCCGAAGCGCTATTTCGACGTCGGCATCGCCGAACAGCACGCGCTGACCTTCGCCGCTGGCCTCGCCTGCGAAGGAATCAAGCCGGTGGTGGCGATCTACTCGACTTTCCTGCAGCGCGCCTATGACCAGTTGATCCACGACGTCGCCCTGCAGAATCTGCCCGTCATGCTGGCGATCGACCGCGCCGGCCTGGTCGGCGCCGACGGCCCCACCCATGCCGGCAGCTTCGACCTCTCTTTCCTGCGCTGCATTCCCAACATGCTGATCGCCGCGCCGTCCGACGAGAACGAGTGCCGCCGTCTGCTCACCACGGCCTTCCTGCACGACGGCCCGTCGGCGGTGCGCTATCCGCGCGGCAGCGGGATCGGCGCCACGATCGACGCCGGACTCGAAGCGGTCGCAATCGGCAAGGGTCTGTGGCGACGCCGTGGTCATGACGTCGCGCTGGTTGCCTTCGGTAGTCTGGTCGCACCGGCCCTTCAGGCTGCCGAAGCGCTCGACGCCAGCGTGGCCGACATGCGCTTCGTGAAGCCACTGGACAGCGATCTGTTGCGCGAACTGGCGCAAAGCCACCGCCTGCTGGTCACGCTGGAAGAAAACGCCGTGGCGGGCGGTGCCGGCGCGGGCGTGGCCGAGACGCTGGCCGCACTCGGACTGAACGTACCGGTCCTTCATCTGGGACTGCCCGACACCTTCATCGAACATGGCGATCCCGTCAGGATGCTGGTCGATTGCGGGCTCGACGCCGCAGGCATCGAACATGCCGTCCGCCAGCGGCTCATTCTGTTATCGCACGAGGAGATGCCGGCTTTCCAGGGCTGAGTCCCTTGAAAGCACGCATAGTTGAGTAGTTTACTCAACTATTCATGCAGTTTATACTTAGTCTAAACCGTACCCGTCTAAACTGCATTGACACCCAAGGAGCCTCTCATGAACCAGATTTGCGATACCGCCGTTTGCATGCCAGACGTGCAAAGTTCGGCCGACACACGGCAAATCGCCATCAACAAGGTCGGCATCAAGAGCATTCGCCACCCGGTTCGCGTGGCTGACAAAAGTGGTGGCGTCCAGCACACCGTTGCCACGTTCAACATGTATGTGTTCCTGCCGCATAACTTCAAGGGCACGCACATGTCGCGCTTTATCGAAATTCTCAATACGCGCGAACGCGAAATCTCGGTGGAAAACTTCGAAGGCATGCTGCGGCAGATGGCCGAACGCCTGGAAGCCGAATCGGGCTACATCGAGATGAGCTTTCCCTACTTCGTCAACAAGGCCGCCCCCATCTCGGGTGTGCAAAGCCTGCTCGACTACGAAGTCACCCTCATCGGCGCGATCGAGAATGGCCGCTACACCCACACCACCAAGGTGCTGGTGCCGGTGACGTCGCTGTGCCCGTGCTCGAAGAAGATTTCCGAGTACGGCGCGCACAACCAGCGTTCGCATGTCACCGTCACCGCGAAGACCAATGGCTTCCTGTGGATCGAGGATCTGGTCCGCAAGGTCGAGGATCAGGCCTCGTGCGAGCTGTTCGGTCTATTGAAACGACCGGATGAAAAATACGTCACCGAGCGTGCCTACGACAACCCGAAGTTCGTCGAGGACATCGTGCGCGACGTCGCGGCGGCGATGAACGCCGAACCGCTGATCGATGCTTATGTCGTGGAAGCCGAAAACTTCGAGTCGATCCACAATCACAGCGCCTATGCGGTGATTGAACGCGACAAACGGGCCAAGGCGTAATACGTCGCGATCCGTTTGTGGTGCAGGCTAACGTGAGCGAAGCGAACGTTAACTGCAGCGACCGCAGTCACACACGGAAACCGGCCTGACACCGATCCTCCGTATCCAAAAACAGGGCCCGCGATTGCGGGCCCTGTTTTTGGATGCGGTCATGCAAAAATCAATAACGCTGCGTCAGCGTCATCGTCTGGCCATCGCGCTTCATCTCCATCCGGTTCAAAAAACTCATCCCCAGCAAGGGCACGCTCAGGCCGGATTCAACCACCATGCCGTCCACCTGGTTGACCGAGATGCCGCCGACCTTGACCGTATTGAACTTGACGCGCCAGGCCTGCACCACACCCGCCGCCGTGCCCACATTGACGCCCTGCCCCGAGCGGTAGTCGAGCCCGATACGCCGGGCCTCGGCCGCGCTGATGGCGATGGCGGTGGCGCCCGTGTCAACCAGAAAGGTCACCGGATATCCATCAAGCGCGCCCGCTGCTGCAAAATGACCGCGTGCGTCGGCCGTGAGAGAAACACTCGGGCGGGTATTCGTTGCCGACCCACCGGCGAACGACTGCCCCATGCCGAGCGTCCGGCGTTTGCCATCCACCTCGAAGCTGGCGCTGTCAGAGTCCGCGGTCACCAGTTTCACCCCCTCAACCGTTTGTCCCGCACTGAGGGTGCGCGGTTTCCCGCCATCAATGCTGACGATCGCCTTGTCCTTGAACAGGCCCACCACCGAAATGCTGGCGGCCCACACGCCTGTGCAGACAAGCCCGCCAGCGGCTATCATCGTCGTGATCGTTTTTTTCCTGAGCGACATCATGCGTCCTGTTCTGATTTTCCGTCATTCGCCTACCGAAGGGCCGGGGTATTTCACCACGTTTCTGGATCGCCACGGTATTCCCTGGCAGTTGGTGCGCATCGATGCCGGCGACCCCATCCCTGCAAACCTTAACGGCACATCCGGCATCTGCTTGATGGGTGGCCCAATGAGCGTCAACGACGATCTGCCCTGGATACCGCCGCTACTGGCGCTGATCCGCCAGGCGGTCGCAGCGGACGTTCCGGTGATCGGCCATTGCCTGGGCGGTCAATTGATGTCGAAGGCGCTTGGCGGGTCGGTCGGCGCCAACCCGGTCAAGGAAATCGGCTGGGGTGACGTTCGCATCACCGACACCGATGCCGCCCGCCCCTGGCTGGGCGATGCGGCTCAGCCCATGCTGGCGTTCCACTGGCACGGCGAAACCTTCACCCTGCCACCGGGCGCCACGCGCATACTCGACAGCGCCTTCTGCGCCAACCAAGCCTATGCACTCAATAACCGCCATATCGGCATGCAATGCCATGTCGAAATGACACCCGAGCTCATCATCAGCTGGTGCGAAAACGGCGCGGACGAAATCGCCGCCAGCGACAGCCCCGGTGTGCAGTCGAGCGAAGCCATCCAGACGGACCTGACGGCTCGTACCGCCCGCCTGCACCACCTGGCAGACAAAATTTATTCCCACTGGATTCAAGGGCTTAGCAAATAATCAGGAAGCCGGCCGGGGAAGAGGGTGGACAGCCGCACCGCGCAGCGTAGGATGGGGGCGGAGCGATAGCCAGTTTTCAAAGCAGTACCTGATTACGGAGGGTTTATGCAGAAGGTCGATTACGCCAACTTCGATTTCGGCGAGCGCCTGAATGGGTTCATCCAGGAGGTGATGAATTTCGGCGGCGTCGCGCGAACCGAGAGCGACCTCACTGAAGGCCAGAAAGTCTTCGTCCGCGCAGTCAGACGCGAGCGCGTCAAATACGCCGACCCCAACCGCCAGGGCTATCCGCACAATCTGCTCGAACAGATGGAAGCCTTTACCCGCACCATCGGCGACCTGCACAATTCCTACTTCGACTCGGGCATGCGCAAGGTCAGCGACTGCCTCTACAATCGCTGGAAGATGCTTTACGAAGAGACCAAAAAGCTGGCCGCAGCGGGTGGCGACACCCACCCTGCCTGGATCGACGTCATCAAGACCGAGCACACCGACATGCCCGCTTTTTTTGACGCATAGGGCTTTGTTTCTGAATGAAAAAGTCCGGATTCTCCGGGCTTTCTCATTTCCATTACTCAATATCAAACCTGCTTATCTTCAAATAAAAATAAAGGATTATTCAGCCCTCGCCCGGGATGCTATCCTTTTCAGGTTCTAATACCCTCATCAAGACTAAGGAGACAACATGTCCAAACTGGTACGCCCCCATGGCGGCGGTGAACTCAAGCCCTTGTTACTGACGGGTGAAGCACTCGCCGCCGAAAAAGCCCGCGCAGCCTCGTTGCCTCAACTCAAGATGAGTTCGCGCGAAACCGGTGACCTCATCATGATGGGTATCGGCGGCTTCACCCCGCTGGATGGCTACATGACCAAAGCCGACTGGCAGGGCGTGTGCGACGGTTACAAGATGGCTTCGGGCCTGTTCTGGCCGATTCCCGTCACCCTGTCGACCGATGACGAGACCATCAAGGCCGGCGACGACATCGCCCTGGTCGACGGTGAGACCGGCGACATCATGGGCACCATGAAAGTGACCGAGAAGTATTCCATCGACAAGGCGCACGAGTGCATGCAGGTCTACAAGACCACCGATCTCGAGCA
>CAYVOR010000123.1:0-5042 GCA_964452995.1 uncultured Thiobacillus sp.
TTCGAACCTCCGACTCCTGCGTCCCGAACGCAGTACTCTACCAGGCTGAGCTACGCCCCGAGGCAGATGGTGGGTGCCGGACGGTTGTCCTGACATTCCTGTTTTGAAGAACTACCGGGAATTCAAAAACTACGCGATCAGAAACTACGGTCAATCGCGAAAGCCGCTAATTGTAGCAAAGCTGATTTGGATTTTGAATCCGGCAACACAGAAATTGCATTATTCGCTGTTTGAATTTCCTGCTGCGCGACTTTACGAGTGTAGTTCAAGGCGCGCGTATCCTTGATCGCAGCAAGCACGCTCTGGAATTCGGTCAGTCCGCCATGTTCGATCGCCTGGCGGATGCTGGCGGCCTGTTCGGCGGTGCCGTGCTTCATTGCATACAGTAACGGCAGGGTGGGCTTGCCTTCGGCGAGGTCGTCGCCGATGTTCTTGCCGGTCTTGAGGAAGTCGCCGGAGTAATCGAGTACGTCATCGACCAGCTGGAATGCGGTGCCGAGATGCATGCCATAGCGTGCCAGCGCTTCTTTTTCTACGTCGCTGCCGCCACCGATGACGGCGCCGAGCCGGCTCGCGGCTTCGAACAGCTTGGCGGTCTTGTAGCGAATGACGCGCAGGTAGTTCTCTTCGTCGATGTCGGGATCATGGCAGTTGAGGAGCTGCAGCACCTCGCCCTCGGCGATGATGTTGGTGGCGTCGGAGAGGATGTGCATGACTTCCATGTTGTCGACCGCGACCATCATCTGGAAGGCGCGCGTATACAGGAAGTCGCCGACCAGTACGCTGGCGGCGTTGCCGAACAGGGCGTTGGCGGTCTTGCGGCCGCGTCGCAGTTCGGATTCGTCGACGACGTCGTCGTGCAGCAAGGTGGCGGTGTGGATGAACTCGATCACCGCGGCGAGTTCGTGATGGGCATGTCCCTTGTAGCCGAAGCAGCCGGCCGACAACAGCACCAGGGCCGGGCGCAAGCGCTTGCCGCCGCTGTTGATGATGTATTCAGAGACCTGGCGGATGAGCACCACGTCGGAATACAGGCTTTGGCGGATGACATGATCGACGGCGCGCATGTCGTCGGCCAGGAAGGATTGCAGGCTCTCCAGAGACACGATGAGGGACGGGTTGTTGGGGAATGCCGCAATGGTAGCAGTCTGTCCGGGGTTTTTCATCGACCGGGCAGGGAGAATCGCGTGTGGGGGCGTCAAATCGTTTGACTTGCCCGGTGTTCACCGCTAAAATCTCGCGCTTTCCTGGGTTCGTATTGGTTGGAGACCCCCAATGTACGCAGTCATCAAAACCGGCGGCAAGCAATATCGTGTCAGTGCCGGCGACAAACTTAAAATCGAGAAGCTCGAAGGCGAGATCGGCAGCGAGATCACTTTTGATCAGGTGCTGATGGTCGGCAATGGTGCGGACATCAAGATGGGTGCGCCCATGCTGCGTGGCGCCACGGTGACGGCCACGGTGCTTAACCAGGCGCGCGGCGACAAGATCAAGATTTTCAAGATGCGCCGTCGCAAGCATTACCGCAAGAGTCAGGGTCATCGCCAGTACTTCACCGAAGTGCAAATCGGCGGCATCACCGCATAAGGAACACAAGACATGGCACACAAGAAAGCAGGCGGCAGTTCACGTAACGGTCGCGATTCGGAGTCGAAGCGTCTGGGCGTGAAGCGCTTTGGCGGCGAACTGGTTCTGGCAGGCAACATCATCGTGCGTCAGCGCGGCACCCAGTTCCATCCCGGCGACAACGTCGGCATCGGCAAGGACCACACCCTGTTCGCCAAGGCCGACGGCACGGTCAAGTTTGAAATCAAGGGCGCGGCCCGCCGCAGGACGGTTCGCATCGAACCGGTTGCAGCCTGAGTCGATTTGAACTGAGTCCGGCTCGTTCGCCAAGAAGCCCTGTCCGCCGGATGGGGCTTTTTTGTTTGTGCGGGGCTAATTAGGATCACTTCACCATGAAATTCATCGACGAAGCGAAAATCCAGGTGCTGGCAGGCAAGGGTGGCGACGGTAGCGCATCATTTCGCCGCGAGAAATATATTCCCAAGGGCGGACCGGACGGTGGCGACGGCGGTCGCGGCGGCAGCGTGTTCGCGGTGGCCGACAGTAACATCAATACCCTGGTCGAGTTTCGCTTCAAGCGTATCTTCAAGGCGGAAAAGGGCGAAAACGGGCGTGGCGCCCAATGCTACGGCAAGGGGGGCGAGGACCTCGTCGTCCGCGTGCCGGTGGGCACGGTGTTCACCGACATCAATAGCGGCGAGGTGGTGGCCGACCTGACCGAGAACGGCCAGAAGATCTGCCTGGCCCGGGGCGGCAAAGGGGGGCTTGGCAACCTGCACTTCAAATCCAGCGTCAACCGCGCACCGCGCCAGCACACGCTGGGCGAACCGGGTGAAGAACGGGAACTGGCGCTGGAACTGAAAGTGCTGGCGGATGTGGGCCTGCTGGGGATGCCCAATGCAGGGAAGTCGACCTTCATCCGCGCGGTGTCGGCAGCGCGCCCGAAAGTGGCCGATTATCCGTTCACCACGCTGGCGCCTAATCTGGGCGTGGTGCGGGTGGACAGCGAGCGCAGCTTCGTCATTGCCGATATTCCCGGCCTGATTGAAGGCGCGGCCGAGGGAGCCGGACTGGGTCACCAGTTCCTGCGGCATCTGCAACGTACGCGGCTGCTGCTGCATCTGGTCGATATCTCGCCGCGCTGGGAAGCGGGCGACCCGGTGCACGAGGCGCGTGCCATCGTCGAGGAACTGCGCAAGTACGATCAGCAGCTTCATGACAAGCCGCGCTGGCTGGTGCTGAACAAGATCGACATGGTGGACGAAAGTGAGCGTGAGGCGGTGACGACGAAATTCGTCGCCGACTACGGCTGGACCGGCCCCGTATTCGTGATTTCCGCGCTTGACGGGAGTGGTTGCAGCGCGCTGACTTATGCGGTGATGGACTATCTGGCGACGCAGATGCGTGTTGCGGTCGAAACGGAATCCCGGCCCCTGGCGGAACCCGCCGCTGATTAATCGGCTTGCGGTTCGGCGGAAGCGCCGTCGACCACACGTTTCCAGTCGTTTTCCACCAGATCTACCTGGTAGTGGGCCCAGCGCGCGAACTCTTTCGGGCTGCAGTGGCCTTGCTTGCGACGGCAGGTACCGGCGATGCCCTTGAAGCGGAATACCGTCTCGCCGGTCCTGGCGTCATCGATGATTTCAGCGAGCTGGCGCACGCCCCAGGTGCGGCCGTAGGCGCCGTTGCTGTAGAAATATCCAACTTTCAGTTCGTCCAGACTCATGTCGTGATGCGCCGGTAGATTTCAGTGACTATCGGCAGTAATTCTCGCACATCGTCCAGAATGATGAAACGGGGCGCGCCGTATCTGTGTGGCAGATCGTCGCGTGTGTCGTGGTCGAGCCTGATGCAGAAGGGATGGATACCGCAGCTTGGCGCGCGGGTCGTCGTGACACGAGACCGGAATGAACGCGGGCGTTCAGCAACACCGGGGCCTTGTTGCCGATACGCTGCCTCGATAGCTGAGTTTTGCCGCCAGCGGCCTCGTAGCAGGGCTCTTTTTCGATCAGGCGATGAACCGGAACGAGGGTACGCGTGTTCATGCCGGAATGGGCTTTCAGAAGCAGCCTGACTGTTGTTTTTTACGTTCGAGTTCTTTGACTTCCAGGTTCCACGCATCCATTTGCTTCTGCGTATAGCCTTTGCGGTGCGCCTGATCCATCTTGTCGATCACCTTGCCGAGCTTGTCGGTCAATGCTTCGCATTTGCTTGGCGATGCACGCGTAAGTGAGGGTGCGCTGGCGCGTGGGGTTTTGACGTGGGTGGGAGCCGGTTCCCTGACGGGAGCCGGCGGTTCGGATACGGCAGGCTGAGCCTGCGCCGGTTCGGGTGGCGGAGCAGGATCGATTTCAACCGTGCGGGTTTTTTGCGCATTGGCGCAGGGAAGGTTGGAATAGGTAACTTCCCCCTTGGCATCGATGCACTTGTTGAGCGTAGCGGCGTCCACGTGGGAGAAGAGCGCCAGCACGAGCACGCCAGTCAGTCCAGCCAGGCTTCGCATCGAAAGAGTCATCAGTTGTTCGCCCGAATATTTGTCGTCCTCCAGCGTCATCTTCTGCCGGAATTCGACTTCCTTCCTTTGCTCAGTAAAACTATTGTTCTGCCCGGCATGGCCGGGCAGAACAATCATGCGGCCGAGTGACCCTTCAACTCGATCTTGACGTTCTGTTCTGCCGAGAGGCCCGCGTAGTATTTCTGCAGGACCTTCGCGACTTCGGGACGGCTGAATTCGACCGGCAGATCCTGGCCTTCGGACAGCATCGAGCGCACCTTGGTACCGGACAGCAGGATGCGGTCCTCCTTGGTGTGCGGGCAGGTGCGCTGCGAGGCCATGCCGCCGCACTTGTTGCACCAGAAGGTCCAGTCGATGTTCATGTTCTGGGTTTCGAGCGAGCCCTTGGGGATCTCGTCGAAGATCTTCTGCGCGTCGAACGGGCCGTAGTAGTCGCCCACGCCAGCGTGGTCGCGGCCGACGATCAAATGCGAACAGCCATAGTTCTGGCGGAACAGGGCGTGCAGCAGAGCTTCGCGCGGGCCGGCGTAACGCATGTCGAGTGGGTAGCCGGCCTGGATCACGGTATTGGGGGCGAAGTAGTTTTCGATCAGGGTGGAGATGGCTTCGGAACGCACTTCGGCGGGAATGTCGCCCGGCTTCAGCGCGCCCAGCAGCGAATGGACCAGCACCCCGTCCATCGTCTCGATGGCAATCTTGGCCAGATACTCGTGCGAGCGGTGCATGGGGTTGCGCGTCTGGAACGCGGCGACCTTGGACCAGCCCATTTTCTCGAAGGCGGCACGGGTTTCGGCCGGGGTCATGAACTGGTCGCCGTATTCTTCCTTGAAGCTGCCGGTGGACAGCACCTTGACCGGGCCGGCCAGGTTGTACTTGCCCTGGGCCATGACCATCTTGACGCCAGGATGCTCGAGATCGGTGGTCTTGTAGACCTGCATGCACTCGTGCGCCTTGTCGATGG
>CAYVOR010000124.1:0-5023 GCA_964452995.1 uncultured Thiobacillus sp.
CCGACATGTTCAGCACGGCGTGGCAATTGAAGCGCTACCGCGCCAGCCATTTGCCCTTCATCGCCTCGCGCATTCTGGCCGACAAGCTCGTCACGGTCGCCTGCATGGCCGCCACCGCCGCGTGTGTACCTTTTCTCACCGGGCAGGCGGGCGGCGCTTTCACCATGTGGGCGCTCGCGGCGATCTTCGCGGCAGGTCTGGCGGCATGGCTGGGCGCCCGCTACCTGCGCGACAAACTGCCTGCGCCGGCACGCGGTTGGAGGCTCGTTCACATTCTCCTCGATGCGGCCGGCACGCCGACATCCCTGGTGCTGAGAAACCTGGCCCTGACGGGGCTCAAGATGGCGCTGACCGGCCTGACTTATTGGCTGCTCCTGCGCGAAATAACGCCCGTCGCGCCCAGCTATCTGGCAACCACCGCCATCGCCCTTGGGGCCGGACTTGTGGCCTATGTGCCAGTGAGCTTCAATGGCCTCGGCACCGTCGAGGTTTCCGCGATGGCGCTGTTCGCGCTGATCGATGTATCCGGACAATCCGTGTTGGGCGTCTATCTGGTGCTACGCGGCTTGACGCTCACCCTTGCCTGGCTGCCTTCCCTGCTCTGGCCACCGCTCGACCGCCAGATGCGCGGCGACGACGCGCGTCCGCTAGGCTAGGCTAGGCTGACGCGGCCACCCCATCCGCTGAAATCTTGTGCCCATGAAGTCTATCGAACCCGCCGTACGCCATGCCACGCCCGGTCTGCAGCGGGAGGTTTCCGACTTTTGGACGCGCAACGTCAATGCCGAGCGCATCATGGGTCGAACGGTCAGCGCCGGCGAACGTGGCTCGGAGGTGTACTTCCACGACCTTGAAACCCAGCGCTATCGCTCCCATCGGCACTTGCCTGCCTGGATCGATTCCATGCGCCCAGGAGCCAACGTGCTTGAAGTCGGATGCGGCGTCGGTTTGGACAGCGCACGCATGGCAACCCACGGCCTTCACGTAACCGCCGCCGACCTGACCCATGTCGGTGCAGCAACCGCCGATCGCCGCGCCCTGCGACAGGGCTGGGATGCACACTACCTGTGCGCAAGCGGCGACGCGCTACCGTTCCCGGACCAGACCTTTGACTATGTCTATTCCTTCGGGGTGATGCATCATGCCCCCGACACGCAAGCCTGCATTGAAGAAGCCTGGCGAGTTCTCAAGCCCGGCGGGCAAGCTCTGATCATGCTCTATCACCGTCGCTCGCTCAACGAATTGGCCCATCGCGTCTTGCGCGTACCCTTCGAGGATCGGGATGAGCTTTGCCCAGTCGTGCGGCGCTTCACCAAAGCTGAAATTCGTACCATGTTCAGCAGGTATGCACACACCGAGATCCATAGCGACTTCATTTTCGGTGAAGGCTATGGTGCGTTGTTCCGTTATACACCATTGCCGATCTATCGCCTGCTGTCACGCATTGCCGGCTGGCATTTGATGATTCGTGCAACGCGGTGAGCACGCCAAGAACCTCACCCCGGCCGGCGACCGTCGGCGCCATGAATACCAACCATTCCGTCTTGCGTGTCCAGAAGATGACGGACCCGAGGCAATGAACGTGAATACGGATTACTACCGTCGTGAACAGGAATATTGGGATGCCCGTGGCAACGAAGCCTACCAATCGCTGTCGCCGTTTGACCAAAGCAGGATCAAACGATGGATTTCCCTAACCCGTGCGGATCGGGATTGCCTGGATCTGGGGGGCGGCTCAGGCATGGCAGCGTCCCTGTTGGACCAACACCACGACGGCATCGTTGCCTGCGTTGACATCTCTCACCGCTTGCTGCGCCACGCCCAATGTCCGGCGGTCCAAGGCGATGCCCTCAGAATGCCGTTCTCCGACCAGTCGTTCGACTTGGTCATCGCTGCAGCTTTTTTTCACCATATCCCAGGTCGCGAGCCCGATGCATTCAAGGAATGCGCCAGGGTACTTCGCCCGGGCGGGCGAATTGTGGGATATGACCCAAATGCACGGTCCATTCAAAACAGAATCTTCATGGGTGACGGACCGCTGCGCCTCGCCATGTTCAGCCCCGACGAGCGACCCATTCAGCCTCGCAACTTATCGCTTTGGCTAACCGAGTCGGGATTTTCCACACCAGATATGCAATTGTTCTCGTTCAGGAATGCCAAACTCACCGTCTTCGAAATTATTCAGCGATATGCCCTGAACCCACTATCACTAGGCCCGCTGAAGCCATTGCTGCAGCGCTGGTTTTTCTGGACGGCGAATCGGCTGCCTGACTAGCTGGCGATATGGTGCGAGCGGGGGTCGTGATGACGCGCAAAGACCATCTTCAAGGCACCGACAACGTGCTGGCCGACCTTGGATTCACCGACGCGGAAGAGCTGTCGGCGAAAGCCGTCTTGGCAGTCAAGCTGAACGAGCTGATCGACAAGCGCAGCCTCAGCCAGATCGAAGCAGCTCACATCACCGGCATGACACAGCCCAAGGTGTCTCAGGTGCGACGCTACAAGCTGCAAAACATCTCACTTGGACGCCTGATGCAGGCGCTTGTCTCGCTGGACCAGCATGTCGAGATCGTCGTTCGGCCGGCGCGGCGCGCGCATGCCGCCGGCATCACGGTCGCCGCTTGATTGAAGGCGCCTGGCTCAACCACTTTCAACCCACGCCGTCACGCGCCGCGAGCAAACCACCCGCTTCTCCTGCTGCCCACCCATGATGACCTCCAGTATCCAGGAGCTGCCATTGCGAGCCCTCGCGCGAGAAACGAAGAGGTGTCGTGGGCGGACGCCTGCATCCATGGCACGGCAATTGGGGGCAAGCCACCGCATCGCAGGCCCGGCGTGGTGCGACGCGGCAGTGCGCGGCACCACAGCCACAACGCCCCGGCAGTTCGCTACCGGGGTGTCATTCTAGGCTGCAGTGGCCTGCAGCTTGATACCCAGCGCCCGCGTTACGCGAAGGATCGTCGAGAAGTCCGGGCTGCGCTCGCCCGAAAGCGCCTTGTACAGGCTCTCTCTCGACATGCCCGAATCGCGCGCGATCTTGGACATCCCCTGGGCGCGCGCTACGTCGCCGAGGGCTTTGGCGATGAAGGCCGCGTCGCCATCACTCTCCAGGATGCACGCATCGATGTAAAGCGCCATCTCCTCGGGGGTGCGGAGGTACTTCGCTACGTCGTATGGGACGGTTTTGATATGGTGTGCTTTTGTTTGGTTCGATTTTGTCGTCATAAGGCACTCTTGCACCTGCCGTATGGAACCAGCGCTCGTGCGCCGGTTGGAGCACATCAGAGTCTGGCGGCAATCTCCTTTGCTTTGAGAATGTCGGCCTGCTGCGAGGACTTGTCGCCTCCAACCAGCAGGATGATCAGAACGTCATTCTTTTGCGTGCAGTAGACCCGGTAGCCCGAACCTGCATCGACTTTCAGTTCGGATACACCACCAGAAAGAACGCGATGATCTCCAGGGTTCCCATCCGCCAAGCGCTATATCCTTGCTTGAATACGCGCTCGCCCGAGCAAGTCTCTCAACTTGAATCACCAGCGCTGGAACTCTTCAGTACTTTCGACCCTCATGTTCAGAATGTAGCCTGCCGGCTACGCTTCGTCAACGCCGAAGGATTCGACAAACTGACGGATTCCTTGGATGCGCCGAGGAGTCTTGCAGGTCACCGGCGGACCCGTGACGAGGCGCGGGCCGATTCGTAAGCACGCGATCGGCCCCGGCATCCGCGGCTGCGCTAGACTGGCTTGACGCCATCGAGGACGTCCGCCATGTCCAGCCCGCGCGCACGCCAAACTGCCATCAACGTCGACGACTACCTTGCAGGCGAGCTGCAGGCGGAGCAGCGTCACGAGTACATCGACGGGCAGGTGTACGCCATGACCGGCGCCAGCCGCCGCCATGGCCTGATCGTCAATGCATTGGTCTACGCCATGACGCCGGCGGCGCGCCGCAAGGGCTGCCAGCTGTTCAGCTCAGACATGAAGCTGCGGCTGGAAATCAGCGGCAAGACCCTCTTCTATTACCCGGACCTGCTGCTCTCCTGCGACCCGCAGGATCGCGATCCCTATTTCAGCCGCTCGCCCTGCACTCTCGTCGAAGTGCTGTCCGAGTCCACCGCCCGCATCGACCGCCGCGAAAAGCTCCTGGCCTACCAAACCCTGCCCAGCCTGCGGACCTACCTGCTGGTGGAGCAGGACACGCAGCGCGTGGAGCTGTACCGCCGCAGCAAGGATTGGCAGGTGGAGTATTTCGAAGACGGCGAAATTCCGCTGGAATGCCTCGACGTGGCCCTGCCGGTCGCCGACATCTATGTCGACGTGCAGGCGCTTGACGGCGGCAGCGGTTGAGGCTTGCGCCGACCAATCGCGCGCATTTTCGAGGACGCAGCGCCCGCGGGCGAACAAGCCAGAGGCCGTGCGCGTCCGGCACTGCGGGTCAACTCTCGGGCGAGCGGCCGGCAGCCTTGGAAAGACGGAGCGCCGTCTCCAGGGTGACGCCGCTCGCGCTCGAGGCCGCGGCTGATGGGCGCGGCGGAAACATCCAGCTTTCCGGCGGACTCGCGATCGCTGATTCCGCTGGGCTCAAGGGAAATCCCGGTGATGGACTCGCCGGGTCGGGAAGATTACAGGGCCCTTGCCGATAGCCCTCAACCCTCGCGCCGGTAGGTCAGGTTGGTGATTTGTTCCGACACCAGCCCGATCAGGAAGACGATGACGGCGGCGCTGAACAGCAGCATGCTCATGTTGGTCAGGCGGTGCTGCAGGGCGTAGGTATAGGCGTACCAGCCCAGGCCGGCCAGGAAAAAGGCCGCCGAAGTCGGCACGAAGAGCTTCAGCGGGGAATACAGGCTCGCGATCTTGAAGATGATCAACAGGAAGCGGATGCCGTCCCGCAGCGGACGGATGTGGCTCGTGGTGCCGACGCGCTTGCTGACGTCGATCGGCAGGTAGGCGACCGGGTAGGCGCTGCGGAAGAAGGCCATGGTGCAGGTGGTCGGATAGGAAAAGCCGTTCGGCAGCAGGTG
>CAYVOR010000125.1:0-4970 GCA_964452995.1 uncultured Thiobacillus sp.
CGACCCAATGTTGTCTTTCGCTTATCCGAAGCTCCAATGACAGGTAAGCAAAGGTAATCAGTCATTCACGAAAGCTATTTACCAGATGACAAGCTGTCACTATCTTCGGGTCTCGCAGGACGTGGTGCCCATGAAGAGACAGCAACCACTTTTGGTGTCTGCGGATCATCCATGTAGTGAGGCGACATGATCTGTACACCATAGCGGTTGAACGAATCCTGAATGGCCGCATGGAGATCGCTGGCGATACGGGCGCGCGTTGCCGGTACTTCGGAATCCACTTGCACAATCAGCTTGTAGGCGACGTAAAAATCAGCCAGTGCCGTCTGCACCACATAGGCTGGCGGTGTCGATAGGATTTCCGGGATCGATCCCGCCGCTTCAAGCAGCATGGCATGCACCTGTCGCCATGGCGTGTCGTAACCGATCGTTACGGTCACGTCGAGTACATAGGCCTTGCCGGCGCTGGCGCGCGAGAAATTGCGCGTAACATTGGCGAGCACGAACGCATTGGGCAGGGAAATCTCCTCACCCATCCCCGTACGCAGACGCGTCACGAACAGATCAAGCTCGGTCACCGTACCCTCGTAGTCCTGGATGCGCACATACTCCCCCTTCTTTAGCGCATAGGTATAGACAATCATCATGCCGCTGGCGATCTGACCGATTACCCCGGAAGCGCCGATCGACACCATCAGGCCGAGCAGCACTGACAACCCCTTGAACGCCTCGGTGTGCGAGCCTGGTAGATAGGGGTAGGCCATGGCGACGGCGAACAGCCACAGCGAGGCGTTGACGATGCGGCGCGTTGCAAAAGCCGTATGCGCGTTGAGCACGCTGCTGTCGTCCGGCCGTGTCGTGACGCCGGTAAAAAACTCGGTCGAGACGCGCGTGGCAACCCAGGCGGCGAGAAATATCAGGGTGGCGATGAACATGCCCGGCAATGCCTCAGCGATGGCACTGAACGCCTGTGCGGTGATAGTCGCCAGCGATTGCGAAAGCGTTTCGCTGGCCGGGCGCGTGAGGACAAATTGTGCCAGGCTGTAAGTGAGATAGATGAATATCAGGAACAGACTCAGCAACCAGCTCAGCAGAATCAGGCCACGCGCCAGCACAGATGGCAAAAAACCGGCCAGCCGATGAAGGGCACTACTTTCCGGTAGCGCCTGTAGCTGATTTTCCAGCTGGCGGATCAGTCCGGTGCGCAACCTGAAAGAAACCTTTACAATCAATGCCAACGCACCGATCAACAGCACCGTCGCCAGGGCTACCCTGAGCAGTGCTGCCAAGCTGGCACGTGGGTCGCGACGTTCGCGGGCTTCGTTCCAGGCCTTCTGCAACGTACGCGAAGCCTGGTTGGCGAGGTCTTCCGGCGTCTCGCCCGCCAGTTCGCGTGCATCGCCGGGCATCACGAGAAACAGGGGGGTTCCGTCAAGCATCACCTCGATTCCCTGTGGGCCGGGCTTGATTGAGGTCCAGCCTTCGCCGGACTGTTCAAAGCTACGCTCAATGCGCTGTCGGGCACTGGTGGCGCGTTCAGCCGGCGAGAACATGCCCAGTGGCACGCGAAAGATGTGAATGGTGCGATTGCCGATCACCAGCGGGACGCCGTCGCTCTCTGTCGCCTGCACGGTGAGCGGTGCGGTGAATAGCGAAATGAGCAGGAGCAAAACGCTCCATCCCGTGTTCAGTCGCGTTGCAAATGTCGGCATATTTTCCCCAAAATATGGCAAGTCTAGCGTAATCTGCATGCCGAATCGCTATTGCTGAGCGCTCGGCCGGAGGTGTCATGTTTTGTGTGAATCTGTGCCATGGCTTGCTGTTGCTAGGTTGCTGCGTTGGCCTTGCCTGCGCCCAGGGACCCGCCTATGACTGTAACAAGGTCAGCGGCAGCATCGAGTTATTGATCTGCGAGGATGCCGAGCTGGCGTCGCTGGATCGCGCGATGGCGAACGTTTATGCCGCCGCCCTGCGCAAGGCCACCAATGAGCATCCGCCTGTGCTCAAGGCCGAGCAGCGCGGCTGGACCAAGGGTCGCAACGACTGCTGGAAAAGCAACGACCGTCGCCAGTGCGTCGTAGAACTCTACCGGTTGCGCCGCGTCGAATTGGAAACGCGCTACCGACTGGTTCCGGTGGCCGCCAGCGCAAAGTTCGTCTGCGACGGTGACACGCGCAATGAGGTGATCGTCAATTTCTTCCAGACCGATCCACCCAGTTTGATCGCCGAACGTGGCGACAGCGTGTCATTGATGCTGCGGCAGCCAGCCGCGAGCGGCACGCGCTACCAGGGCCGCAACGAATCCTTCTGGGAGCATCAGGGCGAAGCCATGGTCGTCTGGGGCTACGGTGCGCCGGAAATGCGCTGCCAGAAGCAACCGGATCAGGCCGCAGGCCTTACCGGTAAGATCTGGGAACTCGTTGCCATCCAGTCGATGGACGATGCACAAGGCACGACCCGCATCAGTCACCCCGAAAAATTCACCGTCAACTTTGCCCCCGACGGACGCGCGAACTTCCGGATCGATTGCAATCGCGGCAACGCCTCATGGAAAGCGACCCCATCGACCGATTCCTCATCGGGTTCGCTCGAATTCGGCCCGCTCGCAGCGACGAAGATGATGTGTCCGCCCGACTCGCACGCCCAGAAAGTGATGCGTGATCTGGTCTATGTTCGCTCTTACCTGCTCAAGGACGGCAAACTGTACCTATCCCTGATGGCCGATGGTGGCATATACGAATGGCAGCCACAAAAACACTGATTGCGAGCCGTACCCGCTGCGGGGCATTCCATCCCGCCAGCGCCGACTTTTTCCATTTGACAAAAGTCCTCATCGCGGCCGGGCTATTGGCCGTATCGCCGGCCAATGCCGGCAGCTTCCTCACCGACGTCCCGTCCCTTGGCTACTCGCCCCAGAACATGGACCGGACGGTCGATCCACGCCAGGACTTCTATCGCTACGCGGCGGGCAACTGGCTCAAGAAAACCGAGATCGCGCCCAGCGATCCCGACGTCGGCGGCTTTACGCTGCTAGCCCACAACCTGGACAAGCAACTGCTGGCCCTGATCAAGGAGGCTGCCGCAGTCACCGATGCGCCCAAGGGCAGCCCCCGCCAGCAAGTCGGCGACTATTACAAGGCCGCTATGGACCATGAGCACCGCGACGCCCTCGGTCTCAAGCCGCTGGAAGGCGATATGCAGCGCATCGCCGCAGCAGGCGGCACGCCGGCCGACTATGGCCGCCTTGCTGGCCGGCTCCAGGATGCTGTTGGCGGCTCGCCGCTGATCATGGTCGGCGCCATGCCGGATGCCAAGGACAGCAGCACCGGTGTATTGATACTGGCGCCCGGCGCGCAACTGCTCGAACAGGACGAGTACGCCCGGCCCGAACACCAGAAACTGCGCAACCTGTATCGCATGTACATCGTGGCAATGCTGCACGGCATCGGCGAGCCGATCGACGCCGCCAAGCTCCAGGCGGCCAAGCTCCTCGCCATGGAAGCGCAAGCCGCAGCCGCGATGATGACGCCGCTGCAGATGCGCGATCCGGCCAACACCTACAACATCATGACGCTGGATCAGGCCCAGGCGCTGGTGCCGGCGCTCGACCTGCGCTCTTTCCTGGCCGAACTGGGCGTCGCCGCGCCCGCGCGGGTGCAGGTGGTGGATATCAACGCCATGAAGGCGCTGCAAAAAATGCTGACCGAGCGTTCGGCCGACGAGGTGAAGCTGCTGCTGCGCTGGTTCCTGCTGGCCGGCCGCGCCTCGGAGCTGGGACGGCCGTGGCGTTTGCAGGAAGAGGCGTTCACGGTGGAGCGCAAGGGCCTGAAGACGCCACCCGAGCTGGAGCGCGTCATCACCCAGCAGATCGGCGCGCAGTTGTATCACCCGCTGTCGCAGTTGTATGTGCAGGCCTACTTCCCCGACGCTACCCGGCGCGACATCACCGACATGGTCGGGCATATCAAGGACGAATTCGCCACCCGCCTGCGCAGCAATATCTGGCTGGACGAGGCGACCCGAAAAGCGGCGCTGGAGAAGCTGGGCAAGATTGACATTCAGGTCGGCTATCCCAAGGAGTGGGTTGATTTCAGTGCGCTCGACATTCGTCCGGACGACCATTTCGGCAACGTGCAGCGTGCCACGCGCTTCGCGTTCCAGCGCGACATCGCGCAGGTCGGCAAACCCGTGCTGATCAACCGTTTCGCCGTCGCCACCAAGACCACGCCGATTGCGGTGAATTCCGCCTACAACTTCACCACCAACACCATCGACATCACGGCGGCCATCCTGCAGCCGCCGTTCTACCAGCCGGGTGCCAATGCCGCCGCCAACTACTGCGCCATCGGCGCGGTGATCGGCCACGAGATCACCCACGGTTTCGACAGCCTGGGCCGCCAGTTCGACCCGCAAGGCAACCTGCGCAACTGGTGGACGCCCGCCGCCGATAGCCAGTTCAAGCGGCGTACCGATGTGCTGGTCGATCAATACAGCCACTACGAAATCCTGCCCGGCCTGATGCACAACGGCGCGATGACCGTGACGGAAAATACGGCTGACCTGGGTGGCATCACCCTCGCCCACGCTGCCTTGAAGCGCTACCTGGCGAAGAACCCGATTCCGGATGTGGACGGGCTGACCGCTGACCAGCGCTGCTTCGTGGCCTGGACGCAGATGTGGGCCTACAAGGCACGCTCGGAACGCTTGCGTTATCTGGTGTCGGTCGATGTGCACGCCATCTCTTCGGTGCGTGCTGTCGCGCCCTTGCTGCATCTGGATGCCTTCCACGAGGCCTTTGGCACGCTGCCAGGCGATCCGATGTGGCGCGATCCCAAGCGGCGTGTCCTGATCTGGTGATATCAATCAAGAGATTGTCAGTTTGGAGTCGCTTGCATTGATAACAAGTTTCTGAGTGTAGCGGCCCTGCGAATGGCCGTTATAAATAGAAGGCGATTGGCCGCTTCTGGCCG
>CAYVOR010000126.1:0-4957 GCA_964452995.1 uncultured Thiobacillus sp.
TGCGCCTGCATCTTGGCGTCGAACTTGTGCAGGTTCAGCCGCCCCTTGCTGGTCACCTCGATGGTGACCACCTTCGCGCGCGTGCGGCCCGGCTCCGGCGGATAGTAGAGATTGACCTGCGCCGCCGTCACCGTCCAGTTGCCTTCCAGCGGGCCGTTCAACTTCTCCTTCAGCAGTTCATGCACGGAGCGTTGCTGGCTGGACTGCATCGCGGTGCATTCGAGTTTCAGCGCGCCGTCCGGGCTGAGGAAGGTCAGCGCCTTCAACTGCACCATCGAGAACCCGTCCTCGAACGCCTCCGGCACGTCGAAGCCGGTGCGCAGCATCGACAAATCCAGCGTCGGCGACTTGATGCGGCTGGCGCTCGCCTTGACGCCCAGCACATGCTCGGCGAAGGCCTCGACCAGCATCTGCTGATACTTCTGCCCGCCGCGCACCAACGTGCGGACGACGCCCGTGGCCTTGGCGTATTCCAGCACCATGTGGATGTTGGGATTGCCGACGCGGCGCTTGAGGGTCGCGCCCTCGAACTCCAGCCGCAGCATGGCCATGTCCTTGACGTGGACGGTCAGCAGGAACACCCCGGGACTGCGCTCGACCAAGTGCGCCACGCTGCTGTCGCCGCACTGCATCTCGCGCTTGTAGAACGCCGAGATCGCGTTGCGCAGACCGGCCAGATTGTGGTCGGAACCGTTCGGCTGGCGCTTCAGGCCCAGATCGTATTGCTGGGTCTGCGGCCCGTGGTGCTCCCAAAAACTGAAGTCGTAGGCGCGTTCGAACAGCGTCGGGTGGGTGACGTAGAGCCAGAACGAGCGGTGGACGTCGCTGCGGCACAGCGTCAGGCCCGCCAGCGCAGCGGCGTCCGAGACCACGGCCTCGAACATCGCCTGCTTGCCCGCCGGATCGCCCAACTGGACACTGGCCATGAGGTTGGCGACCATCTGGTCGCGGGCGGCGGTGTCCGGCCAGACCTTGACCGCCTCCACCAAGAACTGGCTGGTCTCCGGCGTGTCGTCCCACGCGAACCCGTTCGGCACGGGCAGGCCATGTGAGGTCAGGAAGTCGCGCAGCGTGGCATCCACCGGCAGCTCGAGCATCACGTCGACAAAGGTTTTCTTCATCTTGTTCGTCCTTTCTGGATCGGCGTCGGAGGTCTGAGACCGGGATCGGGCTGCACGGGCCAGCGACAGAGTTTCTGAACACATACCACGCGCAAGTAAAGCCACGAGATACAAGCGCGATTCTGTCCCTCACATTCCCGCTTGTCAATCAACGCGGCACATCTAGCGGCATTGGGTATCTTGTGGCTATACTTGAGGGCTTGTCGAAAACCACCCTGACAGGAGCAATTCGATGGCTTCTGCATTTGGAGCACGCCTGCGACGCTTGCGCGAGGCGAAAAAACTGACCTTGCAGCAGGTCGCCGATGCGGTCGGCTGCACAAAGGCCTACATCTGGGAACTGGAGATGAAGGGCGGACAGCAGCGTCCTTCCGCCGAGCGGATTCAGGCCATTGCCAAGGTGCTGGGCGTGACGATGGAGGACGTGATGGGCGTTCCCATGCAGCAAGCGCCGGACGCCAGCCCCGAGGACGTGATCTTCTTCCGCGAATACGGCGGGATGACGGACGAAGAGAAGGATCGCTACCGGCAGGCGCTCAAGATCATGTTCCCCGACAAGGGCGACGGCGGGGACTGAAATTTGAGCGCAGCGCAGGCCCTCACCGGTTCGTCTGCCGCCAGCCACGTCATCAAGTGGATCCGGGCGTGGTACAGCACGGGCATGCCCGACGCCATTGATCTGGAGATCGTGCGGCAGATGCTGCCGAGCACGCCCTATGGCACCGACGTTCGGGAGATCAAGTCACCCATGGTGCTCGAAGTCGACAGTTGCGAAGGCATGCTGGTACGCAACCCGAACGACACCGCCGAGTGGGGCATCTTCTACAACGGCAAGGCCAGTCCGGAACGCCGCCGTTTCACCATCGCCCACGAGCTGGGCCACTTCATCCTGCATCGCGGCCAGCAGCAGAGCTTCAACTGCGACAAGGAAAGCGTCTACTCCGGCATCGACACCATCCGCGCCATCGAGCGTGAAGCCGATGACTTCGCCAGTAACCTGCTGATGCCCGGCGATCTGCTGCGCGACTGGATCTCGAACCAACGCATCGACCTGCGCGTTCTCAGCGGGATCGCCAAGCGGTTTCAGGTTTCGTTCGAGGCGCTGTGCATCCGCTTCATCAAGTTCACCACGCAGCGCGCGATCCTCGTCTATTGGGACAACGGCTACGTGAAGTACGAATGGCGCAGCAGCAGCGCCGTCAAGACGCGGGCGAAAATCCGGCGCAGCGGCGATCCGGCAGAACCGCCGTCTGGGACGCTGGCCGCCGACACCACCGTCGCACAGGAATGGGACGGCACGGAGATGTCCGCCGCGATCTGGTGCCCGGAAGAAGCGCAGCACATGAAGCTGCGCGAGTTCAAGCACAGCTACACCACGCGGGATCGCGTCCTCACGCTGCTCCTGCTCGAAAGCGCCGAGCCGCGCGCGTGGGATCGGTCGTGGCAGGACGAGGAGAGCTTCGACAGCTTCGATCAGTTTGTGTCGAACGGTCAGTTGCCGGTGCGCTGAATTCAGAGCCGTCGCCGAGAGTCCTTTCTATGACCACGAATGCACAGCGATTGAGGGATGCTCTGGAGGAAACCCTTCGACTCCAGAATCCAGAAAGCGACGAATACAAGCAGTGGCTGCACGGCCCTCGAAGTTCGCCGTTGCCTCCCTCCCTCCCGGCGGAAGGCGGTAGCTTCTATCCAACCACTGATCGCGCAATTGGCTGCATTACGGAGATCATCGACAACATCCGCACTAATGACGGTGCGCTCGCCCGAACTCTCAGCAGAGATGAAATGTTCAAGCGGGCGATGCAAACGCTCGGGGCGAACCTTTCATCGCTCATCGAAGTCGCCGATGACAATGAGAGATGGAAGCAGTACCGGGACACCATCACCGCCGCGTTCACCAGCCTCCCGACCTCGCAGACCGTCTATGTGCCGGTGTGGATCTTTGTCCGTCAGGACTATGGAAATTTCTCCGTGGGGCCGGTCGAGTTCGTTGATCGGTCGGGATGGCTGGACAAGGTGGAACGAGTTCGAGGTAGCCGCCCGGCATGGCGATCAGGTGTTGAATCGACGTGGGGGCTGACTGGTAACGCTGGCGACACTGCTGCTGGCAGCAGCGATCAGCTCGTCGAGTTCGCAATCAAGACGGTAACGCGCTTCGCGTTTGCCGAACAACGAATTGCATGCGTCGCTATCGCAGGCTTCGATGATCGAGAGGCAAAGCGTCGAGCACTGCTCGCTACCAGAATCGCCATCGACGGCATACGTCTGCTCATCCCCGGCAGCAACAAGAAAAGGATATTTACCTCAGCCGACCACGGCCCGCCTCGCGCCATCGAGCGACTACGGCAGATGGATGGGCATGACTTGACTTCAGATTCAGGAACGGAAATGCCCGGTGTTGGCGGAAAGCCCGGTGCGGCTCAGGAACTGATCGACACCTCCACGGATTTCCGAAAGGCCGCAGGAAACTGCATCACGGTCATCGTCAGTCCGACGCCCGCGCAAGAAAATCTGCCGGAGCTTTCTCAGCGATGGAGCAACGCCATCCACTGGTATGGTCGGGCATGCGTCTCCGATGCGGACTTCGTCGCACTGCCGATGTTCGGGTTTACGCTGGATACTCTGTGCGGCGGCAAGGAAGAGGCCGGGATTCGAGATCTGGCTTGTGCGCTCTTCGAGAAGAAGCCGGGAGATTCCGTTCGGGCCGATGGCCTGACGCTCAAGGCCGCCGTGCGCAAAGTCTACGAATGGCGGTCGAAGATCGCTCATGGTTCCTTGCTTGCGGTCGATCTCGTTCTTGAATCGGAGCGGGTCTTTGCCGAAGGCATCGCCAACGCGATGCTCTATCAGTATGTGATGAGCTTGGAGCAATACCGTTCGAGTGCGTCCCCCGTGGATACGGGCGAGGTCTTCCTGAAGTGGCTCCAGAAAAACCCGCCGTCGACTTGGTCTCCGGCAGCACCCATGCCCTGAACCAGTGGCCTTCCTCCAACCCGCACATACCCGCCAAATCACGTTACGCGAAGCGCCTTCGGTTCATAGCATGAGCAGCGTTTTCCATCGAAACGCCTGCCATGTCCGAACTCGAACCCATCTCCATTTCCCCGCCGTCTGACCGACCTCGGCACCCGCAGCAGGAAATCGCCGACCTGCTGGCCGCAGCACTGCTGCGCCTGCGCGCGCGCCAGGCCAGCCACACCACCGAAAACAGCGAGCGCGTTCGCCTTGGCTTCCTCGGCCAACAGCGCGTGAATGCGAACCCCGATCACCACTACGGAGTTCGCCCATGACGGCACACGCACCACCACCCGCCACCACGGTCGCCGCCCAGGTCGCCGGAATCCCCCATCTGTCGATGGGCGATCTCTGGGCACTGTGGGACGAGCATTTCGATGAACGGCCCGGCCATCACCATCGCGGCTGGCTGGAGAGCCGACTGGCCTACAGGATTCAGGAACGCGCCTTCGGCGGTCTGAAACCCTCTCTGCGCAAGAAGCTCGAAGAGGTCGGCGAAACCGGCATCCTGCCCAAGTCGCTGCGAAGCGACGCCCAACGCCTGCTGCCCGGCACCATCCTCACGCGCACCTACGACGACGTGGAGCATCGCGTGCTGGTGCGCGGCACGGGTGACTTCGAGTATCAGGGGCAACGCTTCACGAGCCTGTCCGCGATTGCGGGCCACATCACCGGCAGCCACTGGTCTGGCCCGGTGTTCTTCGGCCTGAAGACGCCCGCCGCCAAGAAGGTGACGGCATGAGTTCCCCGAGCGCTCATTCCCTGCCGACGGTCACGCCGAAGAAGCGTTGCGCCGTCTACACCCGCAAATCCACCGACGA
>CAYVOR010000127.1:0-4767 GCA_964452995.1 uncultured Thiobacillus sp.
CGCGATGCGTTCAAGGCGAATCCTGATGCCAGGGTGCTCGCCTTCATCCATGCCGAAACCTCTACGGGCGCGCAGTCCGACGCCGCAACCCTGGCGGAGATCGCGCAGGAGTTCGGCGCGTTGACGATCATGGATTGTGTCACCAGTCTCGGCGGCACGCCGGTTTACCTGGACAAATGGGGCATCGACGCGGCCTATTCGGGCAGCCAGAAATGCCTGTCGTGCACGCCGGGGTTGTCGCCCGTGTCGTTCTCGGAGCGCGCAATCGCCCGTATCAAGGCGCGCACCACGCCGGTGCAAAGCTGGTTCCTCGACCTCAACCTGATGCTCGGCTACTGGCAGTCCTCAGGCAAGCGCACCTATCACCACACCGCGCCCATCAACCCGATGTACGGCCTGCACGAAGCGCTGGTGATGCTGGAAGAAGAAGGACTGGAGAACGCCTGGGCGCGCCACCGGGCGATGCACGAAAGTCTCAAGACGGGATTCGAAGCCATGGGCTTGAATTACGTGGTCGAGGATGCCGCGCGCCTGCCGCAGCTCAACTCGATCTATGTGCCGGAAGGCGTCGACGAGGCGGCGATCCGCGCCCGACTGCTGAATGAATTCAACCTGGAAATCGGTGCCGGCCTCGGCGACATGGCCGGCAAGATCTGGCGCATCGGCCTGATGGGCTATTCGGCCCGGCAGGAAAACGTCGATACCTGCCTGAAGGCGCTCAAAGCCTGTCTACCGGGATCGGCCTGATTCCCCGACAACCCGGCCCGCTGCGCACCGCCGGCAGGCCGGCTCAGCACACAACCCGTCATATCAAACCCAGCACCAGCAGCACGATCAGGATAACGACCAGCAGGCCGATGCCGCCGCTGGGACCGTAGCCCCATCCCCGGCTGTAGGGCCAGGCCGGAATTGCGCCGATCAGGATCAGGATCAACACGATCAGCAAGATGGTTCCAATACCCATGACATTCTCCTTGTTGAATTGAGCGGACTGAACGCCGCGACAATGCAGTCATGCGTCACATCTGGCACGCAGCCCGGATCAGACGTTTTTGACCGGCTGGCCCGGACCGCTCTCCGCGAAATAACCCGGCTTTGCCTTGCCTTCTTCAGGACAGCCCGCTTCAGGACAGGCGTTGTTCAGACGCATGAGCGTGTCGCATTGTCGTCGCGGGTCGCGTTCAGCTCAGACGCGTCGAAAGCTTCAGCCTCGGTGAAAACGAAGTGGTAATCGTTCGCCACCGCCAGTTCCAGAACCCCTTCATTGCGCTCGCCATAGTCGCGCCAGAGACCTGCTTTTGCGCCCGGATTCTCGGGGGCCGACCTGCCGTTCCTGTCGTCCTTCCAGGCGACGATGACGGGACAGTCCAGCATTTCGCCCGCCTTGCTTACCGCCATGCGGCACGCCTGCACAAAATCCTTCACGTTGCTGTCTCTCAATGCGATTCTTTGCATGCCGATCTCCTTTGCACGTGCCATCCTGGTCCGTCTCCATGACGGACACGGTCGTGATGTGCCGTGTCTGGCCATCACACTGTCATCGTGGCGAATCGGAGTCGGAAGGTCGGTAGGATTTTGCCTATGCGCAGGCAGGTGCCGGCTGAAAGCGGGCCGGATTTGGTGTGAAACAGGCAGATGGATCGGGCAAACGGACTGTCAACCGCCCCCGGATGACGCGTCAGGTGGCGCTACCTGCGTGGCCAGCACCTGGTCCACCCGGTTGCGGTCGACGTCCACCACCTCGAACTCCCAATCCGCCCAGGTGAAGCGTTCCGCCTTGCGCGGAATACGGCCCAGCGAAGCCAGTACGAACCCCCCGACCGTGTGATAGTTGCCCAGCGATTCCTGCGGCACATGGCGAATCTCCAGCCGGTCCTTCATCTCGTCAATGGGCAGCAGGCCATCCAGCAGCCAGGAGCCGTCGGAGCGGCGTACGGCAAGGGCGTCTTCGGTATCTTCGGCCAGAGGCATCATGTCGCCCACCAGCGAATACATCAGGTCGTCCAAAGTAACGATGCCTTCGGTGAGGCCGAATTCGCTGACCACCAGGGCGAAATTGGCACGCTGCTGGCGAAACGTGCGCAGCAGATCAATGAGGGTGAGGCTGGAGGGGACGAACAGGGGTTGCGCCAGCGGCAGTTCGGCAAAGTCAATGTCGCCCTCCATCGCAGCCTTGAGAATGTCGTGGCTTTCTGCAATGCCGATCACCTGCTGCAGGTCGCCCTTGCAGATAGGCAGGCGCGAATGCGGGGCTTCCTTCAGGATGCGCAGGTTATCCTCGCGCGGCGACAGCAGGTCGAGCCAGGCCACGTCCGACGCCGGGGTCATGACGGTGGCGAGGCGCCAGTCTTCCAGTCGCAGCACGTTGCCAAACAGCTGGCTCTCTTCCGGTGCGATGGCGCCCGTGCGCTCCCCTTCGTCCACAAATGCGAGGATGTCCTCCACGCTAGTGACCGCAGGCACCGACTGGATCGGCAGCAGCGCCAGTATGCGGTCGGCGGTGAAGGACAGGAAACGGATCGCCGGGGACAACAGCAGGATGAAAAGCGACATGAAGGGCGCGCAAAATGCCGCCACCTTTTCCGGATGCGCGAGGGCAATCCGCTTGGGCACGATCTCGCCCAGAATGATCGAGACAGCCGTGACGATCGCGATGGTGATGCCGAAGGCAATCGATTCGCGCCACTCGGCCAGGCCGGGAATCAGCGCACCGATGATCGCTTCGATGGAGGCCGACAGGGCCGACTCGCCATAGATCCCCATCAGCAGCGCGGCGGCGGTGATGCCCGTCTGGCTCGCGGCCAGCAGCCGGCTCGGATGTTCCTTGATCACCAGTGCCTTGATGGCCCCGACGTCGCCGGCCTCGGCCAGTTGGGTCAGGCGGCCGCGACGGGCGGAAGCGAGCGCCATTTCCGCAAGGGAAAACAGACCGGAAAGCAGGATGAGCAGGATCAGGATCCACAGGGCATTCATGATCAGGATGCGGAAGCGGGGATGAAGACGATTCTACCTGTCGCCCCGGACCAGGCGATACGGCACACATGACAAGGCCCGCTGACAGCGGGCCTTGTCATCCGGTCAAGCCAGGCACATCACAGGCCCAGCCGCTGCCAGATGGTGGTGCTCGGCCCTGCCTGGTTCATGGTGTAGAAATGCAGACCCGGCGCACCGCCAGCCAGCAAGCGGTCGCACAGATCGGTAATCACATCGAGCCCAAAGGCACGGATCGATGGCAGGTCGTCGCCGTAGCTTTCCAGTTTCTTGCGCAGCCAGCGCGGAATTTCGGCGCCGCAGGCGTCGGAGAAGCGCGCCAGTTGCACGTAGTTGCCGATCGGCATGATGCCGGGAACGATGGGGATGTCGACACCGAGCGCACGCGCGTCCTCGACGAAGTTGAAGTAGGCGTCGACGTTGAAGAAATACTGGGTGATCGCGGCGTCGGCGCCGGCATCGACCTTGCGCTTGAAGTTGGCGAGATCCTCCGCGTGCGAACGCGCCTGCGGGTGAACCTCGGGATAGGCCGCCACCTCGATCTCGAACCAGTCGCCGGTTTCCTTGCGGATGAAGGCCACCAGTTCATTGGCGTAGTTGAATTCGCCGGCGTCCATCGTGCCGGAGGGCAGATCGCCGCGCAGCGCGACCAGATGGCGAATACCCTGGCTTTTGTATTCGGCGAGTATCTCGCGGATGCTCGCCTCGGTCGAACCGATGCACGACAGGTGCGGCGCAGCGTCGCTGCCGGCGGCCTGGATCTCGCGCACGGTTTCCAGCGTGCGGTCGCGGGTGGAGCCGCCGGCGCCGAACGTCACCGAGAAGAACTTGGGGTTGAGCTGCGCCAGTTGTTTGCGGGTGGCGCGCAGTTTCTCGGCGCCTTCCTCAGTCTTGGGTGGAAAGAATTCAAAGCTGAAAGTACGTTCATTCATGTTTCAACCTCGGCTATCGGGAATGAGCGCGGACAGCGCCCAGGCGATCACGCCATAGAGAATCGCGCCGACCATGGCCGAGACGAATCCCTGTACCTGAAAGCCGGGAATGAGCGTGCTGGCCAGCCAGAACAGCAGGCCGTTCAGCACCAGGTAGAAAATCCCCAGCGTCAGCACCGTGATCGGCAGGGTGAGAATCGCCAGCACCGGCCGCACCAGCGTATTAATCAAGCCGAGCACCAGCGCGGCGACCAGCGCCGAGCCGAAGCCCGACACCTGAATGGTCGGCAGCAGCCAGGTCACCGCCAGCAGGGACACGGCGTTCAGGATCCACAGCAACAGCAGACGCATGGCGTGCTCCTTCTTCAGGTGGGGTCGATCAGTAGCGGTACATCTCGGCCTTGTACGGGCCGCTCTTGGGCACGCCGATGTAGGCGGCCTGCTGGTCGGTCAGCTCGGAAAGTTGCGCGTTGAGCTTCTTCAGCTGCAGGCGCGCGACCTTTTCGTCGAGATGCTTGGGCAGCGTGTAGACGCCGACCGGGTACTTGCCGGAATCGCGCTCCTGCCACAGCTCGATCTGCGCAATGGTCTGGTTGGCGAACGACGAGCTCATCACGTAGGACGGGTGGCCGGTGGCGCAGCCGAGGTTCACCAGGCGGCCCTTGGCCAGGAGGATGATCCTTTTGCCGTCGGGGAAGATCACGTGATCGACCTGCGGCTTGATCTCTTCCCACTGATATTGCTCGATGCTGGCAACGTCGATCTCGTTGTCAAAGTGGCCGATGTTGCAGACGATGGCCTGGTCCTTCATCTTCGCCATGTGGTCGTGGTTGATGACGTGGAA
>CAYVOR010000128.1:0-4736 GCA_964452995.1 uncultured Thiobacillus sp.
GTGCCGTGCGACGTCTGCCACGGCGCGCGCTACAACCGCGAGACGCTGGAAGTGCACTACAAGGGCAAGACCATCCGCGACATTTTGGAAATGACCATCGAGCAGGCACACGAATTTTTCGCGGCGGTGCCGGTGGTCAAACGAAAGCTCCAGACCCTGCTCGACGTCGGTCTTGGCTACATTCGTCTGGGCCAGTCGGCCACCACGCTGTCGGGTGGCGAGGCGCAGCGCGTCAAGCTCGCGCTCGAACTGTCGAAGCGCGACACGGGCCGCACGCTCTACATCCTCGACGAGCCCACCACCGGCCTGCACTTCGCCGACATCGACCTGCTGCTGAAGGTGCTGCAGCGGCTGGCCGACGCCGGCAACAGCGTGGTCGTCATCGAGCACAACCTGGATGTGATCAAGACCGCCGACTGGCTGATCGATCTCGGCCCCGAAGGCGGCGCGGGGGGTGGCCGGATCATTGCCGAAGGCACGCCGGAGGCGGTGGCCGACAACCCGGCCAGCCACACCGGGCAGTACCTGCAGCCCATGCTCGCGCGTCACTGAGATGGCCGAGCCGGTTCGCCTGTCCAAACTGATGTCCGAGCGTGGGCTGTGCTCGCGCCGCGAAGCCGACAGCTATATTGAAAAAGGGCTCGTCTTCGTCGATGGCAGGCGGGTCAGCGAACTCGGCACCAAGGTCGATCCCGACTGCGCGATACGGCTGGATCACGCCGCGAGCACGCAGCAGCAGCAACGCGTCACCCTTCTGCTGCACAAGCCCGTCGGCTACGTGTCGGGCCAGCCCGAACCTGGCTACCAGCCGGCGGTGACGCTGATCCAGCCCGATACGCTGTGGCAGGACGGACGCGCTACGCAAGCATTCCAGCCGGCCCATCTCAAAGGTCTGGCGCCTGCCGGGCGGCTCGACATCGATTCCACCGGCCTCCTGGTCTTCACGCAGGACGGCCGCATTGCCAAACAGCTGATTGGCGAAAATTCCGAAATCGAGAAGGAATATCTGGTCAGAGTGTCCGGGCCTCTTGATGACAAGGGGCTTGCACGGCTTAACCATGGCCTGTCGCTCGACGGGCGCACATTACGTCCGGCCAAAGTCAGCTGGCAGAACGCCGACCAGCTGCGTTTCATCCTGAAGGAAGGCCGCAAACGCCAGATTCGCCGCATGTGCGAACTGGTGGGACTCAAGGTAGTGGGCCTGAAGCGTGTGCGCATCGGCCGGGTGCGACTGGGCGATCTGCCTTTGGGACAGTGGCGCTATCTGCGCCAGGATGAGCATTTTTAGACCCGATTCTTAAAAATAATCTCTCGTTAGCTTGTGCCTGGCGTATTTTGGCCTTATTAATAAATACTGCGGGTGGACACACTCGCAATGCCTTTTCGTCATTGAGTCCACATTCCAGGAGAGATTACATGCCTTCCAAACTTCTCATCGCACTTTTCGCCGCTCTCGCACTGACCGCCTGCCAAAAAGCACAAGAGGCCTCTGCACCTGCCATGGATCAGGCCCAGGAAGCCGCCAGTGCCGCGGCGGATTCCGCCTCGAATGCGGCAGACTCGGCTGTTGATGCGGCCGGGGCCGCAGCCACCGCCGCAGGCGACGCAGCCAGTGCGGCAGGGAACGCTGCGGCCGAGGCGGCGGCAAGTGCCGCCCAGAGCGCGGCCGATACGGCCGCCGCAGGGGCCGACAAGGCGCAGGAAATGGCAGACAAGGCCAAAGACGCCGCCCAACAGTAGCCACTGCGATCCCGTTCAACGGCCAGACATTTATCTGGCCGTTTTTCACTTGCCGAACCCGGGGCCGACCCGCAAGCGTGCGTCCGGCCAACAAGCAACTCGATCTTCAGGCGCTGACTCCCATGGACCCACGCTCGCTGCTGCTGGGCTCGTTCCAGGCTGCGGTCGATGCGGCCAATCCCCAGCGGATCCTGCCCGCGCACCTGCCTTCGCCGCCGTCCGGTCGGACACTCGTAGTCGGTGGCGGCAAAGCCGCGGCCGGCATGGCGGCAGCCGTCGAGGCCCACTGGCCAGCCGATGCGCCGCTATCCGGCCTGGTGGTCACGCGCTATCGGCATGGATTGCCCACCCGCTGCATCGAAGTCGTCGAGGCCAGCCATCCGCTACCCGACGGGCGTGGCGAAGCGGCTGCCCCGCGCATGCTGGACATGAGCCGCCAACTGGGTCCGAACGATCTCTTGCTGGCATTGATTTCCGGCGGTGGTTCCAGCCTGCTCGCCGCACCGGTCGAAGGCGTAACGCTGAAGGCGTTGCGCCAGGTGACCAAGGCGCTCCTGCATGCCGGTGCAGACATTCACGACATCAACACCGTGCGCAAGCATCTGACACGTCTATCGGGCGGCCAATTGGCCCGTGCCGCCTGGGCGGCCCGAGGGCTGGCACTGATCATTTCCGATGTCGTCGGTGACGATCCGGGCTTCATTGCATCCGGTCCCTGCGCACCCGATACCAGTTCCTGCGCCGACGCACTCGAACATTTGCAGCGCTTGCGAATCACGCCGCCGGAAGGCGTCAGGCGCCATCTGGACGCCTGTGTCGCAGGCCAGATACCGGATACGCCCAAGCCGGGCGACGCCTGCTTCGAGAGAATGGAAAACCGTGTGATCGCCCGCGCACACGACAGCCTGATGGCCGCGGCCCGTTATTTCGAGCACCACGGAATTCCCGCCCTGCTGCTCTCGGACACGGTCAGTGGCGAGGCGCAACACGTGGCACGTCAACACGCTGCGCTGGCGCATGCGCAGGTGCGACGGCAACCGCTCGCCCTGATCTCCGGCGGCGAGACCACCGTCGCCTTGCAGCGCGGGCACGGTCGAGGCGGCCGCAATAGCGAGTATCTGCTGGCGCTGGCGCTGGCCTTGCGCGAGACACCCGCCTGGGCCATCGCCTGCGACACCGATGGCATCGATGGCAGCGAAGACAATGCGGGGGCGTTGCTCTCACCGGATACGTTGGAGCGTGCACGTGCGCAGAAACTGGATGCGGCAGAGCGGCTCGCCGCACACGACAGCTACGGTTTCTTTTCCGCGTTAGACGATCTGGTCGTCACCGGCCCCACCCGCACCAATGTCAACGATTACCGCGCACTGCTGCTTGGCCTGGATTGACGGCGAACACAGCGCGACTCAGTCCAGGCGTTGCACCCGGACCGGATCGCCAACCGCCAAACCGTACACCGTGGCGGCGCTCCCGCGGTTGACCGCGAGTTCAAGCAGCCCGACGCTATTGATGAACCAGAAGCCTTCTCCCTGGCTAACCTGCCCGAAGCTCCCGCCGTGCTGAAACCGCTCGCCTGCCGCGCTGACGTGCGCATCCGGCGGCACCGTGCGCACCCCGGTCCATGCGTTGCCGTAATGGTCGATGTAGATCACGCGTGCCAGATCCCCCGCATCGAACTCAACGTCGAGCGTATCGATCGACGTCAGCCTGTCGTCAGGAAATGCGCCCCGTGCGATAGCGGCCGCGATCGGTGCAAACAGATCGCGTCCATGAAAGGTCGATGACAGGCTCCCGGGTTGCCAGATAATGCGCCACAGCCGGGCGTCGGCATGACGCGCAGCAACGATGGATAGCAGGCCGTTGTCGGGCCCGACAAACCAGCGGCCGCCCGCCAGGACCACCACGGCGTGGCGTGGCGTCCCCACGCCCGGATCCACCACCGCCAGGAATGTGCAGCCTGGTGGAAAAACTGTCGCGAACGCGGCAAGCAGATGCCCACCGGCATGGGGATTGAAGTCCGGCGCTTCGTGCAGCAGATCCACCACCTGCTGGGCAGGCGCATGCTCGGCCAGACGCGCCTTGACCTGCCCCACATAGGGATCCCGTGTACCAAAATCGGTGAAGAGAACAATCACGTGTAGGTCCGCTCAGGATGAAGGAAGGCGGTGGGGGAAGACTATGCCTGATGAGGCCGGCCGATAGCAAGCCGTTCTGGGCACGCCTCCCTCGCCTTCCATTTCCAGCACAGGACAGCCATGAAAAAAGCCGGAATGATCCGGCTTTTTTCATGTCGTGATACTGACTGACGCGGCTTTATTCGCCGTCGCCCGGTACCGTATCGACATCGGGGCGGTCGACCAGTTCGACCAATGCCATCGGCGCGTTATCGCCATTCCGGAAGCCGTATTTCAGAATGCGCAGGTAACCGCCTGGGCGGGTCTTGTAACGCGGGCCCAGCTCGCCGAACAGCTTGACGACTATGTCGCGATCGCGCAAACGGTCAAATGCCAGGCGATGATTCGCCAGGCTCGGATCCTTGCCCATCGTGATCAGCGGCTCGACGAAGCGACGCAGTTCCTTGGCTTTCGGCAGCGTTGTCTTGATGACTTCATGCTTCAGCAGCGACACGCTCATGTTGCGGAACATAGCCAGGCGATGGCTGGTGGTGCGGTTCAGTTTACGGTTGGATTGACGATGACGCATGGCTAATTCCTTTCAGACAGTATTCTTGGGCCAGGTCGCCAGCCACGGCAACCCGCACTTTATTATTGATTCGGTTCAGATAATCAGGGACGCTCAAGCCCTGTCGGCGGCCAGTTTTCGAGCTTCATGCCAAGGGCCAGACCCTTGGAAGCCAGCACATCCTTGATCTCGTTCAGCGACTTGCGACCCAGGTTGGGTGTGCGCAACAGCTCGGTCTCGGAACGCTGGATCAGATCGCCGATGAAATAGATGTTTTCGGCCTTCAGGCAGTTGGCCGAGCGCACGGTCAACTC
>CAYVOR010000129.1:0-4699 GCA_964452995.1 uncultured Thiobacillus sp.
GGCTGCCGGCCGAGGTCAAGGACAAGATCCGCAAGCACGGCATCCGCAACTCGCATCTGCTGTCGATCGCGCCCACCGGCACCATCAGCCTGGCTTTTGCCGACAATGCCTCCAACGGCATCGAGCCGCCGTTCTCCTATACCTACACCCGGCGCAAGCGCATGGCTGACGGCACCTTCAAGGAGTATGCGGTCGAGGACTACGCCTGGCGCCTGTACCGTCATCTCGGTGGTGATGTCGACAAGCTGCCGGATGCTTTCGTGACCGCGCTGGAAATCTCCGCGCAGGCGCACAAGGACATGGTCGCCGCGGTCGCGCCCTATATCGACACCGCGATCTCGAAGACGGTGAACGTGCCCGAGGACTATCCGTATAGTGAATTCGAGGACCTCTACCTCACCGCCTGGAAGGCCGGCCTGAAGGGTCTCGCCACCTATCGCCCCAACTCGGTGCTGGGTTCGGTGCTGTCGGTCACCTCAGCCATCGAACAGAAGCAACCGCACGACGTCGAGATCTCCGACGCCAACAAGCGCCTGTCGATCAAGAATCTGCCCGCTCCGGTGCTGTCCAGCTTGCGCTGGCCCGGGCGTCCGGACTTGCCCGACGGCAACATGGCCTGGACCTACATGCTCAACACGCCGAGTGGCGGCTTCGCCCTGTTCGTCGGCGAGGTCGGCAGCAACGGCCACTCCTTCCCCTTCGAAGTCTGGGTGAACGGCGCCGACCAGCCGCGCGGTCTGGGTGCGGTGGCCAAGACCCTGTCGATGGATATGCGTGCCAACGACCGTGGCTGGCTCAAACTCAAGCTCGACACCCTGGCCCACACCGTGGGCGAGCGTTCATTCGAGATGCCCCTCCCGCCGCACGGCGAGAAGAAACTGGTGCCGGGCGTGGTGTCGGCCTTCGCCCAGACAGTGCACTACCGCTGTGAAAAACTCGGCGTGTTCGACACGGAAGACGAAAGCAACGCGGTGCTGGACACGCTGTTCAGCCTTGACGAACCCAAGACCGGAACCGACGGCACGCTGTCATGGACGGTCGACATCTACAACCCGGCCACCAGCGAAGACTTCGTGCTCGGCCTGAAGGAAATCACCCTGCCGGACGGCGTCACCCGCCCCTACTCGGCGTGGCTGTCGGGCAACTACCCGCGCGCCCTGGACGGCCTGACCCGCATCCTGTCGCTCGACATGCGTGTCATGGACCCGGCCTGGATCGGCATGAAGCTGAGGAAGCTGCTTGACTACCCCGAGCCGCTGGGGGACTTCATGGCCTTCGTGCCGGGCACCCGACGTCAGCAGAACTACCCCAGCACCGTGGCCTACGTGGCCCGACTCATCATCCACCGCTATGCCATGCTTGGCGTACTCGATGAAAAGGGCTTCCCGACGCGCGAGATGGGCATCCTCGAGGTCCCGCGCGACGACAACGAACCCAAGCTGATGCAAGGCGCGCTGTGCACCGAATGCGGCAACCAGACCGTCATCCGCAAGGACGGCTGCGACTTCTGCACCGCCTGCGGCGCCGTGGGAACCTGCGGCTGATCGGGACGGGGGGCGGCTAGCGCCCCTGTGTCCGAACGCCCGCCTCGACAGCGAGCCGCAAGCGCTTCGCGTCGCGCCTAAGCCCGTCACACTGCCGGGCCCTCCGCCGTTTTTTCTTCAGCCCCGACAAACCCTGAAAACGAAGTGTTTTTTCGCTTCAGAGGGTCCCGGGTCCGTCCGGGCAGCAAACGACCATGCGGATCAGGCAGCGGTTTCCATGGCCCGCTCATACTTGCCGTCGCGCGCCAGGCCGTTCAGATGGCAGCGTTTCAGCAGCGCCTGCTGCGCAGCCGCAGCATGGCTTTCCTGGCCCCGCCAGGCTGCCAGCACCGGCGCCTGCAGGGCGCGCCCATATGAGAAGCTGAGCTGCCACGGTTGCGGCCCCATCCTGTTCATCGCGTTGAGATGATCGGTCGCGTCTTCCGCGCTCTGTCCGCCGGACAGGAAGACGATGCCCGGCACGGCCGCCGGTACGTAACGCCTGAGGCAGCGCAGCGTGGCCTCGGCCACTTCCTGTACGCTGGCCTGACGCGGACACTTCTTGCCTGCGATCACCATGTTCGGTTTCAGCAGCATGCCTTCCAACTGCACGCGATGGGCGTCTAGCTCGGCGAATACGGCCTGCAGCGCCCGTGCCGTCACCACTTCGCAACGCTCGATGTCGTGGGCGCCATCCATCAGCACCTCGGGTTCGACGATCGGCACCAGATCGACTTCCTGGCAGAGTGCGGCATAGCGCGCCAGGGCATGGGCGTTGGCGTGGAGGCCGTAAGGTGACGGAATCCCGTGTTCGTTGATCTCGATCACTGCCCGCCATTTGGTGAACTGCGCGCCCAGTTCCTTGTATTCGGCGAGCCGCTCGCGCAGCCCATCCAGACCTTCGGTCACTTTGTTGCCCGGGAACAGCGCCAGGGGCTTGGCGCCCTTGTCGACCTTGATTCCGGGCACGATCCCCCGGTCCGCCAACAGTTTGGCGAAAGGCACCCCGTCGCGAGTGCTTTGTCGCAGGGTTTCGTCGAACAGAATGATGCCGCCGACGTAGCGCTCGATGCCGTCGGCGGTGAACAGGATTTCCCGGTAGCGCCGGCGGTTCACTTCGGTGGACTCCACCTGGATGGCGTCAAACCGTTTCTTGATCGTCGGACTGCTTTCGTCCGCCGCAAGAACACCCTTCTGTTTCGCAACGATGGCGTTCGCCACCGACTTGAGTTGATCGATGTTCATGGTTTCTGGATCTCCGCTAGGGATGAAGAACGGGGTCCCGGACGAATCCGGTCTTCATTTACTTTAGACCCTAATTTTCAGCAGTAACCACTGCGGCTTCGGCCGTCTCGAGCGGGTAGGGGATAATCGCGCATAATGTCCGCATCCCGCCATCCCCCCGCCATTTTCCTGATGGGCCCGACCGCGTCGGGCAAGACCGCGCTGGCGGTCAGCCTGGTCGAACGTTTTCCGCTCGAGATTATCAGTGTCGATTCGGCGCTGGTGTATCGCGGCATGGACATCGGTACCGCCAAACCCGATGCCGCCACGTTGGCGCGGGCGCCGCACCATCTGCTGGACATTCGTGACCCGACCGAAGCCTATTCGGCCGCGGCATTCTGTGACGATGCGCGGCGGCTGATGGCCGATATCGTGGCGCGCGGCAAGGTGCCACTGCTGGTGGGGGGCACCATGCTGTATTTCCGTGCGCTGCTGCAGGGGCTGGACGACCTGCCGCGTGCAGATGCAAGCCTGCGCAGGGCGTTGGCGTCGGAAGCGGCGGCGCGTGGCTGGCCGGCGCTGCATGCCGACCTGGCGCAGATCGACCCGGCGACCGCGGCGCGGCTGGCGCCGAACGATTCGCAACGCATCGGCCGCGCGCTGGAGATATTCCGGCTCAGCGGCACCCCGATGTCGACCCTGCTCGAGCGCGCGCAGTCCGACCTGCCGTATCGCGTCCTGCAGCTGGCGCTGATTCCCGCCGACCGTGCCGTGCTGCATCAGCGCATCGCCGCGCGCTTCGATGCCATGCTCGCCGATGGTCTGCTCGATGAAGTGGATGCCCTGCGCCGCCGCTATCCACTCAACGCCGATCTGCCGTCGATGCGGGCGGTCGGCTATCGCCAGGCCTGGGCCTGTCTCGACGGCGTCATCGACCTACACACATTGCGCGAACAGGGGATCGCCGCGACCCGACAGCTTGCCAAGCGCCAGTTAACCTGGCTGCGCTCGTGGCCGGATGCGATGGAACTGGATTGTCTGGCGGCCGATCTGGCGGCGCAGGCGACGGAGCGGGTGGCCCGCCATCTGCAGCCGTGAGCGGGCAAGCTCAGTCCTTGCGGAGGGCGTCGACGGTGGCGCGGATCTGCCCGCGTTGCAGGCGGATGCCGATTTTTTCTCCGATCTCGAGCATCGCGGCATCCTGCACCACAGAGCCGTCATCCCGCTGGACGATGCTGTAGCCGCGTGCCAGCACGCCGTCGGGGTTGAGATGGGCGAGGCTGCTGGCCAGTCGTGCCAGATTGAGCTGATGCCGCCCGAAACTGCCCCAAACCGCGCGTCGTGTGCGCAGGCCCAGCGTGTCCAGGCGCTGCAGGTCGCGCTGGATGACGTGACGTGGCGTCACCAGCCGCTGGCTCAGGTGCGCGAGGCGCAGCTGTTCATGCGTCAGGCGCGTGCCGCCGGCATGGCGAAGACGCTGCGCCAGCTGGCCAAGCTCGCTGGTGCGGCGGCGCAGTTGTTCGGCCGGATGCAGCAGCCGCCGCGCCAGGTAATCCAGGCGCTGCATTTCGCTATGCTGCCTGCGTGAATGATGCTGGTGGAGCTGGCGCGCCAGATGACCCAGTTGCAGCAGCAGTTCCTGGCGCACCGGACTGGCGAGTTCGGCCGCGGCGGTGGGCGTCGGGGCGCGCAGGTCGGCGGCGAAGTCGGCCAGGGTGAAATCGGTTTCGTGACCGACGCCGCTCACCACGGGCATCGGGCTGGCGGCAATCGCGCGTGCCACCGCCTCGTCGTTGAATGCCCACAGATCTTCCAGCGAGCCGCCGCCGCGGCATACCAGCAGCACGTCGCACTCGGCGCGTTCACCCGCAGTGCGGATTGCAGCGGCAATCTGCGTGCCGGCGCCGGCACCCTGTACCGGGGTGGGATAGAGGATCACCGGCAGGCCCGGC
>CAYVOR010000130.1:0-4676 GCA_964452995.1 uncultured Thiobacillus sp.
AGGGTGTCGAGGTGGTTTCGGTGATTTCCGATTGCGTCATCGCGTAGCCGCGGACATAGATGATGGGGTAACGCGGGCTTTCGGTCATGACGTCCTCTCCTGATGCGATTTATGTTGACGGTATTCTAGGCCGCCCTGGCGGTTCGCCGCCGATCCAGTCAGCGCCTGATCTACTGCCTGATACGTTCTGGCCGCCAAGCAGCGGGCCCGGTAACCCGACGCTGCGCAGACACAGACTTCGCAGAGGGGGAGGGGGCGATGACAGAGCGCCGCGTGAAGTCGGGCGTGCCTGCAGGGTTTCTGAAACCTGGCGTCAGCCCTCACGGTGCTTCGCCACGGACTCGGGAAGGCCGAATACACGATCGAACGCCCATGTGAAAACTATGGCATAGACGAAGAAGAATGCCAGCAGACCAAGATTTGCCAGAAATGCGTCGAGTGCCGATATGCCCAGCCAGCGCGACATGACGGGAATCAATATGACGGCAAGGCCGCCTTCGAAGCCGATTCCATGCGACAGCCGTCTGGCAAATGAGCGGCTTCTTGCGGATTGACGCGACTCCCAACGCTCAAACAGCATGTTGAAGACATAGTTCCATGCGAGCGCAATGCTGGATAAAACGAATGCAAGCGCCAGCGTCGAAGCAGGCGGCTTGTCGAAGGCGAGGCTGAGGATCGGGCCGACGAAGGCAATGGCGAAGATCTCATACAGGACAGCCTGGAGCACACGTCGGGTTCTGGGAGTCATGGGCGCAAGCCGCGTTGGCGATCTGGATCAGGGTGAGGCTGAACGCTCGAGTTGAGCGGGATTTGTGGAGCAGATGCATTCTACGGGGCAAACGTTCGATCCCAGCGATTTGCTGGCCGCTTGCTCAGCGCGCGGCGGCCGCTTTGCTGACTGCCGCCAGGACCGCTTCGATCGCCTCGATACTTGCGTCGCTTTGGACACTTAAATCGTGCCGTTTCGTGAGCAGCGTCGCAGCGTGATAACTGAGCCACACCCGCGAGTCAGCGTCTTCCCACGCCAGAATTTTTACTGGCAGGTCGAGGCCGACCGTCTGCTTGTCCTGCATCAACAAGGTGCCAACTTCCGGATTGCCGAAAATGATCAGTTCAGTCGGACGAAGTGCCATGCCGGTCCTGATTGCATTCGCGGCATGATCGATCCGAGCAAAGACCGTGAATCCACTGGATGCAATAATCGATGCCAGTCGGTCAACCGTCTCCCGAACAGAAAATTCGCTTGCGATGGTGATCACGCCAGGTTTGTGCATGTTGTCCTCCTTGCGTCATGTGCCCGATTCCATCGAGGGGCGAACCCGCCTGCTGTGTGCGTTCACCGGATGTGCCCTGGCGACACGCCCTAACGGGCTGGACCGCATCTTGCGGCGTCGGATCGAAAGCGACTTCATTTCAGGATTTGGAAGGCTGATACGTGCCGGCCTCCTTGCGGAATGCAATGGCCAACCGGTTCCAGCCGTTGATTGCCACGATCGCCAGAGTGAGGTCCGCAAGTTCCTTTTCCGAAAAATGCTGGCGGGCAACGTCATATACATCGTCAGGCACCTGCGTCTCCGCGACGAGCGTAAGCGATTCTGTCCATGCCAGGGCTGCCCGCTCGCGTTCGGTAAAAAACGGTGTCTCGCGCCACGCCGGCAGCGTATAAAGGCGCTGCTCGGTCTCGCCATGCGCACGCGCGTCCTTGGTGTGCATATCGAGGCAATAGGCGCAGTGGTTGATCTGCGAAGCCCGGGTCTTGACCAGTTCCAGCAGTGAGGATTCCAGGCCGCTTTGGTGAACACAGGCCTCCAGAGCCGACATGGCTCTGTAAACCTCCGGCGCGACTTTCGGGACATCCAGTCGTGGTTGCATCGTGTTTTCCTTTCGTTGTGTGACGTGATCTGATCCAGTTTCCATCCGGCGCCATGCCCATATTTTCAATTGGCTGGCGTGCCTTCTGCGTCGTCGCCGATTCGCCTCCAATACAGGATTTGTAGAACACCATGGCATCGGCGCAATTGCCATCGAATAGCCGAGGTTTTCGTTGCGCGTGTTCGTCATGGATTCCAGCGGGGCGCCATCCAGCGGCACTTTGGCGCCATCCGGTAACCGCAGGGCGCGAGGTCGAACCATCCACCAGCATTAACTGGCAATCAGATAAATGCATGTTGCCAGCGACACGGCTGATAACCCAAGCGACACAAACAACATGGTCTTGTATGCAACAAGCTGTTTTCTGGCTTTCTGCGCTTCTTTCTCTATGCCTTCTATCGCTTGCTGCATCTTTTCCGCCAGAACCTGAATTGAATTGGCATTCTGCGTCGCTGCGGTCTGAAGTTCTGTGATCTGCCTGACAAGAACGGGGTCGGACTTGGTGGCCTCTGTCCTGGATGTAAAGACGGGAATGGTGGCGGTCGCAACTTTGGCCAGGTAGGGCGCCACCGCTTTGATGATGGGTAAGAACTGTACAGCCATGGATGCTCCCAGTCGGTATCGGAATGTCTGCTACTACCGTTGTCGCTGGCCTTGCAAAGAGCGCCCTTCAACTTGCCGTAGCCGATTCACGCGGGAAGATTGTTAAAACACACTTTCGTTTCCTGGGGAAGCCCGTTGCGACACCAGGGCGCCCGACACCTGAATCAAGCCGCGCCGCGAAACGGCGTCGGCTTGAATGAATTGTCAGGCCGCCGCCGTCAGCCGCCCATTTTCCTGAGCATGTGATCGATTACCTCGCTGTGCTCGTGCTGTGGACTGAACAGGATGACCTCGGCATCCTGGCTGACTTTGACCGTGTGACCCGGTGGCCAGTAGAACACGTCACCACCCTTGATCTCTTCAATCGTCCCGTCCGCGTAGGTGACGGTGAGCGCACCCTGCAATACGTAGCCCCAGTGCGGAGCCTGGCAAAGGTCGTTCTCCAGCCCCTGAAGCAGCGGCGCGATGTCGGTACCGGCGCCAAGTGAAAAGTACTCGCCGCTGATCGTGCCATAGCCGGCGGCACTACCGAACTCCGTCCTTTGACGGGCGATTGCGCCTGGTACATTGATTCTGACAGGTATGTCTTGCTTGGCAATGTGCATCGTAGTTCCTCCTTGTGGAGATAAGGTTGAACAAGCGGCCCAACGCTCCGGTTCAGCGACGGGCCGCGCAGCGGATCGTCCGCTGCGACGGGTTGTCAGGCCGCTCTAACGTCTGAGTCAGAGGACGCTGAACAAATCGTTCGACAGGCCCAGAGTGCGTCGCGAGCCTGTCGAACGGGACGAACGGCAACGTATTGATTTCGTTCGCGGTGAGCCCTTCGGTGGACTCAGGGCAGGCTTGTCGAATCCCGTACGAAATATCAACCTGTTCATCGTTGCCTCAGGCGTCACCCTGGCGCTGCCGGCACAAGACCATACCGGCCCATGATTGCGACCATGGCAGCCTTGTCCGGCGGACTCCCTGCGTTTACGACCGCGCCCACATCCTTGAAATACTGCTCCCCGATGTCAGGAGACAGAACGATCAAGGCGCGTGCCGTGCTACCAAACGGGTTTGAGAATGCATGCACGACGCCTTTCGGCGTATGCATTGTCTGCCCTGGCAAAAGATCCCGCGTATCGGTGCCCACCGAGTAGCGCAATGAGCCCTCCAGCACATACACGATCTCTTCGTTATTGACGTGACTGTGCGGGGGCGGAACATTGGAGCCGGGCGGAATCGTTAACTCGAAGATACCCATGCTCCCGCTGTTCGAGCCGTCGATCAGGTACTGGATGCTGAGTTGGCCAACTTTAACTTCCATCACTTTCTCCCGTGCAAGCCCCATTGGTGGTGAAGCGTCCGGTTGTGGCGCCCAATGTTGTGGCTAGCCGGCACGCGAAAGGAGACAAAGCCGGCTGAAGCGCGTCCGGTTGCGCCGCGTGTCAGGCCAGACCGCGTTAACTGCCGTGCCTGAGTTTACTCTTGCCTGACTATATCGACCGAGATCTCCACCGCCGGAATCGTTGCTCTGTTCTCAAGCCAGTGTGTGGTGTTCCTGTCTTCGGGCCAGCCCACTCCCGGCCCATAGTCCGTCGCGACGCCATTTCGATGGTCTGTGATCGTCCCTTGCAATATGTAGACGATGCCTGGTCTGTCTTTATGGTCGTGAATCGGGCCGAAGACGCCTCCAGGCTCGATGGTCACCATACGCATTCGAAGTTGGCGCCCTGCCATGCCCTCGATCTCGGGGCCAAGGTCAACCGTTGCAAGTGATCTCACCGTAACACCTTTCGTCGCAGGTGCCCCCTGTTCGTTGCTCATCGTTCTCTCCTCTGTGTACTTTCAGGGACTAATGTTGAAGTTCAGCGGATGGCCGTAACGTCTGAATTCACCGGACGGACGCGGCTTGCCGCGGCGGGTCCGGTGGAATGATGGGTTGGGCCTCAGCATGGCGTATAACGTCTGGCATAACCGGCTGGCTGGAGGCAGGCGAAGCCCGCTGTAAGCCAGTCCCGCTTGACCGAATTGTTAGCCATGTTTAGTTGTTTGCGGGTCTGACCCGATAAAGGGAGCCTTGGCAGCCGCCGGGTCCGCCCATGACGACAGAGAATTCATACACTTCGCCCGCTGCTACGGTAACTTCGGTTTCGGTGATGTTCTGAATCGCCCCGGGTTTTGAGGAGGCTCCTTTCCTTGAGAAGATGGAGCCATGA
>CAYVOR010000131.1:0-4634 GCA_964452995.1 uncultured Thiobacillus sp.
AGGGGGCACCTCAGAAAACGGAAAATAAAGCACGCTAAGGCATAGCTGACCTTGCCAGGCCTGCTTCGCCCTGTAGTGACGCGATCAACGGGCAGGAAACATTCCCCTTTCGTGCATGGCAGGCGCACACGAGTTCAGACAGCACGGTTTCCATGCGCGCCAAGTCGGCCATCTTCTCGCGCACGTCCTTGAGCTTGTGTTCGGCCAGGCTGCTGGCCTCCTCGCAGTGGGTGCCATCGTCGAGCCGCAACAGCTCGGCAATCTCGTCCAGACTGAACCCCAGCCGCTGTGCCGATTTCACGAATTTCACCCGAACCACGTCCGCCTCCCCATAGCGGCGGATGCTGCCGTAAGGCTTGTCCGGTTCCCGCAACAGGCCCTTGCGCTGATAGAAGCGGATTGTCTCCACGTTGACCCCGGCCGCCTTGGCAAAAACGCCAATGGTCAGGTTTTCCAAATTATTTTCCATATCGCTTGACTCCGTACATGAGTACGGAAGTAAGGTTACGCTATCCAATCCAAATTCAAAAGGGCCAACGTATGTCTGAACCACAAAACGGGCGCGGTGCGCTCTTCGCCGGCGGGCTGGCCGCCATTCTTGCATCGACCTGCTGCCTGGGGCCGCTAGTACTGGTCGCCCTGGGCTTCTCCGGTGCTTGGATCGGCAACCTGACGGTGCTGGAACCCTATCGACCGTTGTTCATCGGCGCGGCGCTAGTGGCGCTGTTCTTCGCCTGGAAGCGGATTTACCGGCCCGTGCAGGCATGCAAGCCAGGTGAGGTCTGCGCGATTCCGCAGGTGCGCGCCACCTACAAGCTGATTTTCTGGATCGTGGCCGTGCTGGTCCTGGTCGCGCTTGGATTTCCCTATGTCGTTCCATTTTTCTATTAACCAGGAGTTCATCATGAAGAAACTGTTTGCCTCCCTTGCCCTCGCCGCCGCTGTTGCCCCGGTGTGGGCCGCTACCCAGACCGTCACGCTAGCGGTTCCCGGCATGACTTGCGCCGCCTGCCCGATCACAGTCAAGAAAGCGCTCTCCAAGGTCGAAGGCGTGAGCAAGGTCGATGTGGGCTTCGAGAAGCGCGAGGCCGTCGTCACTTTTGACGACACCAAGGCCAGCGTACAGAAGCTGACCAAGGCCACCGCAGACGCCGGCTATCCGTCCAGCGTCAAGCAGTGAGCCAGCAAGCCAACGACAACAGCGAGAGCCGCTTCATGGGACTGATGACACGCATTGCCGATAAAACCGGCGCGCTCGGCAGCGTCGTTTCCGCGATGGGCTGCGCCGCCTGCTTTCCAGCCCTCGCCAGCTTCGGCGCGGCCATCGGGCTGGGCTTCTTGAGCCAGTACGAGGGACTGTTCATCAGCCGCCTGCTGCCGCTGTTTGCCGCGCTGGCCTTCCTGGCGAACGCGCTGGGTTGGTTCAGTCATCGGCAATGGCTGCGCAGTCTGCTCGGCATGATCGGCCCGGCCATCGTGTTTGCGGCCACGGTCTGGCTGCTCGGCAACTGGTGGACGGCGAACCTGATGTACGTCGGCCTGGCCTTGATGATTGGGGTGTCGATCTGGGACTTCGTGTCGCCGGCGCATCGCCGTTGCGGACCGGACGGCTGCGAACTCCCCGCCAAGCGCTTGTGAAAGACGGCTGACCGTGCGACACGGCGGCCCACACGAATAAGGAACGATGGTATGAGCACTCTCAAAATCACCGGCATGACTTGCGACTCGTGCGCAGTGCATGTCAAGGACGCCCTGGAGAAAGTGCCCGGCGTGCAATCAGCGGATGTCTCCTACGCCAAGGGCAGCGCCAAGCTCGCCATTGAGGTCGGCACGTCACCCGACGCGCTGACGGCCGCTGTAGCTGGACTCGGTTATCGGGCCACGCTGGCCGATGCCCCCTCAGTTTCGACGCCGGGCGGATTGCTCGACAAGATGCGCGATCTGCTGGGCAGAAACGACAAGACGGGTAGCAGCGGCGCATTGCATATCGCCGTCATCGGCAGCGGCGGGGCCGCGATGGCAGCGGCGCTGAAGGCCGTCGAGCAAGGCGCACGTGTCACGCTGATCGAGCGCGGCACCATCGGCGGCACCTGCGTCAATGTCGGTTGTGTGCCGTCCAAGATCATGATCCGCGCCGCCCATATCGCCCATCTGCGCCGGGAAAGCCCGTTCGACAACGGCATCCAAGCGGTAGCGCCGGCCATCCAGCGCACGGCGCTGCTGGCCCAGCAGCAGGCCCGCGTCGATGAACTGCGCCACGCCAAGTACGAAGGCATCTTGGAGGGCAATCCGGCGATCACTGTGCTGCACGGCTCCGCCCGCTTTAAGGACAATCGCAACCTGATCGTGCAACTCAACGACGGCGGCGAGCGCGTGGTGGCATTCGACCGCTGCCTGATCGCCACCGGCGCGAGCCCGGCCGTGCCGCCGATTCCCGGCCTGAAAGACACTCCGTACTGGACTTCCACTGAAGCGCTGGTCAGCGAGACGATTCCTAAGCGCCTGGCCGTGATTGGCTCATCAGTGGTGGCGCTGGAGCTGGCGCAGGCGTTCGCCCGACTCGGAGCGAAGGTGACGATCCTGGCTCGCAGCACGCTGTTCTTCCGCGAAGACCCAGCTATAGGCGAAGCCGTCACGGCCGCATTCCGCATGGAGGGCATCGAGGTGAGGGAACACACCCAGGCCAGCCAGGTCGCGTATATCAATGGTGAAGGGGACGGCGAATTCGTGCTCACCACGGCGCACGGCGAACTGCGCGCCGACAAGCTGCTGGTCGCCACCGGCCGCGCGCCCAACACACGCAAGCTGGCACTGGATGCGACGGGCGTCACGCTCACCCCGCAAGGCGCTATCGTCATCGACCCCGGCATGCGTACAAGCGTGGAACACATCTACGCCGCAGGCGACTGCACCGACCAGCCGCAGTTCGTCTATGTGGCGGCAGCGGCCGGCACTCGCGCCGCGATCAACATGACCGGCGGTGACGCGGCCCTGAACCTGACCGCGATGCCGGCCGTGGTGTTCACCGACCCGCAAGTGGCGACCGTAGGCTACAGCGAGGCGGAAGCGCACCATGACGGCATCAAAACTGATAGTCGCACGCTAACGCTGGACAACGTGCCGCGCGCGCTCGCCAACTTCGACACGCGCGGCTTCATCAAACTGGTGGTTGAAGAAGGCAGCGGACGACTGATCGGCGTGCAGGCAGTGGCCCCGGAAGCGGGCGAACTGATCCAGACGGCCGCACTGGCGATTCGCAACCGGATGACGGTGCAGGAACTGGCCGACCAGTTGTTCCCCTACCTGACGATGGTCGAAGGGTTGAAGCTCGCGGCGCAGACCTTCAACAAGGATGTGAAGCAGCTTTCCTGCTGCGCCGGGTGAGGACAAGGAGGTGTGCGATGAGCGCCTACACGGTATCGCAACTGGCCCATAACGCTGGGGTGAGCGTACATATCGTGCGCGACTACCTGGTGCGCGGCTTGTTACGGCCGGTGGCCTGCACCACGGGCGGCTACGGCGTGTTCGACGATGCGGCCTTGCAACGGCTGTGCTTCGTGCGCGCGGCCTTCGAGGCGGGTATCGGCCTGGATGCCCTGGCGCGGCTGTGCCGTGCGCTCGACGCAGCGGACGGCGCACAAGCCGCAGCGCAGCTTGCCGTGCTGCGCCAGTTGGTCGAGCGGCGGCGCGCGGCGTTGGCCCATCTGGACGCGCAACTGGCCTCCATGCCAGCCGAGCGGGCGCACGAGGAGGCATTGCCGTGAACGCCCCTGACAAACTGCCGCCCGAGACGCGCCAACCCGTTTCCGGCTACCTGTGGGGTGCGCTGGCCGTGTTGACCTGCCCCTGCCATCTGCCGATTCTCGCCGCCGTGCTGGCCGGGACGACCGCCGGTGCCTTCCTTGGCGAGCATTGGGGTGTTGCCGCGCTCGCGCTGACCGGCTTGTTCGTTCTGGCCGTAACGCGGCTGCTGCGCGCCTTCCGGGGCGGATCATGACGAGTTCGCAGCCCGCCGGATGGACGGCGGCCGAGTTGGCGCAGGCGGCGGCGCGCGGACAGCTTGACCTGCATTACCAGCCGCTGGTCGATCTGCGCGATCACCGGATCGCTGGCGCGGAAGCGTTGATGCGCTGGCGGCATCCGAGGCTTGGCCTGTTGCCGCCCGGCCAGTTCCTGCCGCTGGCCGAGTCGTTCGGCCTGATGCCGGAAATAGGCGCGTGGGTGCTGGGCGAGGCCTGTCGCCAGATGCACAAGTGGCAAGGACCGGCATGGCAACCGTTCCGTCTTGCCATCAATGTGTCCGCCAGCCAGGTTGGGCCAACGTTCGACGACGAGGTAAAGCGGGTGCTGGCCGATATGGCCCTGCCCGCCGAGCTTCTGGAGATCGAACTGACCGAATCGGTCGCATTCGGCAATCCAGCCCTGTTCGCCAGTTTCGACGCCTTGCGCGCCATCGGCGTGCGCTTCGCCGCCGACGACTTCGGCACCGGCTATTCCTGCCTGCAACATCTGAAATGCTGCCCCATCACCACATTGAAAATCGACCAATCCTTTGTCGCCAGGCTCCCGGATGATGCCCGTGACCAAACTATCGTGCGGGCGGTGATCCAGCTCGCGCACGGGCTGGGCATGGA
>CAYVOR010000132.1:0-4567 GCA_964452995.1 uncultured Thiobacillus sp.
GGTGAGTGGTGAGTGGTGAGTGGTGAGTGGTGAGTGGTGAGTGGTGAGTGGTGAGCGGTGAGCGGTGAGCGGTGAGCGGTGAGCGGTGAAGGGTGAGCAGTGAGCGGGCAGATTTTTCCGCTTCCTGCTCACCGCTTACCGTTCACTGAAACGCCCACGCCGCAAACGGCTCGATCTCGTCCCGGTTCACCAGCATCAACTGGCAGGCGTTCGGGTTCATCGTGTGCTCCGGTGTGGTGTCGACTCCCAGCCGCTGCAGCACATAGCCGAGCAGCGCACGTCGCACGTTCACTTCGACGACATCGCCGCTCGCGCCGTAATCCAGCAGCAGGCTCTCGCGCCTGGAGGCATCGAGCCCGCTGTGCGGGGCAAGTTTCAGGCTCACCGTTTCGACCCAGTCGTCGTCGTACTGCCCGCCGGATTCGGCGGCCATATCCAGGCATTCCGCCGCCATCACGCGCGACAGCACAAAATCCCTGAAATCACACGTGTCCTCGCTATACGCCCGCACATGCCACCGCAGCCCGGTATTGACCAGGGTGTGGGGCTCGAGTATCCGCTCCGCCCCGCTCTCGCGACGGGACAGGGAACGGTAACTGACGCGCAGTTTGCGGCGGTCGTGAATGGCGCGGGTGATCTGCGCCAGCGTGTGCGCATTCGGCAAACGGGCCGGCAAGGGCAGCGATGCGGTCGGCAGACCATAAATCAACCCGTCCCCATATGGCCCGTTCGCCACCGCCAGGTTGGCGGCAATGACCGGCAGCACGACAGCAGGCGTGAGATCGGCGAACACCGCGGCAAATCCCGCACCCGGCACGAAGCCGAACACGCTGTGGTGGTAGACGAGGTTGCCGGGCGCCAGGTCGCCGTAGAGCTTGAGATCCTTGGTCGCAGCCGGGTCGGACAGGCCGAAGGCCCGGGCGACATCGCTGCGGGTCACGACTCCGGCGTACCAGGCCATGATCTCGATGTACTGCAAGCGCTGACGCGTCGCCCACTTCACATCCATGCGCATTTTTTCTTTTGTAATCATAGAACTCGCTCCGCTCGAGCCATTGTGCCCGAAATTATAGGGCGGCACGCATCAAATACAATCAATCATGTTGTATTTTATACGTAGGTAATATTTTTTATTGACACTTGAAAATATATAGCCTACATTGCCTCCCATGCAGGCGTAATCGCGTCTGCCTTTCATGCAAACCGACGATCAGGAGAGTGAACCATGGCATCCCCCGCATTGGCAGAAGACAAATCGAAGGCGCTCGCCGCCGCGCTTGGCCAGATCGAAAAGCAGTTCGGCAAGGGCTCGGTCATGCGCCTGGGCGACCATGACGTCTCGCGCGACATCCAGGCCGTCTCCACCGGCTCGCTCGGACTCGACATCGCGCTCGGCGTCGGCGGCCTGCCGCGCGGCCGCGTGATCGAAATCTACGGCCCTGAGTCAAGTGGCAAGACCACGCTCACCCTGCAGGTCATCGCCGAAATGCAGAAAATGGGCGGCACGGCGGCCTTCATCGACGCCGAACACGCGCTCGACCCGTCCTACGCGCAAAAACTCGGCGTCGACGTCGACAACCTGCTGGTCTCGCAGCCCGACACCGGCGAGCAGGCGCTGGAAATCGCCGACATGCTGGTGCGTTCCGGCTCGGTCGACGTGGTGGTGGTCGACTCGGTCGCCGCGCTCACCCCCAAGGCCGAAATCGAAGGCGAGATGGGCGATTCGCACATGGGCCTGCAGGCGCGCCTGATGTCGCAAGCCCTGCGCAAGCTCACCGCCAACATCAAGCGCACCAACACGCTCGTCATCTTCATCAATCAGATCCGCATGAAGATCGGCGTCATGTTCGGCAACCCCGAGACCACCACCGGCGGCAACGCGCTGAAGTTCTACGCCTCGGTGCGCCTCGACATCCGCCGCGTCGGCGCGATCAAGAAGGGCGACGAGATCATCGGCAACGAAACCAAGGTCAAGGTCGTCAAGAACAAAGTTTCGCCGCCGTTCAAGGAAGCCTTCTTCGACATCCTCTACGGCCAGGGCATCTCGCGCGAAGGCGAAATCATCGAGCTCGGCGTCGCCCACAAGTTCGTCGACAAATCCGGCGCCTGGTACGCCTACAACGGGGAGAAGATCGGACAGGGCAAGGACAACGCGCGTGAATTCCTCAAGGAGCACCCGGAAATCGCGCACGAAATCGAAGCCAAGGTCCGCGCCGCAGTCGGCGTCAACAACCCGACCGTGATGGCCGAGGATGAAGACGAAATCGACGCCTGAACCCGGCGACCTGCGTGAACGCGCCCTGCGCCTCTTAGCGCGGCGCGAGCACAGCCGCGCCGAACTCGCCCGCAAGCTCGGGCAAGCCGGCTTTGCACAGCACGACATCGGGCCATTGCTGGATGAATTCGAGGAAAAGGATTGGCTATCCGACCGACGGTTTGCCGAAAGCTACGTGGCTGACCATCGCGCGCGCGCGGGCAGTATCAAGCTTGCTTACGACCTGCGCCAGCGGGGCGTAAACGACACCACCATCGAAGACGTGCTAAGTAAAAACCGAGACAGCGAACCTGAGCGAGCGCGCGAGGTGTGGCGGAAGAAATTCGGCATCCAGCCCACAGACGCGACCGAGAAAACCCGGCAGGTTCGCTTCATGCAAAGCAGAGGATTTACCACTGAGGCAATACGCAAGACATTAACGAACTTTGATTGAGTAAATGGATGAGCAAAGCCCGCTGGTACCTAAAGTGCAGAAGGAAAAAATCACCTCCAAGGATCTTGCGGAAACACCTTCAACACAGTTGCTTTATCCAAGTTTACCAAAATGGTATACGTTCCACGCTGCAACACGTCTAAGGGGAAAACGCCCACCTGAGTCCACTCCAATCCAGATTTCTTCAATAATGCATCCACGCTTTGAAATAACGCTGGATTATGCGTGGCCAAAATCTCAGAGCGCAACCTATGGCTTAGCATCTGTTGCCTAACTTCAGTCAATGGAACATAGTATTCTGGTACACGAAAATCACCGACGCCTGTCGTACGGTAAAAAGATAAATCACTCATACCCTTGCTTGTGGTGGGTAATTCAGCACCAATGAAATGTGGACCGAATAATGGCAAACGGGCGAATTCCAAACGCTTAGCCTCCCCAACCCCGGCCACACCCAATTCCGTCGCCTTAACCAAATGGAAGCTTCCTTCCACGTACACCGCGTATACCAATCGGCTCGTATAACATGTATGCAGCCCATAACCCAACGCAGCGAGCTGTAGCAGAGCGATCAACGTCAGGTCAAAAAACAGCTCTTTTCTGGACTTGCCTGGCGCGCAGACAATAAAGGTCATAAGTGGACCCAGCACAATATCCACCCCAACAAGCAGCGCCAGCAATAGCGGACCGCCAATCAGCCAGAAGTACGGGAGAGTGAACCATCCAAACGCAATCAGCAAAGCGGCACCTGTTGCAAAAAGGGTGCTGATCGCAATGTGAATAAGGGCGGCACGAGCGCGGGTCATATGTGTCAGGAACCAAATGAGCAGGAAACCATTGAAAAAGCCTCCCGAAGGGAGGCTTTTTTCCACTATGCGTGAATAACGCAGATATCAGATATCGACGTTGAATCAGCAAATTGCAGCTGCGATACAGGTGGAGGCAGCATTTTTGGTCCAGAGAATCGGCGATCCGACAGCACCGGCGGTTCCAGTGAGAACATAAGTCTCGCCTTCAAGACCATTGACGGGTGCCCCGGCAGCGCCTGTAGCTGTCATGGTAATAGTAGTCGTAAGCGGGCCCTGAGCACTAAACGCACCAGAACCTGCCGCTACTTTATCAAGAGCACCACTGGAAACGGTAACCACAGGAACGCCACCAATACCGTTCGTACAACTAGCTGCGGCAAGAGTCCCCGTATCTTGGAAACAGGTTTCCGCACCCAGCTTGAACGGGGCCACTGCCGAAACCACTTCGGTAAACTTCGCTTTTTTCGTATAAGTCTGGTATGCCGGAACCGCAATCGCGGCCAGAATACCGATGATCGCCACGACGATCATCAGTTCGATGAGGGTGAAACCTTGTTGTGCTTTACGCATTTCAAATCTCCTTTGGTTGGGCAAGATGAACACGAGCCTGCCGTGTCTGGTGCAATAACGAGCAGTTGCCATGCCAACTTTAGGGCCTGGAAGCCATTTTTGGGGCATGATCCCTGGAACGCCCGGCAATTCAGGCTTGCAGCCCAGAATACGATTTTTTGCCGGGGTCATCATTCCGCTGATTTCCGGAATTCACGCCCGCCTTGGATGACCCGCCACGGCACGAGGTGACGTTTTTCGTCACCCGCACGCCGCTGTTTGGCCCGTATCGGCAATGAAAAAGCCACGCATCGGCGTGGCTTTTTGGATTTTGGTGGGTCGGCCGAGATTCGAACTCGGGACCAATGGATTAAAAGTCCACTGCTCTACCAGCTGAGCTACCGACCCGTGGATTCGACCCAAGCCTGATGGCAAGAGCCCTACCCGCGAAAGCGCGAAATTATAGCCGAAGCTGCCTGGGCGGGTAAAGAGGCATGACGG
>CAYVOR010000133.1:0-4424 GCA_964452995.1 uncultured Thiobacillus sp.
AAGGTCGGCGACCGTTTCCCGAACGTGCCCGAATGGACCGCCAGCCTGATGGCGGACTACTCGGTTCCCAGCCAGGCGTTTGGCGGCAGCACCTTCTTTGTCCATGCGGATGCCCGCTACATCAGCGAGACCTCCCCACAGATCGGCAGGCCGGCCAATCCGCAGTTGATGCTGCCCGAGTACACGCTGGTCGGACTCAGAGGGGGATTCACGTTCGGTGACAAGCCGACGACCGTCACCCTGTTCATCGACAACCTCTTCGACGATGACGCATTCGTCAATGCCCGCGGCAGGGTGGGCGTTCCCACGGATGTCTGGGCGACTCCGTCCGCGCCTCGCACCATAGGGTTTACCGTCCGCAAGGATTTCTGAGTTTCAGCCGTGGAGCCAGATCACATGAAGACAGCTTGGGTGACAGATCGACCGGGGCTCGTCAGCCGGATTCGGACTCTTGATATCGCACACAGCGCTGCACTGCAGCTTCAGGCGGCGATCGTCATCGTTGCAGGAGTCGTTGGCGCCACGCCGGTCGCCGCTCAAACCGCGGCAACACAGGCACAGTCCGCTGCCTGTGACGCTCTGAAGAAGGTGGAGTTTGAAGGTATCCAGGATGCGGCGACCCAGATCACGGCGACTCGAGTTGTGGGTGCCGAGGGTGAGGTGCCCGCTCACTGTCATGTCGAGGGATACGTGGCGCCCAATGTAGGGTTTGTTCTGCGCCTTCCGGGCAAGGCTGACTGGAATGGAAAGTTCAGTCACATGGCTCCGGGTGGATATGGCGGGTCCAGGGAGGTCATGGCGCCATGGTGCGATGTCGCGTTGAGTCGCGGGTATGCGTGCATCACGCAGAATACCGGGCATTGGGGAGTGTCGAGCGAGTCCGTTTGGGCCTACAACAATCTGCAAGCGGAATTCGACTACGGCATCCGCGCGGCGAACGTGGCGACGATCGCCGGCAAGGCGATTACGGAGTACTTCTACGGGACGGCACCCGAGCGCTCCTACTTCATGGGGTGTTCCGGCGGCGGCAAGCAGGCGCTCGTTCAGGCGCAGCGCTATCCCTGGAACTTCGATGGCATCGTTGCCGTAGAACCTTCCAACCCGACGATCACGGGTGTGGTGCAACTCTGGAATGCTCTGGCGACCCACGATTCAGAGGGCAAGCCGCTCTTCACGACAGCAGATCTGCAGGTACTGCACGCTGGTGCAGTCAGGCAGTGCGATGCACGCGATGGTTTGGCGGACGGCATCATAGGTGATGCGCGGGGGTGCCGATTCGATCCGGCGGTGCTGGCTTGCAAGGCCGGTCAGACATCAGGATGCCTGTCGAGTATCCAGATTGAAGCGGCCAGAAAGGTCTACGGTGGTCCTGTGACCTCAACCGGCCGAAAGATCTATTTCCCTGCCTCTGTGGGGGGCGAAATGGGTAGCTATTTTACCGGCGGCTCGACCGGCCTTGATTACAAAACACAGTACTGGCGGTACATGGGGTTCACTCCGGACCCGGGTCCGAGTTGGATGCCCAAGGATTTCAATTTCGACGTCGACTGGAAGCGATCCATGATGAAGGACGCCGTACTGGTCGCGAGCGACAATCCGGATCTGCGCAAACTGCGCACCGAGGGTCACAAGCTGATGATCATACAGGGCGAGGAAGACTCGGGATTGCCCGGACCGCTGGTCACGATGGACTACTACGAAATGGTCGAGAAGATCCTGGGAGGACGCGTCGAGGCCCAGAAGTCGGCGCGGCTCTTCGTGATTCCAGGGCGTTCGCACTGCGTCGGCGGCGTTGGGGCGGCGGCTGTAGACATGTTCGGCGCCATTGAATCTTGGGTCGAGCAGGGTCAGGCCCCGGACATGATCATCGGTGCACACATGGAAGGCACCCTCGGCAATCCCGCCAAGGGGTTGTCGAGCGACTTCATCAGGCTGCCGAAGGATCTGTCCTCGGCGAAGTTCACGCGGCCTCACTACCCGTATCCGCTGCGGGCGCGATACAAGGGCAAGGGCGACCCGAACGACTATCGCAGCTTCGAAGCCGTGGGACCGGACTCGAAGTAGTACCGCTGAATTTCGGCCGAGGAGCAGATCACATGAAGGCAGCGATCATCGCAGTCGCGGGAGTCATCAGCATCACGCCGGCCGTGGCTCAAACTACCGCATCGGAACCGCAAGCCGCCGCCTGTGATGCCCTGAGGAAAGTGGACTTTGGAACCATCCAGGACGCGGCGACCCAGATTACGGCGACTCGAATGGTGGCGGCGGCGGGCGAGGTGCCTGCCCACTGCCGCGTCGAGGGGTACGTGGCGCCGAATGTCGGGTTCGTGCTGCGCTTGCCCGGAAAATCCGACTGGAACGGAAAGTTCAGCCACATGGCGCCGGGCGGCTACGGAGGGACGCTGGAGGTCATGGTGCCGTGGTGCGACGACGCCCTGCGTCGTGGGTATGCGTGCATCACGCAGAACACAGGGCATTGGGGAGGGGCGGGCTACGATGCCGTCTGGGCTTACAACAATCTGCAGGCCGAGTTTGACTATGGCATTCGCGGCGCGAACGTGGCGACGCTGGCCGGCAAGGCGATTACGGAGCAGTTCTACTCGGCGCCGCCCAGGTACTCATACTTCATGGGATGTTCGGGCGGCGGCAAGCAGGCGCTCGTGCAGGCGCAGCGCTATCCGTGGAACTACGACGGCATCGTCGCCGTGGAACCGTCCAATCCCACGATAACCGGGGTCGTGCAGCTCTGGAATGCATTGGCGACGCACGACGCCGAAGGCAAGCCACTGTTTACGGCGGCAGATCTGCAGGTCCTGCACGACGGAGCAGTGAAGAAATGTGATGCACGGGATGGTCTCGAGGACGGTGTGATCGGTGATCCACTGGCCTGTCAGTTCGATCCCGCCGTGCTGGCCTGCAAGGCCGGTCAGACGTCGGGATGCCTGTCGAAGATCCAGGTCGAGGCCGCCAGGAAAGTCTATGGTGGCCCCGTGACGTCGACCGGCCGGAAGCTTTACTTTCCTGCCTCGCTGGGCGGCGAGAAGGGCAGCTTTTTCACCGGGGGCCCTACCGGCATCGACTACAAGACCCAGTGGTGGCAGTACATGGGATTCACGCCGGATCCGGGGCCGAACTGGAAACCGACGGATTTCAATTTCGACATGGACTGGAAGCGCTCCTACATGATGGATGCTGTTCTGGTAGCGAGTGACAACCCGGATCTGCGCAAGCTGCGTGCCGAGGGTCACAAGCTGATGATCATCCAGGGTCTCGAAGATTCGGGGTTGCCGGGACCGCGGGTCACGACGGACTACTACGACATGGTCGAAAAGATACTGGGCGGGCGCGCTGAAACCCAGAAATCGGTGCGGGTCTTCATGATCCCCGGTCGCTCGCATTGTCGAGGCGGCGTCGGCGCGGCGGCCGTGGACATGCTGGGCAACATCGAAGCCTGGGTCGAACAGGGTCGCGCACCGGACATGATCATCGGTGCGCATGCTGAAGGCAACGACGTCGCCGACTTCATCAGGCTGCCGAAGGATCTGTCCTCGGCGAAGTTCACGCGGCCTCACTACCCGTATCCGCTGCGGGCGCGATACAAGGGCAAGGGCGACCCGAACGACTATCGCAGCTTCGAAGCCGTGGGACCCGACTCGAAGTAGCGCTGCTGCGGGTGGTGGGAGCGGTACGACGCCTGTCACCCATCCGCAGGGCCGCGGGGCCTGAGCGCAGCGGTCATGTCTCGCGATGTCTACAGCGGCGACGATGCACTGATCGGGCTCACCGGTGAGCCTGGCAGTACTCTGACCGCAGAGTTCTTCATCGAAGCCGATGGTGACGTCGATGCGGCCTGCCGGGTGGCGGGCGTGCTTCGGCTCGCCAATCGCGCCGTGACGCGGGGGAGTCTCATCAGTGACCAGGGTGGGGGCGTCACCATTCGTGTCGAGATGGGCGGGCTCTCGCTCACTACGGTGGAGAACCTGCTGCGCAAGCTTTCTCAATTGACCTGCGTGCTCGAGTCGCAGGCTCGCGTGACGGGCCCCGGGCTCCCTGTATCCTCCCGCATTCTGCGAGCGACGGAAGAGGGAATAACCTTCCATGACTGCCAGGAGCCTCCGCAATCCGGGTGTCGAGCAGACGGGATGCAGCAAGGGCGCCATTTCAGGTGAATACGCCGCATTTGGCGGCTGCCGCCTGCCTCCGCCGGCGATACCCTCGGGATCGAGGTGGCCGTCCGCATGGATTATCTGTACTCGCTGTATGATGCGCTCGTGAGCATCGATGTCCCGTCCGACAAGGCGCGGGCAGTCGTCGATGCGATGGAGCGGGACATGGGCACGGCCCTGGCGACCAAGACCGACTTGCTGCTGCTCGAGCAGAAGCTGGATGCCCGGTGCAGCGCCATCGAGCAGCGGCTCGAGACG
>CAYVOR010000134.1:0-4329 GCA_964452995.1 uncultured Thiobacillus sp.
GCTTCGATCTGGGCGCGGGTGAACCAGCCGGCGTCGGATTCGGATTCCAGGGTGATGGGCAGCCCGGCCTGCAATTGGCCGTAGAACACAACCATCGACCCGTCCAGGGTGCGGCGCACGCTCTGCGCGACGCGGCTGCTTGTCCATTCGTCGGACCAAAGGAGGCCCGCCGGCAGTTGAATGCCGTCCAAGATGATCACGTGGGTCTCCTACCGGAACTCGGGCTTGATGTAGTAAAGGAAGCGCGTACTGACCGAACTGAGCGCAGCGAGGCTGCCCACCTCGACCATGTCGCCGTTCGGCCCCAGCAGGTAGTCGCCCACCTCGAAGCCACCGTTGTCGAGGAAACTGCCGAAGCGCACCGACGGGTGGATGACGATGTTCCGGTAGTTCGACCAACTGGCCGCGTTGTTGGCTATCACCGTCTGGAAGGCGGATCGCATCGCCGCATCGTCGATCAGCGTCCCGCCCCGCGTGTAGAAGCGGTCGATCCACAAGACGTTCGAGAACGACTCGGGATAGGTCGGCGGGCTGTAGGTGACTGGCACGAACCAGCGAATGTCATCGCCATCCATCACCACGTATTCGGTGACACCGAGCATTGCCGCCACCTGCTGCATCATGGCGCGAGTGAGCGAGATCGACACCGCCTCCACCGGCACCCAGATGTTTTGTGATCCGTTCCAGGTGAGGCGTTCGCCGTTGATCATGATCGGCGCGGAGAGGCTTCCCCACCCCGAGTAACCGGGCCAAGGGCGCTTGTGCCACGGGCTGCTCCAGTCATACATCGTCGTCTGGTAGCCGGTCACGAAATAGGTCGCCGGATTGATCAGCGGCTGGTAGCTGGGCTTGGTGATCGAGCGGTTGATGCTCGTGATCGCCACCGCATTCAGGTTGTATTGCTGAAGGACGTACTCGTAGTCGTAGCGCCCGTCAGGGGCGTATTTCTTGATCGCGCCCCACTCGGGTTCGTATTGCGGGCCCCAGCTGGACAGATCCCAGTACCAGCGCTGCGTGGCCTTCTTCGCCGGCATATTGGCCGGCGTCGTTTCCGGATTGTCCGGTGCCGTCAGGAACAGGCTGAACGAGATCGAGCACTGGCCGTTGTACATCGAGATGTAGCTGCTGCCCCAGTTGCCCTGCCAGCCGTAATACGGCGACTGCGGATGCAATGGGTAGGCATTCCAGTTCGCCATCCCGGAAATCGAGACGCCGCCGGCCAGGTATTTCGTCTCGCCCGGCTCCAGATGGACCCAAGCCTGCCAGCCCGATGCTTGCACCACCAGTCCGACGGCGAAATCGAAGGTGTTGCCCACCTTGATCACGAAACGGAAGGTGGTGATGTTCTTCATGTCGAACACGGCATCGAACAGGATGCCGGTTCCGTTCGCCGGCCACGGATAGAGCACCGGACTGCGCGTGTAGGTCACCTCGAACGGCGGGATGATGCCGTCGGTCATTCCGGGCGTATAGCTGATCAGCGACGGCATGTGCGAAAGCCAGATCGACTTCCACGACATCCGCGTGTCATCGGAAAGGCCCAGCGCATTGCTGCTCACCGAGCGGCTGTAGGTCTGGTAGCCGTAGGCCAGCAGGATGTAGCGCATCCGGTAGGTGCCGGTCGTCGGCAGTCCGATGCTGGCCGGGTCGATGGTGTTGAACCAGTAGAACCAATCCACGTTGTAATGCCGGATGATGCCGTTGGCGTCCATCGACATCTGTTCCCAGCCGCTCGGCCACCAACTGTAGGTGGTCATCTGGCCGGGCGAGTAGTTCGATCCGTGTACGCTCTGGTACCAGATCTGGCCCGACTCGACGTGCAGCACTTCGATCACCGCCGCGATGCCGAAGTAGCCGCCTCCGGTGCTGACCTGATAGGAGAGCGGCTGGGCGGGATCGACCCGATCCGCGACTGCGGCTGGAATCGGTCGGGACTCGAAGCGCACCCAAAGATCGGCGAGCCGGTCGATGATGAGGTGCAGGCTGCCGAGGAACTGCGAGCCGCTGTTGCCGGAGAATTTCAGGGTGCGACCGTAAAGCTCGAAATACGGGTCAGGCGTCACGGTCTGCTGATCCCGCCACTCCCAGCGGAAGTTGCCGCCCCCCGGCCCGTGCAGCACGTAGTTGAAATCGACCGGCTTGGCGAAGAGCTCGCGCCGCAGCATCGGACAGGGCGTAGGCGGCGGCGGAGTCGTCCCGCCCGCGAATGGCACCGACAGCCGCGCCTCGATACCGCTGGACTCGGTGGTGCTACCGCGTGTCGCCGCACCCCGGTCGAGGCGGCTGGAAACAGTGAGACGCAGGCCAGGCTCCGGTTGCGACTGCGATGCGTAGTGACGACTCTCACACTGGCTGTAGGCCTGACTCGTAGCATTGTTGAGATCGCTGACGACCTGATCGTAGTAGCGGCGTGCCAGCGGACTGTGATCCGGCTGCGGCTGAATCCACCAGTAGTTGTTGCCGAACAGCCAGTAGAAATCCACGTTCTGCCAGTCGTAGATCCACCAGTCGCAGTCACGCTGCTGGCGCACTTCGTCCTGCGCGCTCTGCCAGCTGCAGGCGAAGAATTCGATGGGCACCGCCTGCTTGAGGTTGGCCTTGACTGGCCCACCCGGTGGCGGCGTTACATCCGGCAGAGGGGTTGGGGACGGTTCCTTCATCACGCCCCCCTTGAGAGTTCGCGCAGTGCCTGCGCCAGCTTCATCGCCGTCTCGCGCGAGGACTGCACGGTGTGCGGTTTGCCGCCGACGTGGAAGCGCAGGTCGACCACGTCTCGAGCTGGCGCGCCGTTGTCGCCAGCCATCATCGCCATCTGGCTAACGGCATTGCCCACCGCACCACCAGCGGCGAAGCGCGGTATGGCAGGCAAAAAGCCCGAGTTGAGCGAAGCGAAGAAGGCCTCGCCGAACTTGCGCACGCTGGCCGCCCGGATAACGAACTCGCCATGGGAGAGCAGCGCTGGCACCGAATCCGAGGTTTCGGTACCCGGCCCGAAAATGCGCCCCGACATTCGACGAAATCCATCAGCCACGGCCTGCCCACCTTCAGCCAGCTTCTGGATCAGGCCACCCTGGGCATTGGTGTAGACCTTGGTGACGTAGATCGTGTGGGTGCTGGAGGTCGGGCGCAGCAGTTCCGACACCGCCGCCCGGTACTGATTCAGGTCAGGCTGCACGGTGTGCGTGGCCGATGTGGGGGCCGACAGCACCGTCTTGGCATCCTGCGCAAACGACGCCAGCTGCTGCCGGGGCTGATCGAAGGACACCAGCGCCGGGATTTCCACGTTGACGCTGGCCAGCGTGCCCTTGATCCGGTCGATGTCGGCAATGACCTGACTCGTGTCGGCTTCCACCTTGGCGAGCAGTTGCAGGTTGTCCGCGTCGGACTTGAGTTTTTCCAAGGAGGCTTGCGCCTCCTTGGTGTCGGCCTGAATCTTGGCGACCAGTTGCTGCGCGTCGGTCAGCGCCTTGAGTTTCTCGATGCCTGCCTTGGCGGCCTCGATGTCGACCTCGAGCTTGAGTTTGTCCTGCGCGAGCAATTGGCTCCGCAGCTTGTCCAACTCGTCGGACACCGATGCCAGGGCGCGCTTGGCTTCGTCGGCACCCTGGCCAGCAGCGCTGGCTGCCTGCTTGTGCGCGTCGCCCAATCCCTTGAGCGCGGCATCGGCAATGCCGGCTGCCTCCTTGATCTCGCCGATGGCGGTCGCCGCTGCCTGCCCCTCCGACACCACAGTCTGCGTCACCGTCTTGCCGTTCTGCTCGACCTGGCGGGTCACCGCCGAGGCGGTACGCTCGGCCAGGGCGATGGCTTCCTCGGCGAGCTTGCGGGCCTGCTCGTAGTTGCCGACGGCGAGTGCCGCGCGGGCCTGCGCTTGCTTCTCATCGATCTGGCGCAGCCGATCCTGATAGGCCACGTACTCGTCCATCCCCTTACGGGACAGTTCGCGGATGCGATCTTCGACAGACAGGCGCAGGTTGAGACGTGCTTCGTCGGCCGCCTTGGCTGCCTGCAGATGGCGCTGCTCTTCGGCGATCAGCCGGTCGACCGTAGCGCGGTAGGCCGATTCCAGTTGCAAGTAGATGGCGATGCGCGCCTCGACCGCCTGCCGCTCGATCGCCTGGACGTCCTGTCCAGCGGAGCGGGCGAGCGCCACGGCCTGACCATAGGTCGCCTTCCAGGCTGACTCCATCTGCCGTGCACCGGCTTCCACTGCCGCTAGTTTCTCGCGTTCGGCAGTGAGCAGCGCTTGGGCCGACTCGCGGATCGCGGCGGCTTCGGAGCGCGCGGCATTCTGCGCCGCCGCTTCCTGCCGCTTGTAGTTCGACTCGA
>CAYVOR010000135.1:0-4310 GCA_964452995.1 uncultured Thiobacillus sp.
ACGTTTACGTGCGGCTTGGTCCGCTCGAATTTTTCCTTAGCCATTTCAGGTACCCTATAAAATCAAAATTATTTCCTGGACCGATTACTTCTTGGCAATCACTGCTTCCGCGACGCTCTTCGGCGCTTCGGCGTAGTGCTTGAACTCCATCGTGTAGGTCGCACGTCCCTGCGACATCGAACGCAGGTCGGTCGCATAGCCGAACATTTCAGCCAGAGGAACCTCGGCCTTGATCGCCTTGATGCCGGCCACGTCGTCCATGCCCTGGATGATGCCGCGACGCCGGTTCAGGTCGCCCATCACGTCACCCATGTAGTCCTCGGGGGTCTCGACCTCGACCGCCATCATCGGCTCGAGCAGTGCAGGGCTCGCTTTGCGCATGCCGTCCTTGAACGCCAGAATGGCCGCCAGCTTGAACGCCAGCTCGGACGAGTCGACATCGTGGTACGAGCCATCGAACAGGGTGACCTTGACGTCAACCACGGGGAAGCCCGCGAGCACGCCGTTGTTCATGGCCTCGACCAGGCCTTTTTCGACCGCAGGAATGTACTCCCGCGGCACCGTGCCACCCTTGATGGCATCGATGAATTCGAAGCCCTTGCCGGGTTCGTTCGGGCCCATCTTGATCCAGACATGGCCATACTGGCCCTTGCCGCCCGACTGCTTGGCGTGCTTGCCTTCCTGCTCGATCTCTTTTCTGATCGCTTCGCGGTAGGCTACTTGCGGCGCGCCGACGTTGGCCTCGACGCCGAATTCACGGCGCATCCGGTCGACCAGGATATCGAGGTGCAACTCGCCCATGCCGGAGATGATGGTCTGGCCGGACTCCTCGTCGGTGCGGACGCGGAACGACGGATCCTCGGACGCCAGACGGCCCAGCGCGATGCCCATTTTTTCCTGGTCGGCCTTCGTCTTCGGCTCGACCGCGACGTGGATGACGGGCTCGGGGAACACCATGCGCTCGAGGATGATCGGAGCCGACAGGTCGCACAGCGTGTCGCCCGTGGTCACATCCTTCAAGCCCACGACTGCCGCGATGTCGCCCGCCCGAACCTCCTTGATCTCTTCGCGATCGTTGGCCCGCATCTGCAGGATCCGGCCGATGCGTTCCTTCTTGCCCTTGACCGAGTTCAGAACGGTCGAACCTGCCGCCAACGTTCCCGAATAGACCCGAATGAAAGTCAACTGGCCAACAAACGGATCGCTCATGAGCTTGAATGCCAGCGCCGAAAACTTCTCATCGTCCTTCGCGTAACGCACCACCTCTTTATCGTCGCCATCCAAACCGGCGACCGGCGGAATATCGATCGGTGAGGGCAGATACTGGATGACCGCATCAAGCATGCGCTGCACGCCCTTGTTCTTGAATGCGGAGCCGCACAACATCGGCTGGATTTCGCAGGCAAGCGTGCGCAAGCGCAGGCCAAGCACGATCTCATCCTTGCTCAGCTCGCCTTCCTCAAGGTACTTGTTCATCAAGTCTTCGGAAGCCTCGGCAGCCGCCTCGACCATGTTCGAGCGCCACTTCTCGGCCAACTCGACAAGCTCGGCCGGAACTTCCCGGTAGTCAAACTTCATGCCCTGGGACTGCTCATCCCAATTGATCGCCTTCATTTCCAGAAGATCGACCACCCCGACAAAGTTATCCTCTGCGCCAATCGGTATCACCACCGGCACCGGGGTGGCCTGCAGCCGCGTGCGCATCTGTTCGACCACCTTGAAGAAATTGGCGCCGGAGCGATCCATCTTGTTCACGAACGCCAGTCGCGGCACGCCATATTTGTTGGCCTGACGCCACACCGTTTCCGACTGCGGTTGCACGCCGCCCACCGCACAATAGACCATGCACGCGCCATCGAGCACGCGCATCGAACGCTCGACTTCGATGGTGAAATCGACGTGTCCCGGCGTATCGATGATATTAATGCGATGTTCGGGCATGGACATGTCCATGCCTTTCCAGAAGCAGGTTACCGCGGAAGAGGTGATGGTAATGCCGCGCTCCTGCTCCTGCTCCATCCAGTCGGTCGTGGCCGCGCCATCATGCACTTCACCCAGCTTGTGGCTCACACCGGTGTAGAAAAGGACGCGTTCGGTGGTGGTCGTCTTGCCGGCATCGATGTGTGCGGAAATACCGATGTTGCGATAGCGTTCGATAGGAGTCGTGCGTGCCACGTTATATACCTGCGAATAAACTGATTGTGTTTAGAAACGGAAATGTGAGAAAGCCTTGTTGGCTTCCGCCATGCGGTGCACTTCCTCACGCTTCTTCACTGCGCCGCCACGGCCTTCCGCCGCATCCAGCAATTCGCCCGCCAGACGGGCATCCATGGATTTCTCGCCACGCTTGCGTGCCGCATCCTTCAGCCAGCGCATGGCCAGCGCCGTGCGACGGCTCGAACGCACTTCAACCGGCACCTGGTAGTTCGCCCCGCCAACACGGCGGCTCTTCACTTCTACCAGCGGACGCGCATTGCTCAGCGCCGTGCTGAACACTTCCAGCGGATCCTTGCCGGATTTGCTCGTGATCTGCTCGAAGGCACCATAAACGATGCGCTCGGCGACCGATTTCTTGCCGCTCGACATGACGACGTTCATGAATTTGGAAACTTCCTGATTGCCGAATTTCGGATCAGGCAGGATTTCACGTTTGGGGACTTCGCGACGACGGGGCATTTTCCTGTCTCTCTATATCTGGTTAAGCTTGCTGGCCGATTGGGCTTTCCTGGGATGCCAGGCTCAATTACGCCTTTTTGGGGCGTTTTGCGCCGTATTTCGAGCGCGACTGCTTGCGATCCTTCACGCCAGCCGTATCCAGGCTGCCGCGCACGGTGTGATAGCGCACACCCGGCAAATCCTTGACCCGCCCGCCCCGCACCAGCACGACCGAGTGCTCCTGCAGGTTGTGACCCTCGCCGCCGATGTAGCTGATGACCTCGAAACCGCTGGTGAGCTTGACCTTACAGACCTTACGCAAGGCGGAGTTCGGTTTCTTGGGCGTCGTGGTGTACACGCGGGTGCACACGCCACGGCGTTGCGGACAGGCTTTCAAGGCCGGAACACTGCTTTGTTCCACCGGCGCCTGGCGCGGTTTGCGAATCAGCTGGTTAATGGTTGGCATGTCAAAAATTCCGAAAAATTAAGGTGAGCGTATCGTTTCTAAAACAAGCGGGACGGCGCCAGCCGCATCTTTTGAACGCGGCGCCGTCCCGGGCTACAGTCCTGCGTATCCCGGCGCTCGTGTGGCCGGAAAAAGACGCGTGATTCTAGGGGAGACCCCCTTCTCTGTCAAGCCACTTCCTGATTCTCGTCGGCGCTGGCTTCCCCACCTTCGATCAGGTGCGCGGCACCCAGGTCTTCCCCGGCCGCCTGACGGCGACGGGTATTGTGGTAGGCCAGACCGCTGCCCGCCGGGATCAGGCGTCCGACAATCACGTTTTCCTTCAGGCCGCGCAGTTCGTCCTTCTTGCCCATGATGGCGGCTTCGGTCAACACGCGCGTGGTTTCCTGGAAGGAAGCCGCCGAGATGAAGGAATCGGTCGACAGCGACGCCTTGGTGATGCCGAGCAGGATCGGATCATAGGTTGCAGGCTCTTTGCCGGCCGCCACCATCTCGTCGTTGATCTGCAGCACTTCCGAACGCTCGATCTGCTCACCCGGGATGAGACCGGTGGCACCTGGATCCGCGACGGTGACGCGGCGCAGCATCTGGCGCACGATGACCTCGATATGCTTGTCGTTGATCTTCACGCCCTGCAGACGGTAGACGTCCTGCACTTCGTCGGTGATGTAGCGTGCCAGTGCTTCCACGCCCTGCAGACGCAGGATGTCGTGCGGATCGACCGGACCATCGACGATCATTTCGCCCTTCTGGACGATCTGGCCATCGTGCGCCGTCACGTGCTTCTCTTTCGTGATCAGGTACTCATGCGCCACGCCGTCCAGATCGGTGATGACCAGACGCTGCTTGCCCTTGGTGTCCTTGCCGAAGGAGACGGTACCCGTCACTTCTGCCAACACGCCGGCATCTTTCGGCGAGCGTGCCTCGAACAGCTCGGCCACGCGCGGCAGACCGCCGGTAATGTCGCGCGTCTTCGAGGTCTCCTGCGGAATACGCGCGAGCACGTCGCCCACCGCCACATCCTGGCCATTCTTCACCGTGATGATGGAACCGATCTGGAAAGTGATGTTGACCAGCGTATCGGTCCCCCCCATCTTGATCTCATTACCCACCTCGTCCAGCAGTTTGACCTGAGGGCGCAAGCCCTTGCCGGCGCCGCTGGCCTTGCGCTTGGGATCGATCACCACCA
>CAYVOR010000136.1:0-4307 GCA_964452995.1 uncultured Thiobacillus sp.
AGGTTCACTCCCAGGTGACAGAAGTTCGGTAATTCGACCTGCCGGTTGTTATGATTCTTTCTTTTCATTCCCCGTTTTATCCCATGAGCACGTCATCGACACCGCCGGACGGCGCTTTGCAGGACTCCGATCCACTCCGCGCTGAAGCGCGGGTGGACTCGTATGCGCCCGCTGCCTGGTCCGGCCGTTTTTCCGAGCCGGTTTCCGAAATCGTCAAGCGCTACACCGCGTCGATTCCTTTTGATTATCGGCTGGCCGAGGTCGATATTCAGGGCTCGCTCGCACACGCCGCCATGTTGCATCACGTCGGCGTCCTGTCCAAGGACGATCTGGACGCGATTCGGCGCGGCATGGCCGAGTTGCTGGCGGAAATCCGCGCCGGCCAGTTCAGCTGGTCGCTTGACCGGGAAGACGTTCATCTCAATATCGAGGCCGCGCTGACCGCGAAAATCGGCGACGCCGGCAAGCGGCTGCACACCGGGCGCAGCCGCAATGACCAGGTGGCGACCGACATCCGCCTCTATCTGCGCGACGCCATCGACCGCATCCTGGCCGGGCTCTGCGCCTGCCAGACCTCGCTCGTCGACCTGGCCGAGGCGCACGCCGACACCGTGATGCCCGGCTTCACCCACCTGCAGGTGGCGCAGCCGGTTACCTTCGGCCACCACCTGCTGGCCTATTTCGAGATGCTGGCACGCGACACCGAGCGCATGGCCGACTGCCGCCGCCGCGTCAACCGGCTGCCGCTGGGCGCCGCCGCGCTGGCCGGCACCAGCTACCCGATCGACCGCCAGTTTGTCGCCGACCAGCTCGGCTTCGAAGCCGTGTGCGAGAACTCGCTCGACGCCGTGTCCGACCGCGACTTCGCCATCGAGTTTGCCGCTGCCGCGGCACTGGTGATGACGCACCTGTCGCGCCTGTCGGAAGAACTGATCCTGTGGATGAGCCCGCGCTTCGGCTTCATCGACCTGGCCGACCGCTTCTGTACCGGCTCGTCGATCATGCCGCAGAAGAAGAATCCCGACGTGCCCGAACTGGTGCGCGGCAAGACCGGGCGGGTCAACGGCCATCTGGTCGCCCTGCTCACCCTGATGAAAGGCCAGCCGCTGGCTTACAACAAGGACAATCAGGAAGACAAGGAACCGCTGTTCGACACCGTCGATACGCTGACCGACACGCTGGCGATCTATGCCGACATGCTGCGCGGCGTGACGGTGAAACCGGACGCCATGCGTGCGGCCGTGATGCAGGGCTTTGCCACCGCCACCGATCTGGCGGACTACCTGGTGAAAAAAGGCCTGCCGTTCCGCGATGCGCATGAAGTGGTGGCGCGCGCGGTACGGGCGGCGGAAATGTCGGGGCGCGACCTCGCCGATTTACCGCTTGCCGACCTGCAGGCTTTCAGCCCGATGATTACGGACGATGTCTACGCCGTGCTGACGCTGGAAGGCTCGCTGGCCGCCCGCGATCACTTCGGCGGCACCGCGCCGGCCCAGGTGCGCGCGGCCATTGCGCGTGCCCGCAAGCGGATTTAAGTCGTCTCCGACGCCACCGGCGATGCGTGGTCGCGGCAGATCCGTCGCACTTCGGGGCTGCTGAGCTTTTCCTGCTTCAGCTCGCAGAAATAACTGCGTGGTCCCAGCCGCCGGTTGTGGCGGCACGTGGCGCATACGCCGAAGCTGCGTTTTCCGCTTTGCGCCTGCACCTGTGCCAGTACCTGCCGCAGCACCACCATCGCCGACGTCACCCGCGCCGGGCTCGCGGTCTGCACGATATCGCGCCAGGCACTGCCGGCGCTCAGGGTCTTCAGCAAGGTAGTGCCGCCCTCGGTCAGGATCAGCCGCACCACCCGGCCGTCGCGCGGATCGGCATAGCGCGAGATCAGGCGGCGGCGCGCCAGCACCAGCACCGTCTGCGACACCGTGCCCTTGGTCAGCCCGAGGTATTCGGTCAGCGCCTGCGGCGTGTTGCTGAAACGGTTGGCCTGGTTCAGGTAAAACAGCACCTGCAGGTGGACCGGCTGCAGGCCCTGCGCCGCGCCCGCCTGCCGCAGGTCGGCCCGGGTCAGCAGCGACAGCCGCTCGACCAGATCGAACAGGGTGAGTGCCTGGCTTTTCAACTGGCTTTAAAAACGGACCATGACGCCGCCTTGCGCGGCGATCAGCGCGGCCAGCTTGTCGTAGAGCGGCTCGCCGCTCTTGGTATCGACCCAGCCGGCATCCTGCGGCCTGAAATGGAAACCGCCCGAGCGCGCGGCCACCCAGATCTCGCGCGCCACCCCGTGGCGGTTGATGATGATCTTGCTGCCGTCGTCGAACTCGACCTCGATGATGCCGTCGGCCGGCGTCTCGAAATCCAGCTCGGCGTCTTCCAGTACCTGCTCGATACGGGCCAGGGTTGCGCCGGCCGCCCTAGCGAAGTCGGCTTCGTTTGATTCGCTTTGCATCGTGATGTCCCGTGCTAACATTTCGCGCATGAAACTGCGCACCTTATATATAGTGTCCCTGTTGCTGCTCGGACTCGGGCTGACGGCCTGCGGCTCCAAGGGTGACCTGTATCTTCCCGAAAATCCTTCCGCACCGCAACGGACTTCCAATTGAATACCCTGCATCGCATCGACGGCCGCCTCCATCTCGAGGACGTGGCGCTGGACACGCTTGCCGAACGATTCGGCACGCCCCTGTATGTCTATTCCCGGCAGGCACTCGAGACGGCCTACCAGGCCTATGCCCAGGCATTCGCCGCCACCCCGCATCTCATCTGCTACGCAGTCAAGGCCAACTCCAGCCTGGCCATCCTCAATCTGTTCGCCCGGCTCGGTGCCGGATTCGACATCGTTTCGGGCGGCGAACTGGCCCGCGTGCTGGCCGCCGGTGGGGATCCTGGCAAGATCGTGTTCTCGGGCGTCGGCAAGACCGCAGACGAGATGCGTGCCGCGCTTACTGCCGGCATCCTTTGCTTCAACGTCGAATCGGTCAGCGAACTGCACCGGCTCAGCCGCGTGGCAAGCGACGCCGGCAAAGTCGCCCCGGTCTCGTTCCGGGTCAACCCCGACGTCGACCCGAAGACCCATCCATATATTTCCACCGGCCTCAAGGAAAACAAGTTCGGCGTGCCGATTGCCGACGCGCCCGCGCTGTATCGGCTCGCCGCCAGTCTGCCGAATCTGGAAATCACCGGCATCGACTGCCACATCGGTTCCCAGCTGACCGACCTGTCGCCGCTGGCCGATGCGGCCGGGCGCGTGCTGGCGCTGGTCGATGCGCTGGCAACCGAAGGCATCGCGCTGCGCCACATCGATCTCGGCGGCGGTGTCGGTATCCGCTATCGCGACGAAACCCCACCCGATCTCGCCGCCTACGGCCGCGTGCTGGCGGCTCGCTTTGCAGGACGGCGCGAGACGCTGCTATTGGAACCGGGGCGCTCGCTGGTCGGCAACGCGGGCCTGCTGCTCACCCGGGTCGAGTACCTGAAGCCGGGCGAAGACAAAAACTTCGCCATCGTCGACGCCGCGATGAACGACCTGATGCGGCCAGCACTCTACGACGCGTATCACGACATCGTCGCCGTCGACCAGCGGAACGCCCCGATCCGGCGCTACGACATCGTCGGCCCGATCTGCGAAACCGGCGATTTTCTTGGCTTTGCGCGCGATCTGGCGATCGAGGAAGGAGATCTTCTGGCGCTGCTTTCGACGGGCGCCTACGGCATGAGCATGGCATCGAACTACAATTCCCGACCGCGCGCAGCAGAAATATTGATCGACAAGAATGAAATTCATCTCATCCGTGAACGCGAAACACTAGACCGCATGATTGCCGGAGAACGGCTTGCAGACTGACGTTTACGGATTCATCCCTGGCGGGAATTTACGGAATATTGGTATTGGTTCGATACATTTTGCTTGACTGCTACATTTTATTCCGAATTATTTTCGCCTACTCCTGACTATTCATTGAACCTCGAAGAAAAGTCACTAGAATGAGACTCACCAAGCGGAGCCTCGGTATCGCCCGTTCCTAGCGGGTTTCGGGCAAATCGGTTGCCTGTCGATACCACGCTTTGGAAGTGCAAATTCTGACTGCACGTAGCATCAAGCTGTAGTGATAAGTGGATGTGTTCAACTTCTAAGGAGTGTTATATGGCAACAGCAAAGAAACCCGCGGCCAAATCGGCAGCAAAGAAACCGGCGGCCAAGAAGCCTGTCGCGAAGAAGGCGGCCCCGGCCAAGAAGCCTGTCGCGAAGAAGGCAGCCCCGGCCAAGAAGCCTGTCGCGAAGAAGGCAGCCCCGGCCAAGAAGCCTGTCG
>CAYVOR010000137.1:0-4214 GCA_964452995.1 uncultured Thiobacillus sp.
GGTGCATCCGCGGCGGCGGCACCAGCGCCGCCAACCTCGCCATGAAATCCAGCGGTTCCAGCACGATGTGCGTGGTGCCGTCGCGGTAGGGCGTCTTCAATGTGTACCGCACGTGCCCGGACGAAGTCAGCGCCATACGCCCAGTGGCCACCGGCGGACGGCTCACGTAGCGGCACAGGCGTTCGAGCTTCGGGCGCTGGTGGGGCTCTATGGCGATACCGGCATGCAACGAGAATCCGCCGGGGCGGCACCGTCTGCAGCGTGAACAGCTTCTGCCCAGCCCTCGGGCCCACGGCAATACGGTAGGTCATGGAATGTCCGAGCAGGTCATCCAGCGGACCGCCCTGGCCATCCCCGGCGAGCCAGGCATTCTCCATATCGCGCTCGACCAGGCCGCGCCGTTCCAGCACGCGGCCGATGCGGGAGGCGATCTGCTCGACCAGCGCTTGCAGTTCGTTCAGGCCGGGACCGGCCACATGCCGGAACACGGGTGGGTCAGTGCCATCGGCCAGGTACACGCCATCCACGAACAGCATGTGAAAGTGCACGTTCAGGTTCAGCGCCGAACCGAAACGCTGCACCAGCGTCAGCGCCTCCGGGTCGGTGGCGAGCAGGAACCGCAGCGCATGCGGCAGCGACAACACCCATTGCCGCAGCGGGCGCTCGGGCAGCACCTCATCGGCCAGCAGTGCAGCCGTCTCGGCCATGCGCCGCGCACCACACGAAGGGCAGAACCCGCGCTTCTTGCAGCTGAACGCCACCAGCTTCTCGGCATGACACTGCTCGCAGCGCACGCGCAGGAAGCCCTCCTCCAGCCGCCCGCACTTCAGGTAGGCGTCGAATTCCTCCTGTACGTAGTCCGGCAGCGGTCTGCCGGCTTCGGCCCGTAGCTCACGGAAAGCCGGATAGTGCTGCTCGACGAGTTGGTACAGCAGCGTCGATTCCGGGCGGTGGCGGACATAACCCGGCGGATCGACGAACGGCGGCGCGCGTGCTCGCCGCACTCGGGCAGCGGCGACGGGCATGGCGGATGTCCCGGCAGCGGGCGGGGACGCTGAAGGCTATGCCATGAACCGCGCAGGCGGGCCATGCAAATCTGGGGAGATTCTCCAAATTGCGGGCACGCTTGACGGCGGTTTGAGAACGCCTCAAATTGCCTCATCTCTTGCCTCACGTTGGCGTTCTTGCCTCATTCAGAGCATTCAAGTTGCTGATTTTATTAACAGAAACTCCCCAGCATGACTCATGACAGACGTTGATCGCCACATTCTCGATTTCTTCGCCGGGAACCCGAACAAGGGGGCGGGCGACGTGCCGCCGCTCGCCGGCCGCAAAGTGCCGCGTCAAACCCTCTCGCGGCGACTGACCGCACTGGTTCGCAAGGGCGAACTGATCCGCCTCGGTGAAGGTGCGGGATCGCGATACCTGCGTGGCGATCTGGACGCGTTTTTCCGAACGCCTGCGGTACAGCGCCCCGTGGCGCTCTACACGGAGGAACGTGGCGGGAAAGACCTACCCAGGTTTTCGCGCGCACAACTGGATGCCCTGGCCCGGGCCGCAGGGGCGCACGGGGAAACGGCCGACGAAACCGCGCGCGCCGTTCGTGAGCGTTTGCTGGTCGAGCTTTCCTATGCCTCGTCCAGCCTCGAAGGCAATACCTACGATCTGCTGCAGACCGAGGCACTGATCAAGTACGGGCAGATCGCCAGCGGCAAGACCGCGTTCGAGTCGAAGATGATCCTCAATCATCGCGACGCGATCCGCCATCTGCTCGATCGTGCCGCGTCGCTGGCCATCGAATGGACGACGCTGCGCGATCTGCATGCACTGCTCTCCGATGGCCTGTTGGGCGATCCGGCGGATTCGGGTCGTGTGCGCCGGCGTGCCGTTTCCATCAGCCAGTCCAGCTATCGCCCGCTTGACGACGAGCACCAGCTCAGGGAAGCGGTGGATGTGCTGTTCGCCGCGGGTCAATGACGAACCGGATCCGTTCAACCGTTCACTGATGCTCCTGACGGGCGTGGCGTACTTGCAGGCGTTTGCCGACTGCAACAAGCGGGCGGGCCGCGTCATTGCCAATCTTCCGCTGCTGCAGGCCTCGCTGCCGCCGCTGTCTTTCGTGACGGTGGACAAGGAGGCGTACACGCGCGGTTTGCTGGCGTACTATGAACTGGGCAGTGGCAATTTGATTGCCACTGCCTATGCGGAAGGCTACCCACCGAGCGCGGAAGCCTACCGTGTCGGCGCGCACTACCGCCCGAAAGCGCCGGAACAGCTGGCGATCGAGTTGCGTTATCAGGGTTTCGTGCGCGATCGGTTGAAGGCCATCGTCCTCGGCACGCTGGAAAGAGGTGCATCGCTGCCGGATTCCATCCCCGCGGCAGATCATGCGGTGGTTGCGGAACTGATCCAGATGCAACTGGATAGCCTGCATCCCGGACGCGCGGCGCCATTGGGCGTATCCGCTGAAGCCATCGAAGCGTGGCTGGTCAGGAAATGACCGCATCGGCCTTTGGCCGTTGGAGGCAGCCGCTGGAACGCAGTAGACTGCTTTCGCGTCCACCGCCTGGCCTATGGGCGAACATTGGGCCCACGATGCGGCCCATATCACCGGCGGCGGCCCCATCGCTTCAGGGAAGAACCCGGTTCCCGCCCGGCTGCGCCGATGTCCAGGGACAGGCAGCGGCTGCGATGCATCGCGCGGTCATGGCGCCGGTAGCACCAGGAGGGCGAAATGCGCAGGAAATCCGCGAGCCGCTGCATGCTGCCGTGACAGCGACCCCGCAGATGCACGTATGCCGCGGCCTCGCAGTAATGCCATGACGGTGTCAGCCGCGCCGCGTGGACAGCCTCGGGCTCGATCAGTTCCAGCACCGGATCACAGAGTTCCGAAGCCTGCAGCGATTCGATCCAGGCGGGCAGCAGGCTCTGAAAGGCCGGATCGAGGAAATCGACCCGTACTCCGCGCCGCCGCTGTATCTCGCCGGCTATCAACCACGCTTCGCCATGCAGATCGTGGCTCACGAGAAGCCGGCGGAAGTCGGCCAGCTGGTGTCCGTAGCCGGATTCATCTGCGGGCAGAAGGGACATCTGCAGGCGAATCGGCGGAGAATCACCAACTCACAGGCTTGCGCGGCTTCGGCAAAGGTTTCGGCCTTGGAGGTGGTGTACGCGCATAGCGGCGGGTTTGTGCCCGAAGACGGGCAAACACCTTCTCTGCGGGGATTGGGGGTCGCGGATCGTTCAGCGCCTCATCGAGGCTCGCTTTCAGCAGCGCCGTGCGTACCTCAGGATACCGGTCGAGCTGCTGCAGGTCCTGAAAGGCCACGAGTGCCGCCTCGGCAGGGCTCTGGAAAATGCCTTTCCTGACTTTCTTACGTAACCAGTTGGCCAGATCTTCCGGCAGAAAGATCCTGAACTCCATGCCACGGGCCCGGATGTGAGCGCGAATGCGCCGTTGTTCGGCGGCCGTGTACTCCGGTTCGAGTCGGCTGCCCGGGTTCACCAGCTTGCAATGACGGGTCCCGCCTGACGATGTCTTGGCCATGAACGTTCCTTCGATATCGCCAACGATATGACGGGATTGTACGCACTGCTATCCGATCCCCGTCGTCCCCCGCGAATCACGGCCGCGCGACCGGCACCTCGACCCACAACGCACCGCGCAGGTCGCCGGCCGCGAAGCCGGTGGCGCCATCGTCCGGGTAGCGTGCGAGGATCGTCTGCCGGACTTCAGGCGCCACTTCCGCGCCGTGGCAGGTGAGGCAGATCGGCTCGGTGGCAATGCCGCGCATCATCCGCAACGCGACACCTTCGGACAGATGCTCGCGCATCACCGCGACCTGCTCGCCGGCGGCGGCGCCTTCGTCCACGGCCCGCTGAAACGCTTCGAGCGTCGTGAGCTTCCAGTCGTCCGCGGCCTGCGCGGGATTGCGGTTGCGGCCCGGTGCAGCGACGCGTCCCATGCGCACTCCGTGTTCGGCCATCACCGCGGTGGCGATCTGCGGCGCCTCGGTGTGACAGACTTCGACCGCGGCGGCCGGGCCCCCTTCGGCCATCGCCGACTGCAGCCGGCTGCGCAGCTGGCCGCTGAATGCCATCGCGGCAGCCTTCGCGCGGTCCAGCGCGACATCGGCTGCGGCATCGGCAGGATTGACAGCGGCTGCGGCTGCCGTGGCGGCGGGTGGCGGTTGCACGTCCTGCGCACACGCGGC
>CAYVOR010000138.1:0-4212 GCA_964452995.1 uncultured Thiobacillus sp.
AATTCCTGCCGCCGATCTTTCTGTTCATCGCGCTTGCCGCATGGACGGCAGCATTCACCGGATTCGTGCGAGACCTGCTGCGCCGCATACGCGCATTTGGATCCGACAGGCCGGGTCGATAAACGGCATGCAACGTGGGGCCCAACCCGGACGCGCAGCATTGGCCGGCAGCAGCGCCTGACCCAACGCCGCTTCCTGCCCCCCCTCGGCTGAAGCCCCACCTGCACCCACAGTCGCATATCAATCGCCGGATGCCTGTCCTATATTGGGGGCAGTTGCCGCAGCGCCCAGGGTACCGGCCTCGCTCGCTGCGGTGGCCCACCAGGGGGGCGGCACAATGAAAATACGCGATCATCGGCTGACACGGGACGATGGATCTGCGCTGGCTTATCTCGCCAGCCCACACGTTGGAAAGACCATTTCACCCCGTTTTCTGATCCTTCATTACACCGCCGGCAGCAGTGCGGCCGGCACGGTGGCCTGGTTTTGCAACCCGGCTTCCCGCGTTTCCGCTCATCTGGTCATCGCACGCGACGGCTCGGTGACCCAGCTGGTGCCGTTCGACCGCGAAGCCTGGCATGCCGGCCAGTCGCGCTGGGGCAGCCTGTCAGGGCTCAATCACCACAGCATCGGCATCGAACTCGACAATGCCGGCTGCCTGATCCGTAGCGGCGGCAAATGGGTCTCCCCGCTCAGCCGCCGCAGCTATCCCGACCGCGACGTCACCGTCGCCTGCCACCGCAACGACCCGCCCGGTACTCCGCCCTGCGGCTGGCACAGCTACACGCCGGAACAGATCGAAGCCACGCTGGAATGCAGCATGGCGCTGATCGATCAATACGGTCTTGCCGACGTGCTGGGGCACGAGGATATTGCGCCCGGACGCAAGCGCGATCCGGGGCCGGACTTCCCGCTCGAATCGGTGCGCGCACGTCTGCTGGGACGCGGTGACGACCATCCCGAGCGCTACCGCACCACTGCCCGGCTGTATGTGCGGAACGGGCCCGGCCCCGAGCATGCCGCCCTGCCCGGCACCCCTCTGCCCTCCGCCACCGAGGTCGAGGTCCTGGCCAAACAGGGCCTGTGGTGGAAAGTCGACGTCGCCGGCGAGGTCAACGGCGTAATGGATATCGTCGGCTGGTGCCACAGCAAATATCTGAAAGCGATCGATGTCTGATGCGCCGACTTCGCTCGACTGGGATACCGTCCACGCGCAGGAGCGCGCGACCCTCCGCGAACCCGACGGCCGCCACGACGGACCCGACCGGCCGCTGACCGGGCTGGCCTTCTCCGGCGGCGGCATCCGCAGTGCCACCTTCAATCTCGGCATCACCCAGGCGCTGGCGGAACTGCGGCTGCTGCGGCAGTTCGATTACCTGTCGTGCGTCTCGGGTGGCGGCTACATCGGGGGCTGGCTGTCGGCCTACATCCATCTCAAGTGCAACGGCCGCGTCGAGGACGCCGAGCCGCAGCTGCAGAGCGGCGGCCGGGAAAACCCCGCGATCCGTTTCCTCCGCAGCTACAGCAATTACCTCACCCCCAAGGCCAGCTTCTTTTCCGCCGACACGCTGACCGCGGTGGCCACCTATCTGCGCAACCTCTATCTCAACCTCGTCCTGCTGCTGCTGGTGCTCGGCGGGCTGCTTCTGCTGCCGCGCCTGCTGGTGTGGTTCGCCCGCTGGCTCACCGGCTGGGAAGGCGCTCACGCCGCAACCGACGCCAGTCTGCTGCCGCTGTTCGGCGGCGGCATCCTGCTGATCGTCATGGCCATGCTGGTCATCGGCCTCAACCTGGGCAGCCGCGGCGCATTCAAAAGCCGGCCGTTCTACACCCGCCAGGCCGGCGTGCTGGCGCTGGTGGTGCTGCCGGTGCTGCTGTCGGCCTGGCTGATTGCCTATGGCTTCTATGCCGGCGCGGCAAAGCTGGACCGGATTTCGCTCGGCGGCTGGGTGCTGTGGGGCATGCTGGTCTATGTTCCGCCCTGGCTGATAGGCTGGGCGCTGGGACGGTTTTTCGGCCACCGCACGGGCGATCAGCCGCGGTTCAGCCTGGGGCGCATCGTCGCCATGGGCGGCTACGCGCTGCTGGCAGGAGCACTCGGCGGCCTGCTGCTCGCCGCGTTTGCCGAGCTGACCGAATGGATACGGCAGGTAGGCGCCGGCTACAGCGGCTCGTGGATCGCATCGGCACTCGCCACCGCCCTGCTGCTGAAATTCTATTCACTCACGGTAGTGGCCCACATCGGCCTGATGGGGCGATATTTCTCGCACGATTCGCGCGAATGGTGGTCCCGTCTCGGTGGCTGGATATTGCTGGCGGCGCTGGTGTGGGCCATCCTGTTCAGCATCGTCTATATCGCTCCGGCCTTCTTCCGCTGGGCGCCCGAGGCCTTCGTCGCAGCGGGCGGCCTGACCTGGGTGCTGTCGACACTCAGCGGTGTACTGCTGGGGCGCACAGGAAAAACCGCCGGCGACACCCGCAAAACCTGGCGCGATCGCGCCGCTCAGGTGATGCCTTATGTCTTCGTCGTCGGCCTGCTGGGACTGCTGTCGTTCGGCCTGCATCAGCTGTTGATGCTGCCGGTGTTCTGCGCCGGATGCGAGGAGCATGCCCGCACGTCCACACAGTTCATGGATGTGCTGCGGCAGGAAGCGGTCAACTTCCAGCGCCCCGCCATCGCGTGGGTGGCGATCCTGTGCATCGGCAGCCTCGCGGCCGCCACCGCGCTGGCGTGGCGCATCGACGTCAACCTGTTCTCGATCTATCACTTCTACCGCCAGCGCCTGGTGCGCAGCTATCTCGGCGCCTCGCGCTGCAAGCTGCGCGTGCCGCACCCGTTCACCGGCTTCGACCCGCGCGACGACCTCAGGCTGGCCGACCTCTGCAGCATGCCGCTGGGCCAGCCGCAATGCCAGCGTCCCTACCCCATCCACAATACCGCGATGAACCTGGTTGCCGGCAAGCAGCTCGCGTGGCAGGAACGGCGCGCCGCCGCGTTCGCCTTTACCCCCATGGCCTGCGGTTACAGCTTCACCCTGCCTGATGAAAAGGACCAGCTGCTCAGCCATTACCGCCCGACCGCGCAGTATATGGAAGGTGTGTGGATGGGATCGGTGATGGCGATCTCGGGCGCCGCCGCCTGCCCCAACATGGGCTACCACAGCTCGCCCGCGCTGACCTTCCTGATGACCGTGTTCAACGTCCGGCTCGGCCACTGGAGCCCCAATCCGGCCAGCGAAAAACACTGGACCAAACACGACCCGCCGTTCGGCGGCATCTACCTGCTGAGCGAACTGTTCGGCCAAACCCAGTACAGTTCGCCGTTCGTTTATCTGTCCGACGGCGGCCATTTCGAGAATCTCGGGATCTACGAACTGGTGCGACGACGCTGCACCTGCATCGTCGCCATCGACGCCGGCGAGGACGGCAACAGTAAGTTCGCCGATCTCGGCAACGCCATCCGCAAGTGTTATGCCGATTTCGGCGTGGTCATCGACGTTCATGCCGAAGACCTGCAGAACGGCTATTCCGCCGTTGGCCGTGTGGTCTACCCCCCTCGTGAGGGGGCTTCCGAACCGCCGTCAGAAGGCTATCTGATCTACATCAAGCCGCGCCTCACCGGCACCGAACCGGCCGACCTGCTGAACTACAAGTGCACGCATCCCGGCTTTCCGCACGAGTCGACCGCCGACCAGTGGTTCGACGAATCGCAGTTCGAAAGCTACCGCAAGCTGGGCCATCACATCGGCAAGGCAGTATTCAATGCTGCGCTGATCGAGGCAGCCCAGCGTCAGGAAATGGCCGGCAACAGCGGGCCGATCCTGCCGTGGCTGTGTGAAATCCTTCGCGAGCGGCGTGACGAGGCGGCTTGAAAGCGCTCCATCCTTGACCAGGGTTCAGCGCTGATCGAGGACTTCCATGATCTTGCCAACCGATTTGCTTGATTCCCTCCTGGCGGCAGCCGGCGTCGTGCTGGCCGTTCGCCGCAACCGCCCAACCCACGCAACAGCGAGATCGAGCGCTTCCTGCGTGAGTATCGCAACGATCTCGGCGACTGAGCCGATCAGCCCGCTTCGACGAATTCGAGGGCATTGCCGTCCGGGTCGCGGCAGAACAGCGCGGCGCGGCCGGACTGGCTGACGGTGTATGTCACCCCCGCCGCGTCGAGCCGGCTTTTCAGCGTCGCCATATTCTTCACGCCCAGCGCGATAT
>CAYVOR010000139.1:0-4149 GCA_964452995.1 uncultured Thiobacillus sp.
CGGTGGGACATCCCCGCTGAGCGGATGAAGATGAGGACGCCCCATGTCGTGGCGCTCAGCACTCAAGCCAAGGGCATCCTCGAACGCTTGAAACAGATTTCCTTCGACCGGCAATTGGTATTCCCGGGCGATGTGAATCCCAGCAAACCGATGAGCAACAACACGTTGCTGTTCGCGCTATACCGTCTCGGCTACCGCAGCCGCATGACTGGACACGGTTTCCGGGGCGTGGCTTCCACCATCCTGCATGAAATGGGCTGGCCGCATGAGCACATCGAACTGCAGCTGGCGCATCAGGAGCGCAATGCCGTGAGTGCGGCCTACAACCATGCGCTCTACCTCGCGCCGCGCGCCAAGATGATGCAGGCGTGGGCCGACCATCTGGATGTCATGCGCAGGCAGCAGACTACGGAGACGGCGGAGGTGCTGGCAGCCTGAGCTCCAGTTACGCCTACAACGCGTACTTGCGCGGGCGTCCCCGTGAGCGGGGCGAAGCGGGAATCGGGTTGAGGTCAGGCGCGAGGTAGCCCTCCGGATCGGCAATCCAGTCTTGCAGGGCTGCGTTGGCCCAACCGCAGGCGCGGCCACCCAGATGGATGGGGGCAGGGAACCGGCGCGCCGTGATGCGTCGGTAGAGCGTGGGACGGCTGAGCCCGGTAATCCGGATCACGTCGCGCATGCGGAAGAAGGCTTGGGCAGAAAAGTCAGTGGCTGGGCAGTGTGAACCATCAGGTTGTCGCGACGATACAGCATCCCGGCTCAACCTGACGTCCCCATCAACGCGCACAGCGACGACCCTGCGCTCGATGGGAGTTCCTGCATGGAGACTGGTGTTCGAGCGGCAGCGAGGCCTGGCGGGGCCGCTGGTGCCGGCATCCTTGTTGTGCGGACGTGGGTTCCGTCATGGCCGCCATGTGTCGCGTCAGCCAATCGAGCACATCGGCGCGGTGCCAGCCAACGCGCCTGCCACAGTGACTGTGTGGTCTTGGAAACCTGCCGATTGCCGTGAGACCCAGCAGCAACCAGCATGGGCGACGAGTCAGGCGCGAGATCTCGCTCGCGCTGAGAAGCGCCTGTAGATCTGGAAGCGGCTCGTTGACCCACCGAGGCAGGTGAACGCCCGGAGACTTGCGATCAATGGTCGGTATGGCAGAAGCGCTTTCACTGGTCGATCGGGTATCCATGCACTTGCCTCATCCACGTCATGTGATGGGGCAAGAATGCGGAAGCCACGCGCAAATAGCAGCGCAGGGATTCAGGGCAGAGATAGGTCAAACGCCGCGCGGATGCGCGATGCACGCAGATGGCGTTCGGGGTTTTCAGGTCAAGTACCGGAGAAACTCGGAGATTCAGCGTTTCTGGTGCGCGGCGAAAAACACCTTGAGTTGTTCATGGTCTGTGGCGCGTGGCAAGCCAATGAGAATGAAGTCCGGTGCTTCGCTCCCAACGTAGTCCAGGAACGTGTGGATGAGAGGTGCCATGTCGGGCTCAGGAAAGGCGAGGATCGGGTTCGGTGGCTGGCGGCATGTTCGACCAGGTGCTCAGTGTCATGGCGATGACCAGAAAGATGCTCGCGGTGAAGAAGGCGACGTGGGTGCCGCGGACTACTGCTGGCATGCTGGCCGTTTCGATCGAAGCTGCACCCGCGGCATACATGAAGATCGCACCCATCAGTGATGCACCGGTGACGAGGCCCAGGTTGCGTGACAGGTTGAGCAGACCCGACACCACGCCGCGCTGCCGCGCATCCGCGCCAGCGACGACCAGAGTGTTGTTTGCCGCCTGGAAGGTAGCGAAGCCGGCCGTCAGGATTACCAGAGGCAGGATATAACCCCATGTGCCGTGCCGAACGGTCATGCGGGCGAGCAGCAGTGCGCCAAGCGCCATCGCACCCAGTCCCATGAGGGCTATGCGTGAGGCGCCGAAGCGATCAACCGCCTTGCCAGCAGGGACGCCCATTAGTGCCGCAACCAATGGGCCCGTCGACATCACCAGACCAATACGGGCCGGGTCCAGCCGCAAAGCACTGGACAGGTAGAAGGGGCCGATGACCAAAGTTGTCATTGCTACCGTAGTCGCCAAGCTGCTTGTGGCAAAACCCGTGCTGATGCGATTGTCACGGAACATATCAAGTTGAATCAACGGCGATGCAATCCTGGATTCAGCCAAGAGGAACGTGATGACCAATGCGGCGGCGGCACATGCCAGCACGATATTTGTCACGCCAAAATGACCGCGGCCCAATGTCATGGAGAGGGAGTAGCTCGCCAACGCTGCAGCCAGGAGCAAAGAGCCAGCGACATCGAAGTCTGCCTTCCCTGAAACCGCATCACGCGGCAGGTAGCGCCAAGCAAGCCACGCTGCCAACAGACCCAGAGGCAGGTTGATCAGGAAGATCGCCTGCCAGCCGATGCTGCCGATCAGCAATCCGCCGAGCGACGGACCGAGCGCAGTACCGATTGCCGATGTCGTGCCGAGCAGCCCCATGGCGCGTCCGGTACGCTCCTTGGGCATGGTTCCACCGACCAGCGCCATGGTCATTGCCATCATTGCCGCGGCCCCCACACCTTGCACAGCGCGTGCAGCGATCAGGAATCCCAGGTTCGGCGCCGCAGCACACAGAGCCGAGGCCACCGTGAATATCAAGAGCCCTCCCAGCACGAGGCGTCGACGGCCAAACAGGTCGCCGAGCCGGCCGGCGGTGACGACAACCGCCGTCATCGCAAGCAAATAGGCCAGTACGACCCATTGCACTGATTGGAACGACGCGTCGAAGGCGCGGACGAAAGTTGGCAGCCCGACATTGGCGATACTTGTTCCGAGTGAAGAGAGCAGCATCGTCAGTGCCAGGGTCGCCAAAGCGGCGCTGGTCGCACGCGGTGTGGTCGCGGATTGTGGAGGCAAGGAACTTTGCATGAGTGTCTGATCCCGTGTGGTGGTCATGCGGCGCCCGAACGCATGCATGGCCGGTGCACGCAATCTAGGTCTGTCATTGAAGTTGCGGTAGGCGCATGCATAGAGAAGTATTCGTGCATGAAACGCCATGTCACACTGGTCCCAATCGTGGTATTCATGGCGCCGTGGACAACCTTGATCTGAATCTCCTTGTTACCCTCGACGCCTTGCTTGATGAGGGCAGCGTCGTGGGGGCCGCGCAGCGCCTGAAGCTCAGTGCGTCGGCGATGAGTCGGTCGCTGGCACGGTTGCGGGAGGCCACCGGCGACCCTTTGCTGGTACGAGCAGGGCGTGGTCTGGTGCCGACGCCGCGTGCCTTGGAGCTGCGAGGGCGCGTGCGCCAGGTGGTGATCGACGCGGAGAGCGTGTTGCGTCCTGCGCTGAAACTGGACCTGCGGTCGTTGGCAAGGACGTTCGTGATTCGCAGCACAGAGGGGTTCGCGGAAACCTTCGGTCCCGAACTCATCGGGCGAGTCGTAGCGGAGGCGCCTTCGGTCCATCTGTCCTTTGTGGTGAAAGCGGACAAGGACAGCACACCCCTCCGCGATGGCTCAGTCGACCTCGAGACCGGCGTAATCGCCGGCATGATGGGCCCGGAAATCCGCGCAGTGGGATTGTTCCGTGATCACTTTGTAGGCCTCGTGAGTCGAGGGCATCGTTTGTCGAAAGGGAGGGTTACACCGGAACGTTATGCAGCAGCGCGTCACGTTGTGGTAGAGCGACGCAATTTGCGCGCCACGATGGTAGATGATGTCCTGGAACGCATGGGGCTGACGCGCAATGTGGTGACAACAGTTGGCGGCTTCGGCCCGGCCATAGCGCTCGCGCGCGGTTCGGACATGGTGGCGACCGTGCCAGAGAAACACACTGCGGGGCTCTGCGACGGGATGCATCGTTTCAAGATCCCAGTGCCGGTCGAGGAGTTCACGATCTCGTTGTTCTGGCATCCCAGACTGGATGCTGATCCGGCGCACCGGTGGCTGCGCACTCTCGTGGTGGACGTCTGCAAGGACGCGAGACTCAAACCATTTTCTTGAATTCAGTGCCGCCGGCCGGCTCCCGGCTCTGCAGCAACCAGGAACCCAATGTCACGCCCGAAGCGATTGACCGCCACCCTTGAGCGCAAAGCGCTTCTCTTCCGCCAGCGTCGGCAGGATCTCGACGAGCAGCTTCACGCGCTCGGTGTAGCGGTTA
>CAYVOR010000140.1:0-4126 GCA_964452995.1 uncultured Thiobacillus sp.
GCTTGACGCGGCCGCGGATGCGCTTTTCCACCTGCAGGATGTCGAGTTCGCCTTCCAGCAGGCCAAGAAGATGTTCAAGCCGCTTGTTGACGCCGATCATCTCCAGCACTTCCTGCTTCTGTTCCAGTTTCAGCGGCAGGTGCGCAACGATGGTGTCCGCCAGACGGCCGCCTTCGTCGATGCCCGACAGCGAAGTCAGGATTTCAGGTGGAATCTTCTTGTTCAATTTGACGTACTGGTCGAACTGCGTCAGCAGGGCGCGACGCATGGCTTCGACTTCCACCAGCTCCTCGCCCTCGGCCGGCAGAATTTCGGCACGTGCGGCCAGATGGGTCCCGGCGTCGGTCACTTCGAGAATGCGGGCGCGCTGGTTACCTTCCACCAAGACCTTGACCGTGCCGTCGGGCAGTTTGAGCATCTGCAGCACGGTGGCGACGCTGCCGGTGTCGTAGAGGTCTTCAGGCGTAGGATCGTCCTGCGCGGCGGTCTTTTGCGCCACCAGAAGGATGCTCTTGCCGGACTCCATCGAGGTTTCCAGCGCCTTGATTGATTTGGGCCGGCCGACAAACAGCGGGATGACCATGTGGGGGAACACCACCACATCTCTAAGCGGCAACAGCGGCAGGTCGATCTGTTCCTTGGGTAGGTTGTCGCTCATCATGATTCCTGAAAAGGTTACGGAAAGGATGCGCGGCACTCAACCACGCTCATCCACAGTTGGGGGGCATAGTTTCGAATTCAAGATGGCTGACAGGTTCCCCGTCAGCCATTTCAACTCAGGCGCCGGCAGCCAGCGGCTGCTCGTCCTGCTCGGAATAGATCAGCAAGGGTTTGCCATCGCCACTGATCAATCCGTTGTCGACCACTACCTTGCTGACCCCCTTGAGTGAGGGCAGGTCATACATCGTGTCGAGCAGGGAATGCTCGATGATCGAGCGCAAGCCGCGTGCGCCGGTGCGACGCGCCAGTGCGCGCTTGGCAATGGCATTCAGCGCATCCTCGCGGAACTCGAGTTCGACGCCTTCCATCTTGAAGAGTTTGATGAATTGTTTGGTCAGCGCATTTTTCGGTTCGGTCAAGATCTGGACCAGCGCCGCCTCATCCAGTTCGTCCAGGGTGGCAACGACCGGCAAACGTCCGACAAATTCGGGGATCAGACCATATTTGATAAGATCTTCGGGCTCGACCTGGTGCAGCAATTCGACATCGCGCTTGGTATCGTCGATGTTCTTTACCTGGGCGCCGAAGCCGATGCCGCCTTTTTCGGTACGGCCACGGATGACCTTTTCCAGCCCGCTGAACGCGCCGCCGCAGATAAACAGGATGTTGCCGGTATCGACCTGCACGAATTCCTGGTTCGGATGCTTGCGCCCGCCCTGCGGCGGAACCGAAGCAGTCGTGCCTTCGATCAGCTTCAGCAAGGCCTGTTGCACGCCTTCACCCGATACATCGCGGGTGATCGAGGGGTTGTCGGCCTTGCGTGAAATCTTGTCGATTTCATCAATGTAAACAATGCCTTGCTTGGCTTTGTCGACATCGTAATCACACTTTTGCAGCAGCTTCTGGATGATGTTTTCAACATCCTCGCCAACATAGCCGGCTTCCGTCAGCGTGGTGGCGTCGGCAATCACGAAGGGTACGTTCAGCAGGCGCGCCAGCGTTTGCGCGAGCAGGGTCTTCCCCGAACCGGTCGGACCAATCAGCAGAATGTTGCTCTTGGCCAGTTCGACCTCGCCCGAACCCGTGCCCGAATTGCTGCGCAGACGCTTGTAATGGTTGTATACGGCCACCGCCAGCGCTTTTTTCGCCTGACCCTGACCGATCACGTACTGATCGAGAATGCCGCTGATCTCATGCGGCGTAGGCAGGTCGGAGCCTGTGCCTTTCTGGTTGTCGGCCTGCTGGATTTCCTCGCGGATGATGTCGTTGCACAACTCGACGCATTCATCGCAGATGAACACCGACGGGCCGGCAATCAGCTTGCGCACCTCGTGCTGGCTTTTACCACAGAAGGAGCAGTAGAGAAGTTTATCGCCCGAGCCTTTGTCTGCCATTCCAGTTCCTTGCTTTAATTGACTGATGCTTCGATGCGGCTGGTCAGTACCTTGTCGATCAGCCCGTACTTCATCGAATCGTCTGCGCTCATGAAATTGTCGCGATCGGTGTCGCGTTCGATCACCTCCAAGCTCTGGCCGGTGTGCTTGGCGAGCATGTCGTTGAGGCGTGACTTCAGATAGAGGATTTCCTTGGCATGGATCGCAATGTCCGACGCCTGACCCTGGAAACCGCCCAGTGGCTGATGAATCATCACGCGCGAGTTGGGCAGGCAAAAACGCTTGCCCTTGGCGCCCGCGGTCAGCAGGAACGCTCCCATGCTGGCCGCCTGGCCGATGCAGAGTGTGGACACGTCAGGCTTGATGAACTGCATGGTGTCATAGATTGCCAAGCCTGCAGACACCGACCCGCCGGGCGAGTTGATGTAGAAATGGATGTCCTTGTCCGGATTTTCCGATTCAAGGAACAGCATCTGGGCAACGACCAGGTTGGCCGTCGCATCATTCACCGGGCCCACCAGGAAAATTACCCGCTCCTTGAGCAGGCGCGAATAAATGTCGTAGGCGCGCTCACCACGGCCGCTTTGCTCGACGACCATGGGCACCAGTCCCAGCCCCTGGGGCTCGAAGGACTGTGAATTGGAAACACCGCGTTCTAGATCAATGTGCATCAGGCTCGTCCCATCAGTTCTTCAAAGGAGGTTGTCACGTCTTCCACTTGGGCCTGACCTGCAACCCATGCTACCACATTCTCTTCCAGCGCCAGGGACTCGATCTCCTGCATCCGTTCCGGACTCTGGTAGTACCACTGCACCACCTGGTCGGGTTCCTCGTAGCTCTGCGCCTGCTCCAGAATCAGATTGCGGATCTGCTCGGGCTGGGCCACCAGCTTATGCGCCTGCACGATCTCCGCCAGGATCAGACCCAGCCGCACACGGCGTTCGGCCTGTCCTGTAAACATATCGGCAGACAGCTTCATGGTCTGAACCCCACGCGACTGCATATCCGCTTCCGTCATTTTCATCAGACGCTCGGTTTCCATTGCCACCAGGCTCTGCGGCAGATCCAGCGTGCTCTTTTGTAGCAGCAGTTCCATCGCCTGCTCCTTCAGTTTCGTCTGCACGCGGCGTTTTGCCTCACGCTCCAGATTGGACTTCACTTCGGCCTTGAGTTTTTCCACATCACCGTCTTCGACACCGAGCGCCCTGGCAAATTCCGCATCGACCGGTGGCAACCCGGGCGCCTGCACGTCCTTGACCTGCACGTCGAAATGCGCCGTCTTGCCGGCTAGCTCCCTGGCAGCATAGTCGTCGGGGAAAGTCAGGTCGAACCCCTTGCTGTCGCCCGCCTTGAGTCCCGTCAGGCTCTGTTCGAAATCCTTCAGCAAGCGACCTTCACCAATCACCGCCGCAAAGTCGTCGCCTTTGCCGCCTTCGAATGCCGCGCCGTCGACCGTGCCCTGATAGTCAAATTTGACCAAATCGCCTTCTACGGCCGGCCGATCAGCCGATTCAAACGTACGGCGCTGCTTTTGCAGAACCTCCAGCGTCTTGACGACATCGGCGTCCGTCAGGCTTATCACGGGCTTGCTCATCTTGCCAGTGCTCAAATCGTCGATTTTCACTTCAGGATAGACCTCAAAACTGGCACTGAAGGTCATTTCTTGTGCGTCGGCCTGATCCGTCTTCGGCTCGAAGCGGGGATACCCTGCAATTCTCAGCTGATGGGCCTGTACCGCCTCGCCGAAACGCGATTGCAGGGTTTCACTCAGCACGTCCTGGCGCACGCCGGGACCATGCTGACGCGCCACGGCGCCCAAAGGCGCTTTGCCGGGGCGAAAACCATCCATCTTGACGCTGCGTGCCAGGCGCTTGAGACGATTTTGCACCTCGGCTTCCAGTTGCCCCATGGGCACGTTGATATCCAGGCGGCGGACCAGTCCTTCGAGAACTTCAAGATTTGCTTGCATCAAAATACTTTCTGGCTGAATTGAGGGTAAGTGAGGGCAATAAGCTCATGGTGCGAAAGGGGGGACTCGAACCCCCACGCCTTGCGGCGCTGGAACCTAAATC
>CAYVOR010000141.1:0-4101 GCA_964452995.1 uncultured Thiobacillus sp.
GCGACTTGTCCGGGCCCGCGAGGAACACGAAGAAGTCGCGGCTCTCGGGCCACGAAGCCGGACGGATGGTGTCGCCCGGCCAGTCGGCCACCGCCAGATCACCGGCCTCGATGTCGAGGAACAGCGTGGTGGCCGGGTCGAGGTCTTTGAGCCGGGTGGTCTTGCCGATGCCGGACTTGCCGAGCATCAGGAGCTTGACGCCCTTGCGCTCGGCCATGCGCTGCTGCGCGGAGATGATGGGGAGGGACATCACGCCACCTCCTTCAGCTCGTCGGCGACGGCGGGATTCCAGAGAATCTGGTAGCCGCTGTGGCCGTTGCGCGAGTACGGCATGGCCTCGGCCCACGCTTCACCGGCCTCGGTCAGCTCCCATTCGTCGCGGTCGTTGCGGAACTGAAAACCGCCTACCGCCAGCATCTGGTTCGTGGCCTTGGCCGAGCGGTTCAGCAGCTTGCCGAGCTGGGTGGCATTGAGCGCGCAGATCGGCTCATTGGCCGACGGCAGCGCGCGGCGCAGCACCTCGGTGGTGATGCCGGTGTTCTCCTGAATGCAGGTCAGGGTCGCCGCTGCTGCGATGCCCGGTTTGACGCCTGGCACCTTGGCCACAGCCTCGCCGATCAGCAGGATTGCGGATACGCGGTCGTGGGTCAGCGCGGGCAAAGCCGCCAGTGCACCGGGGGCGGCGTAGCTGCCGGTCTTGCGGATCGCGGGCAGTACCTCGCCGGTCACCCAGCGCTTGAAACGCTTGGCGGCATCCTTGGTGCTGCCGAGGATCAGGGCGTAGAGGCCAGACTCGTTGACGTGGTTCTGGCGCTGGCGACCGCCTGCCGTAAGGGTGTCCAATTTCTGGACGTCCTCGGCATCGACGTGCGATTCAATCGCCTGACGCGAGTTGCCGAACTCCAGAATGGAACAGACGTCGCTGGCGTTGAACCACGGCAGGCCAGCACCATCGACCTGCACACGCACGGCGTGCGCTTCGAACTGGAAGGGAATGATTGCGCTCATGGCGATTACTCCGAATCGAGGGAAAGGGTGAAAGACGGCTTGCCGCAATCCACGGTGCGGGCGGCGGCGAACTGCTGTTGCAGCGCCGGAGGCCAGTTCGTGTAGCGGGATTCGGGGACGGCCAGCTTGATGTCGAGATAGCCCTCGACCTTCTCGCCCGAGGCCACGATGCGTTCGGCGATCTCGGTCAACTGCTGCTGGCTCCAGCTGACCTTCTTGGGCAGCTCGAACTTCAGATGCAGCGGGCCATCGCTGATGTGGGCGGTGCCGAAATCGCGACCGGATTCATGCAGCGCGGCGCGAGCCTGCTCGCCGTAGCACTGATCCAGCGCCACATCGAACTTGGTGCGTGCCTTCTTGAGCCAGTCGATGGCTTCGTCGAGGTTCTTGTCGATTTCCGCCTTCTGCTCGGGCGGCAGCGCGGCCAGCTGGCTGACGGACATCTCGGCGATGTCGGCTGGGAAGATGGTCAGTTCGGTCATGGCCATCCTTCTCACTGGTACGCACGAGTGAAGCTGGAGTAACGCGAGACGCGTCGCTCGAAGGCTTCGATTTCGTGCAGGAGGTAGGTGACGCGGCGGCCGAGCTTGCAGTAGATCGGCCCGAGCTGTTCCTGACGCCAGCGGCGCAGGGTCTTGACGGAGAGCCCCCAGCGGATGGCGAGCTCGTTTTCGTCGAGGGCGATGCACACGGCACCGCCGGGGTTGGGTCGGAATGAATCCCGGCCGGTTTGGGTTGCTGGAACTTGGGTTTGCATTTCGATGTGCCTCCTAGATGAAATGGGCACATCGAAGTCTCCGCATGGAACTACGGACTGAATCCGGATCGGACTCCGGAAAAATCTACGACCTTCATTGGCGGCGGACTTGGTAGTAGCCGCCAGACTTCACGAGAACGAGGAAGTCCTCTCGCGTTTCCTTGTCGCCGAAGGCCTCGTCAAAAGATCTGGCAGCAGAGTGGACTTGCGGTTTAACGTCGGCCCACTTCATGGCCGGTGGCGTCTTGCCTTCTACGCCCCACATCACTTTCAGAATTGCCGCCCGCGTATCACTCACCAGTCGTGATGAAGCAAAGTGAGGCAATTTCACGCGGGTGCCTTGTAGATACTGCTCTGGCTCCGGCGCACCACTGGGCGTGACATAGCCGCGCAGCACCCGGTCGAATGCGCTCGCGTCGAAAACGTCCTGCCCGCCGTCCACGCGAACGAACTCGTCGAGCGCCCGGATCACATGGTCACGCGGTAACACGGCATGTGAGCGGCATGCCTGCAGCACCACGCCGCTGCGTGGCCACACGGAATCGGCAAGAACCGCAGAGGTTTCGGCGCTTGGCGCACGCATCCATGCCCGACCTACGAATACCGGGGCGAAATCATGCGTCCCGGCGACGCGCAGATCGCCGAGGTGCCAGAGATGGTTCGGCGTGCGGCATGGGCGGCTGGCACGTCGCCGATCTTCGATGCCGATCAGGCGGGCCAGATCGGCCAGCCATGGCTCGATCTGGATGCCGTACAACGCGATCTCGTTCAATGGCTGCACGACAGTGCGACCGTCCAGCGGGCTGCGATAACGGTAGCAGCCCGCATCCGGATCGGCCTCGATTTCGGCCTCGCATTCGGAGTCGAGGAACGGGGCCATCACGTGCGTGAGGTGGCCCTCGTCGGTGATCCAGCCCCGTTGCCGAAACTGAGGCCAGTCACGCCCGAGCGTTGTGGCCAGCACAGGCGTGGCCAGGCTCGGCAGCCTGTCGATGGCGCTGAAGAAGTGCAGGTGCAATGACATCGTCGGCGCTCCCTCAGAATTCGCTCAGTACGCCGAGGCGGATCAACTGCTCCAGCACGCGCTTGCGGTCGTCCTCCGTTTTGCTCTTGTCGTTCAGGCCGTTGGGGGCGGTGATCTGCACGGCGACGTTGTGGGCCTTGCGGTGGGGCTGCTTGGCCATGCGCATCACTAGCTTCACCTGCACCAGCGCGTATTGGCTCAAATCCTCGGCGGCGTAATCCTCGTAGGCGACCTGATAGATGTTGCGACCATCGCGCCGGTCGCGGGTGATTTCCATCTTGCTCGCCAGCTGCCGTGCGACGGTTTTTCCACCCACCTCCATCTGTTGGTCAAAGGGCTTGGCCACCTTGATCTGCAAGATATCGATTTTCTCGATGTCCGCGATGCGATCCTGTTCTAGCCGCTGCAGCATGGCCGAGGTCGAGAACCCAAGCAGGTCAAATTGACGCATCGGCATGTCATCAATCGCGCCCTCGTGCGCCAGCGCCACATCGCGGAAGATGGTGGCAAGCTCCCGGCGCTTTTCCCGGTCTTCGCAGAACACAGTCAGCGCCCCGGTGGCCGGTTCCCAGGAAAAGCGCGCCGACATGGCGGCGGGCTCCTCGTGATCGACCACCTGGCCATCTTCGACTTGCCGGTAATGTGCGGTAGAGCCGTTGAAGGTGGCGCACAGCGTGTGCAACTGGGTCAGGGGTTCGTCGTCAGCCTCGTCATCCTCCTCGCGCTGCGCGTGCGACAGGCCGCATCGGACAAACTGCTCGATGAGGATTTGTTCCTTCGGCACATGCGGGAACAGCTCGGCAATCCGTGTGCGCAGCGCTTCCTCGATGTCATCGCCATTTTTCGGTTCCACCCCCTTGGGGCCAAGGTAGTGGCTCGAGAAGTGCTCACTTTTCCACTGACGGTGCATCACCTGTTCGTGCTCGGCCTGATCGAAGCGCGCTTCGCGGCGTGCACCGGTCTCGGGGAACTCCTGCAGGATGCACAGGTGCAGTGCGCGGCTGTGGCGGTCGCTGGGCGCGGCGAGTACGGCGGCATCGTCTTCGCGCCGGGCGTCGAGCACTGCCTGAACGGCCTGCGCGCCGTAGTCATCGCCGAGCAGGATCACTCGTTCGACAGCATCCTCGAGGCACTGACGGATGGGAGCATCCAGCTTGGCCACGCAATGGAAAAATGCCTGACGGGATTCGACCGGCAGTTTTCCCTTGGCGGCATCGGCCAGTGCCTGCAGCTCCGGCAACGCATCGCCGCTGGCGTGTTCGAGCAGGCGCACCACCAGCGCCGGGCGCTTGACCTTGCGAAGGAGATCGAC
>CAYVOR010000142.1:0-4085 GCA_964452995.1 uncultured Thiobacillus sp.
GATTTCGGCAGGGACTCGAGCCTTCCGACATCGGCGATGTCCTGCGGTCTGCCGCTCGCGCGCTTGTTCGCGATCAGGTCTTCCACCGAGATCGCCGGTATCTCCATCCCTTCGATGGAAACCATCTTCCTGTTGGCGTACGCCTGCTGGAATCCGACGCCATCGATGCGCGTGATGATGTCGATGCGACGTGGGCTGTTGCCGATCTGGAATATCAGGCCTTCCGAAGAGAAATCCGCTTCGGAGACTTCCGACAGCGGTGCGCCGAATTTCGCCAATGCCCTCATCAGGCGCCTGGCATTGTCGGCTGTCGCCCCAACGAACACGTCGATGTCCTTGGTGGCACGGGGAAAGCCGTGGACAGCCAGTGCGTAGGCGCCGACCAGCAGGTACTCAACCCGCTCCTCGGACAAGCACTGCAACATCTCTTTGTAGTCGTTGTTCAGCATTGCCGCGCTGGTGGAAAGACCATACTTCCCGAGTCAATTCCCACACCTGGGACAGCCTTTCCGCTGGCGTTCCCGGCATGTACCCGCTGTCATCGGCTTCCGCATGCGAGCGATACAGGCGGACATGTCGCCGATCGACATTGGACATGAGCTGAATTTTACTTGAGCCGGGAACGAGTGTGGCGAACTTCAGCCTCGCTGCGGATCGTGAGGCCACCCGGAAGCTATTCTACGTTCTGCACCTGCTCGCGCGGAGCAGACCTATGGGATTGATTCATTTGGTACTTGATCCGTCCGTGCTACACGTAGCTACAACGCTAGCTACACAGCTCCTGGCCGCTCAGTTTGCACCAAACAGTTCGCGCAGTGCCGCCGCGGATTCGGGGAGTGACTGGCGCTCCAGCAGCGAAATGTAGTCTTCAACCGTCATGGGTGGTGTCTTCAGCCCACCCACCATTTCTTCCAAACGCGCGCGGACAGCACCCGGAGCCAGATCGATCAGATGGCGAAGGAACGTATCCGGATGCTGCGGGATGATGTCGTACTCCGCCAGCGCTTCCGCCGGGAAGTGTTTCTCATTGAACGTGACGATGACTTGCGCCTTGGCCCGGATCGCGGCGGCGAGCACATGCCTGTCGTCGGGATCAGGAAGTTCCAGAACTGCAATCAGTCGACGATAGCCACCGACGCATGCATCCGGCAGCGCTTCGTCCATGGCGGCGCGGCGGCGATCCAGTTTTTCAGGAGCAATGTCGGGGCGATTACGCTTGGCCGCGCGAAGCCATTCCTCCTGGATGTCGACACTCCAGATCGGCCGGTAAAGACGAAGTTCAGCAAGCTCCAACAGCACATTTGTCAGCGGATAGCTGTAGAGGACATTTGCATCCAGCACTGCCGCGAAATTGCTCATGCGCGCCGATTCAGATTCCCAGTTCCTGATCGATCTGGGCGATCTCATTCAGTGCGGCACGGCGGCGCTTGCGATCTGCCTCGTCGAATTTGATCAGGTCATGGAACGCAACGCGCCGGCGCGTGCCGACAGTGCGCGCTGGAAGAGCGCCCGAGTCGATCAGTTTGACCACGTAGGGGCGGGACACATTCAGGAAGTCGGCGACTTCCTGTGTGGTCAATTCCGCCTTCTTCGGGAGAATCGTCACACCACGTCCCTGGCCCAGCTGGGTCAGCACATCGAGGAACAGGCGTACGGCTCCCGGCGGGATCGAAATCATTTCGTGCTGGTTGTTCTCGGTAACCAGGCGAAGCGGGAGCTGACCTTCGGGAAGCAGGCGCGCGAGCTGCCTACCTGCTTCCTTGGCCTGGGCCATTTCGGCTTCGGTTGGAAACTGCGGCGGGCGCTGACTGGCTGAAGACATGACGGCTCTCCCGACTACCTTGGAGAAGCATCTTAGCGCTTATTCGAAACGAACGAAATGAACGAATCTTGCGAACTGCGACGGAATCTGCAATCTCGGGAGCCTTGGCGCTATTTAAGCGGCTGCTCGGGCAGGCAATCAGTACCGAATAAAAGCTGTTGTAAATCAACAGTCTGCCTATTCAAGGCTTTTCCTGGCGCAGGGCCACTTGCGTCCCGGCGGGGAGTTTTCGGGGCGGGAGCGATCGGAGCCGCAATACAGGGTCCGCTCGCCCTATGCCGCTCGATCCGCCCCGCTAGCCAGCCCTGCACCTCCGCTTCCACCCAGCCCACCGCTCGCGCGCCGATTCGCACACGGCAAGGAAACCGGCGTTCGGATTCGAGCTGGTAGATCATCGAGCGTCCCAGGCCAGTGGCTTTGCAGACCTGCGGCAGACGCAAGATCTGTACGCACGGCACTGGCGAGCGGGAGTTGTCGGCCATGTCTTCGATTCCGATGTGTGGCTGCCGCAGCACGCAGGCAAGTTGTCACCTGAATCAATGCTACGCGTCGAGACACAATAATCACGAGGCCGGGTTTGGCGGAGAAACTGCCCGAAACCCCGAGGTTGATCTGTAGCAGTCGGCCGCATGGATGGTGAGGTTTCGCCCTGATTTTCCGTGTTTTGCAGGATAGCTGTGCGCTTGCTCTTGGGCCACATTGTGGCCCATGGGAACGTTAAAGCTTCGGAAGGAAGAGCCGCTGCTCAACATCGCCAGCTACGCGCGCGGCGGATCGCGTGCGGCTGATCGGCTGACGCCTGCGCAGATCGAGCACATACGCCTCACGGTGAATCGTGCGCCGGAGGTCATGGTGAAAGTGCTGTCCCAGGGCAGCAGCAACCTGAAGGCCGTCGGCCGTCACTTCGACTACATCGGCAGGCAGGGCGACCTGGCGCTCGAAAGCGATGACGGATATGCGCTGACCGGGCGCGTCGGAGAAGATCTGATCGACGACTGGGGCCTGGACATCGACGAGTTGCGTCCACAGGCAAGCCTCACGGCCTTGCCGCCCCACAAACCCATGAAGCTGGTCCACAAGCTCGTGTTCTCGATGCCGGCCGGCACGCCGCCCCAGAAGGTTCTATCGGCAGTTCGCATCTTCGCGCGGGAGGAGTTTCACGGCCAGCACCGCTACGCGATGGTGCTGCACACCGACGAGCCGCACCCGCACGTGCACCTGGTTCTCAGAGCCACCAGCGAGGACGGGCAGCGGCTCAACATCAAGAAGGCCACCCTGCGCCATTGGCGCTCGCAGTTCGCACAGCAGCTGCGGGACCTGGGCGTGCCCGCCAATGCCACGGAGCGCGCAGTGCGAGGCGAGGATCGGAAGGCCACGAAGGACGGCATCTACCGAGCGAGGCTACGGGGTGACTCCACCACTGATCGGGCCAAAGTCGAAGGCGTGGCGAGGGAGTTGGCCGCCAGCGGCGGCATACGGCTGGAACCCGGCAGACAGACATTGCTGGCGACGCGTGCCGCGATCCAGGACGGTTGGAAATCCGTCGCGGAAAAGCTGGTGCTGCACGGCGAGCGGCAGTTGGCGACACAGGCGGCCCGGTTCGCAAGCGGCATCGATCGGCCGCTGACCGAGCGAGAATCGATTGCACGCGTGCTGTCGACACACGTTCGGGCAAGGCAGCACGAATCGCGGACGCTCTGACAGCGTCCGCTGGCTCGGGCAGGCCGCTGGTCGCGGCCTGCGGCACATGACAGAATTGGCCAGACTTGGCAGCCAAACTGCACCATCGGGCAATACGAAATGCCGGACCGTGAAGGCGAGATCCTGACCCTCGACGAGGTGGCGCAGTATTTGAAGGCGGGAAAACGCACGGTCTATCGCCTGGTGCAGCAGGGCGAGATTCCGGGCTTCAAGCTGGGCGGCACCTGGCGATTCAGGCGGGCCGAGCTGGACCGCTGGATCGCCGCCGGCATCCGCAAGAAGAAGACTTGAGCCGCGCCGGCCCACCGATGGGTAGCACCCAGGTCGCGATGAACAGGAACAAGGAACCCGATGTCTCGATTGACTGACCTCATCGCCCAGGCCAGGAACAAGGATGCGCAACTGGGCGCCGACCTCGAGCGCGAATTCAGGGTCCTGTCATCGCGCCTGCCGTTCGGCCTGAATTTCGAGCGCCATCGGCCGGAAGCGGTCGAGTTGCCACAGCGCCCGGTTCGCAAGGGCGACAAGGTGCGCGTACTCCCCGAGCGTGGCTCCACGGCTA
>CAYVOR010000143.1:0-4082 GCA_964452995.1 uncultured Thiobacillus sp.
CGGATTCCGACAGAACCGGGGAATCGCATCCGTGTCTTTCCGGCTTCCTACAATTCCGCTTCTGCGCTTGCGTGCTTCTACGGATGCGATGGCTTGCGCGTCCGTGCTTCCCCACGAAAACAAAGAGACGGTTCGGCGGTTCCGTGCTTCGACGCAGAAGCGCATCCGCGCATCCTCGGTTTCATGGAGGTTCCGGCCATGACCTTGTCGCTTGTCACCACCGACGAGCGCGCCCGGCTGCTGACCCATGGCGCGGCGCTAGCCGCTGGTCAGCGGCTCGACCCGTTGCCCGTGGTGCGGCTGTTCACCCCAGACGCGCATGTGACCTGGCTGCTGGTGTCGCTCGATCCTGCGGATGGCGACACGGCCTACGGCCTGATCGACCTCGGGATCGGAATGCCCGCGCTCGGGACGGTCAAGCTGTCCGATCTGGCTGGCATCGTTGGGCCGCGCGAACTGCCAGTGCGACGGGATCGGTATTTCCAGGCGGTGCGTTCGTTGTCGGAGTACGTCCGGTTGGCGCAGGAGAACAGCGCGATCACGGACTGATGAAAGACAGCATGGCCCGGCCAGCCGAGGCGCATTGTGACTATTTCAGTCTTGGTCAAGACCGTCCAGGTCTCAATCCGCATCCTTGCACCGAAGCGGTGCGACCCTGCTGCAATCGGTCATGATCTTCGGCCTGGACTAAGGCACGGTGTCAAGTGCTGCGCGTCAGTTTTATGACGGTGTGGCCGTCGCATTCAGACGATTTTCGCAACGTGCCGGAGCCAAACGGTCTTGACACCAACATTTGCAGCTTAACCATTCTTGATGACGACCTGATGGCGGTTCGATAGCTCCCGCACGGCGGAATTCGTGGCGACGTTCCTGCTGAATGACAGGAGGTTGCGTCATGGCTGACCCGAGCGCCGAACACTGGTATCCGACAGCGGCCTATCTCTACGTCCTGCACCTGGACGGCCCCGCGTTGGCGTGGGAATACCTGCGCCGTCACCCCGACTACCGCCGCGACTGGCTACGCCGTCGCCGACGACCGGACGCGGCGCAGGCTTGGGGCTTGCGCCTGCTGGAAAACCCGGCCCTGGATGCGCGCGATGCGCATCCGGCCTGGTTCCCCGATCACGATGCTGTCGTGCAGGTTTACCCGGACGATGACCCACCACCCGAAGCCCATGCCTTTGAGTTCTGGCGCGTTCCCGGCCGCAAGCAACTGATCCACGATGGCAAGCGCCTGGTGCTGGTGTCGCACTGGCCCGGCTGCTGCCTGCGGCTCGCGCTCGCGTCGGGCCTGGAAGACGGCATGGCCTACCTCTACGCCACCCGCGCCTGCGCCACGCCCTGCGCGCGCTATCGCACGCTCGCGGCCGAGCTGGACGCATTGGCCGTGGCAACGGTTGCCGCGCCTGCGGCGGCGGCCCGTTCCCGGCCCACGACGGCTGCGGTGCTGGAACTGCACACCTTGCAGGCGCTGGACGCGACCCTGGCGGGCGCGTCCTTGCGCGAAGTCGCTGAAGGGCTGTTCGGCACGGATGCCGTCGCCGCCGACTGGCACAAGGACAGCGCCTTGCGTGCTCGCGTGCGGCGGCTGGTACGTCGTGGCGATGCGCTGATGCGCGGCGGCTATCGCCGCCTGGCACAGCTTCCGCTGCTGCCGTTGCAGTAGGGGGGACGTTTCGCGTCCCCCGCAGATCGTCCCTTAGCAAGCAGCCTCGCTTTCTTGAAAGTGCCTCTATCCGGCCGCGTGGTGTGGCCGGGCTTGATGGAGGTACATCCCATGCGACCCGCTCCCTTGCGGCCTGCCGCCGCTGCTGTCGCTGCGCCCGCGCAGCCCCAACGCTACCTGACCAACGACGAAGCCGCCGACTACCTGCGCCTGTCGCCGCGCACGCTGGAGAAACAGCGCGTGATCGGCGGCGGGCCGAAGTTCCGCAAGTTCGGCCGCCGCGTCATGTACGCCGTGAGCGACCTCGACGCCTGGGCCGATGCGCGCAGCTTCGCGGCGACTTCCGACCCGGAATATGCCGAGCGGCATGCGGGCGACTACCGTGACGGCCGCTGATTTCTGGCTCGCCGGTGGCCATCGCCATGTCCAGCCCATCGCTGCCCCTGCGGCAGCGACCAGCGCAGCAGCGGGAACAGCTCGACCTGTTCCGCGCGCTGCCGGGCGACATGGCGCCGCGCGACAGCCAGGACTTGATGGCCTTTCCGTTCTTCTCGCTCGCCAAGTCGCGGCGCACCGCGCCGATCGACTTCCGCGCCGGCGGCATCACCATCCGCGTGGAGGGCACGCAGGAGCACGGCATCGCGACGATCTGGGATGCCGACATCCTGATCTGGGCCGCCTCGCAGATCGTGGAAGCCCGCGATGCGGGCATCCCGACCTCGCGGCTGATGCAGGTGCGTCCCTACGAGATCCTGCGTTTCATCGGGCGCGGTACGTCGCTGCGCGACTACCAGCGCCTCAAGGCGGCCCTGGATCGCCTGCAATCGACCACGGTGGCCACGTCCATCCGAGAGACAACAGGCCGGCGCCTGCATCGCTTCTCGTGGATCAACGAGTGGAAGGAACTGGCCGATGCCAGCGGCGTGCCGCTGGGCATCGAACTGATCCTGCCGGACTGGTTCTATGCGGGTGTGCTGGACGCCGCCCTGGTGCTGACCATCGACCCGACGTACTTCCGGCTCACTGGAGGCATCGAACGATGGCTGTATCGCCTGGTGCGCAAGCACGGCGGCCGGCAGGAGCACGGTTGGCAGTTCGATTTCCAGCACCTGTACCGCAAATCGGGCAGCGTGGCGCGCTTCTACGACTTCGCCGCCGACCTGCGCGCCCTGGTGGCGCGGCAGTCGCTGCCCGGCTACGTCCTGGGCATCGAGCGGATGCCCGGCGAGAAAACCGAACTGCTGACCTTCCGGCCCGTGCCGCCCACGGCACGGGGATAAGTCTGGGAAAACCTGTTAATTCACTCGTGCTATCAGGCAACAGGAGGCTCGTGCTATCAGGCAACAAATCCTCGTGCTATCAGGCACAAAAATCGGCTGCAAACCCGCGCCGTTGCTGGGTTTGCGCGCCCCTTAACTTCCCTAACAGTAAATACATAACTTTTAGTAGAAGCGCGCCGTTTCGGTGGACAACCACCCAACGGCACCAAACGCAGGAGCGAAAGACCGGCTTTCCAACACGGAGGGCCGCGCCATGATCCTCGCTCTGCTCAACCAGAAAGGCGGTGTCGGCAAGACCACGCTCGCCACGCACATCGCGGGCGAACTGGCGCTGCGCGGCCAGCATGTCGTCCTGCTCGATGCCGACCCGCAGGGTTCCTCGCTGGACTGGACGCAGCGCAGAAGCCAGCAAGGCTTGCCACGGCTGTTCAGCGCCGTGGGCCTCGCACGCGAAACGCTGCATCAGGAAGCGCCAGAACTCGCCAGGCGGGCCGATCACGTCGTCATCGACGGCCCGCCGCGCATCGCCGCCTTGGCGCGCTCCGCGCTGCTGGCGGCCGAGCGCGTGCTGATCCCGGTGCAGCCCAGCCCTTACGACTTGTGGGCCAGCTCGGAAATGGTTTCGCTGATCCGCGAGGCGCAGGTGTTCCGGCCGGCGCTGCGCGCGGCCTTCGTCATCAACCGGCGCGTCAGCACCACCATCATCGGCCGCGAGGCGCGGCAATCGCTGGCCGAACAGCCGCTGCCTGCGCTGCGCTCGGAAGTGCATCAGCGCATCGTGTTCGCCGACAGCGTGGCCGCTGGCCGGCTCGCACGCGAGACAGCGCCCGACAGCGCCGCCGCCCGCGAAATCACCGCCCTGGTGGACGAACTGCTGCGGTGGCCCACATGACAACGAAGCAGCCACCCAACAGCAAACGCACGGGCAAGCGCGTCGGCATCGGCGCACGTCCGCCCGCGAATCCGCACGCCGAGGCGTGGATTCGCCAGGGCGATGCCGATGCGCTGGGCAAGGGCGACCTCTACACGGCTCGCCTGACCCTTGACGTCACGCCCGCCATGCGGGCGCGCATCAAGGTGTCGGCCTTCACGCAAGGCGTGACCGTGGCCGATCTGCTGCGCGGCCTGCTGGAGCG
>CAYVOR010000144.1:0-4017 GCA_964452995.1 uncultured Thiobacillus sp.
GAGTGCACGCGCACCGGGGCGGCGTCCAGTTCGAAGAAGCATTCCTCGTTGATGATGGCGATGACTTCGGAGCCGACGCCGACCGGCGCTTCGTCTTCTTCGGCGATGACCGCGCGGTGGGTCTTGCTGACCGATGCCTTGATGCCGGCGCGATCCAGCGGCGACAGCGAATAGAGATCGATGATCTCGGCCGAGATGCCGTACTGCTTGTCGAGGATTTCGGCGGCCTTGAGGCACCAGTGCACCGAGATGTTGTAGCCGAACAGGGTCACGTCGGTGCCCGAGCGGGTGACTTCCGAACCTTCCAGCGGGTGAAAATATTCGCCGTCGGGTACTTCGCCCTTCATGTTGTACATGAGTTCGTGTTCGTTGATGAACACCGGGTCGTCGCAGCGGATTGCCGACTTCAACAGACCATAAGCCTGCCTGGGGCTGGACGGTGTCACCACGCGCAGGCCGGCGATACCCATGAACACCTTTTCCATGCGCGCCGAATGCTGGGCGCCGAGCTGGTGCGCCGCGCCGCCGGCGGAGCGGAACACGCACGGCGCGGTCAGCTGGCCGCCCGACATGTAGCGTACCTTGGCGGCGGAGTTGAACATCTGGTCCATCGCCAGCCAGGCGAAGTTGACCGACATGATTTCGACGATGGGACGCACGCCGAGGAAGGAGGCGCCGATGCCGAGGCCGGTGAAGCCGCCTTCGGAAATCGGCGTGTCCATCACGCGCAGCGGCCCGTATTTTTCGTACAGACCCTTGGTCGCCTTGTAGGTGCCGCCGGCTACGCCGATGTCCTCGCCCATGCAGATAACCAGCGGGTCGCGTGCCATTTCTTCGTCGTGGGCGCGCTGGATCGCCTCCCAGTACATGATGTTTGCCATGTTGTGTATTCCTTGAACCTTATGCGGCTTTGCCCGTGAGCCACGGGAGCTGGGTGTCACGCTCGGCGAAAACGTATTTCTCGAGGTCCTCGACGCGCGGTTCGGGCGATTCCTCGGCGAACTTGATCACTTCGTTTTCGATGTAGACGTCGGTTTCCTTTTCCAGCGCCTCGAACTCGGCCATGGTGATCGCTTTCTCGGCGATCAGGCGGTCGCGCAGGATGAAGATCGGATCGCGCTGCTTCCACAGTTCCTCTTCCTCGCGCGAGCGGTAGCCGCGCGAGTCGGACATCGAGTGGCCGCGGTAGCGGTAGGTCATGAGCTCCAGGAAGAAGGGGCCGTTGCCCGAACGCACATGGTCGACCGCCTTGCGCGCGTGCTCGTAGACGATTTCGACGTCCTGTCCGTCGCATTCATCGGCCGGGATGTTATAGCAGGCCACGCGCTTGTGCTGGTGAACCACGGCGGTGGAACGCTCGATCGAGGTGCCGATGCCATAGAGGTTGTTTTCGCAGACGAACAGCACCGGCAGTTTCCACAGCGCGGCCATGTTCAGGGTTTCGTGGAACACGCCCTGGTTGTTGGCGGCGTCGCCGAGGAAGCAGATGGCGATCTCGTCGCCGCCTTTCAGTTGAATCGCCTTGGCCATGCCGGCTGCCAGCGGGAAGGGGCCGCCCACCAGCGCATAACCACCCATGAAGCGGTGCGCGGCATCGAAGATGTGCATTGATCCGCCGCGGCCCTTGCTCGATCCGGTTTCCTTGCCGTACAGCTCGGCCATGACTTCCTTCGGGTCGGCGCCGCACTTGATCGCGTGGACGTGGTCGCGATAGCCGGTGATCACGTAGTCGTGACCGGGGCGCGCCGCTTCCATGACACCATTGCAGCAGGCTTCCTGGCCGGGGTAGAGGTGGAGGAAGCCGCCGATCTTGCGTTCGATGTAGGCCTGATAGCAGCGCTCTTCAAAGCGGCGGTGCAACACCATTTCGCGCAGCACGCGTTTCTTGTCTTCAATCTTCATTCGGTTACCCTTGGTAGATGGGCTCGGAGAAAGCGCCGGAAAAATACAAACGCGTAATTATCCGGTAAACCCTGCCAACCATCAAGAAAACGCAACCCTGAAGGAACCCTCGTGCTACCTAAACTTGCTGAAAATAAACAGGACATCACGCTCAAATCGCTCGAGAGTGCAGGCCATGCGCTGGTGCTGCTGCCGGTGTCGAAAACCCTGCCTGACCTGCCGGGCAGCGCCGAGCTCAAGGCTGCGATGAAACGACGTGATCTCAAGACCGACGCGTTGACCAAATCGCCGGTAGCGGTGCAGCTGGCCGGTGGAACGCTCGCGGTGTTCGTCATGCTCAAGACCGATGCCAGCACCTTCGAGACGCAGGAACGGGTGCGCAAGGGGCTGGATTTATTGATGGCCGAGCATCCGAAATCACTGACGCTGGCCGTGTTCGGCGAGACCCCTTTCAAGTCGCGTGTAGCGGAAACCGCGGTGTACGCCACACTGGTCAACGCGGCGCCGCTGCCTTCGAGAAAGTCCAAAGCCGATGCGGTGCTCAAGAGCGTGCACGTGTTTGGTCATCGATCAACCGATGGCTTTGTCCGTGCCAGGGCGCTGGCCGAAGGCAACGTGCTCACCCGCAGCCTCACCGTGCAGGGGCCGGATGAACTCACCCCCGGTGTCTACCGCAAGCGCATCAAGGCGCTGGCGAAGCAATATGGCTGGACGGTCGAGGAATACGGCTTCGACAAGCTGAAGAAAATGGGCGCGGGCGCCTTCTGTGCCGTGGCCCAGGGTTCGCCGGCGAAGGATGCGGCGATCGTGCGGATCGGCTACAAGGGGAAAGGCAAAGGGTCGAAACCCGTCGCCTTCGTTGGCAAAGGTATCTGCTTTGACACCGGCGGTCATAACCTCAAGTCGGCCAAATACATGCAGGGCATGCACGAGGACATGAACGGCTCGGCGGTGGTGCTCGGCATCCTGGCGGCGGCCTCAAGAATGAAGCTGCCGCTTGCGCTGGACGGCTGGGTCGCGCTCGCCGAAAACCACATCGGCCCGCAGGCCTACCGGCAGAATGAAGTGGTCAAGGCATTGAACGGCACCACCATCGAAGTCGTCCACACCGACGCCGAAGGCCGCATGGTGCTGGCCGACACGCTGACGCTGGCGGCCAGGGGCAAGCCCGCCCTCATCGCCGACTTCGCCACGCTGACCGGTTCCATGCACTACGCGCTCGGCAGCCGCATGTCCGGCGTGTTCGCCACCTCGAGTGCGCTCGCCCATACGGCTTCGCGCGCGGCGACCGCAAGCGGTGAACGCATCGTCGTCTTTCCCTATCCCGAGGATTACGACAGCGCGCTCGACTCGACCGTGGCCGACGTCAAGCAGTGCAGCATGGAAGGCGAAGCCGACCACATTCTGGCCACCCGCTTCCTGTCGCGCTTCGTCGGCGACACGCCGTGGCTGCACATGGACCTGTCGGGCCACAGCTGCAAGGGCGGGCTGGGCGCGGTGATGAGCGACACCAACGGCTTTGGCGTGGCGTGGGGGATGGCGTTGCTGCAGGGGTTGCAGGCGCAATAGACCGGATAGACAAGGTCCCGGAAAGACGCGAAAGTGTACCTTTGTCCATAATCAGGGAGTCGTCATGTTTTATTCAGGAAAATGGAAGCGTCCACTGCTCATGGCCACGGGCCTGGCTTTGGCCGGTCCGTCAGCGGCTGTTGAATTCACCTTGAACGGCGATGTGCGTACGGGTTTTTTTTCGCTGCACCGTGACGACCGTAATGGCAAACAGGATACGACGGACGAGTTCAGGGTGCGCGTGCGTCCTGGAATCGGCGCCAAATTCAACGAGCAATGGCAGGCGCAGGTTCGATTCGCCGGGCGTTATTCGACGGATGAGCGCAACGCGTCGCACTTCGAAATTTTCAACAGCCTTCCTGCTGATGACGGCTTGCGCCGCGGCGATTCCACGCTGGACGAGATCTATGTCGACTATCGCTCGGATACTGCCTGGCAGGTGCGTCTTGGCCGCTTCCAGAGCAAGGCCGAGCTCGATGGCGTGGCCAAGAAGTCGCTGGACCGGAATGACAGCCCGAACACCGATATCACCTGGACCGATGGTGT
>CAYVOR010000145.1:0-4015 GCA_964452995.1 uncultured Thiobacillus sp.
CGCTGCTCGACATGGCGCGCAACGGCCTCGAAATCAAGCGCAAGGAAATCCAGCGGCTGATGGACCAGGGCCTGTTCCCTTACACCAAGCGCTATCTCGGCACGCTGCGCAACCACTTCTCGACCGTCGGCGTCAACGGCGTCAACGAAATGATCCGCAACTTCAGCGCCGACGAACACGACATCACCAGCGAATGGGGTCACGATTTCGCGGTGCGGCTGCTCGACCATATCCGCGGCCGCATCGCCGCCTTCCAGGAAGAGACCGGCCACCTATACAACCTGGAAGCGACGCCGGCCGAAGGCACTACCTATCGCTTCGCCAAGGAAGATCGCAAGCGCTATCCGGCCATCCTGCAGGCGGGGACCGAGGATGCGCCGTACTACACCAACTCGTCGCAGCTGCCAGTGGGCTTCACCGACGACGCCTTCGAGGCGCTGGAACGGCAGGACGACCTGCAGCGCAAGTACACCGGCGGCACCGTTCTGCATCTTTATATGTCGGAGCACATTTCCTCGATCCAGGCCTGCCGCAATCTGGTGCGCCGTTCACTGACGCGCTTCCGCCTGCCCTACATCACGATCACGCCGACTTTCTCAATTTGTCCCAAACATGGCTACCTCGCCGGTGAGCACGAGTTCTGCCCCACCTGCGATGAAGAAGCCCTGTCCCGCAAGCGCGCTGTTGCAGCTTGATTTAACCCCAACCCAAGGAGATTGATATGAACGACATGAGTGTTTCGACCGAGATCCAGACCGTTGCCTTGAAGGACGAGGAGCGCACGCGTTGCGAAGTGTGGACCCGCGTGATGGGCTACCACCGCCCGACCACCAGCTTCAACAAGGGCAAGCAGAGCGAGCACCGCGAGCGCCAGTTCTTCGTCGAAGGACGCTGCGCACTCGGCTGATCCCCCCTGCTTCGCCGGACATAATCATGTTGCGTGTGGGCGGTCTGACGCCCCTTTCCACCACCGACTGGCCAGGCATGCTGGCCGCGGTGGTGTTCTGTCAGGGCTGCCCCTGGCGCTGCGGCTATTGCCATAACCCCGGCCTGATCCCCGCGCGCGGCGACAGCGAAATCCCCTGGGAAGCGGTGCTGGCTTTCCTGCGTCGCCGCCAGGGCCTGCTCGACGGCGTGGTGTTTTCCGGCGGCGAGCCGACCTCGCAGGCGGGGCTTGCCGACGCGATGCGCGAAGTGCGTGCGCTCGGCTTCAGGATCGGCCTGCATACCGGCGGCATGTATGCCAAGCGCCTGGCCGAGGTGTTGCCCTGGGTCGACTGGGTGGGCATGGATGTGAAGGCGCCGTTTGCCGATTACATGCTCACCACCGGTGTCGAGGGCAGCGGTGAGCGTGCGCGCGAAGGCCTGCGGCAGCTGATCGCATCCGGCGTCGATCATGAAATCCGCACCACCGTGCATCCGGATTTGCTGTCCGACCCGGATCTTGTCGAGCTTGGCCGCGACCTGGCCGCGCGCGGCGTCAGGCGCTACGCGATCCAGGCGTTTCGCAGCCAGGGTTGCGGCAATGAAGATCTGTGCCAGCGCGCCACGCGCGAGCGTCCTTTGCGAGAAGTCGGCGGGGAACTGAGCGGCCTGTTCGAGGACTTCTCGGTCCGGGCGACTTAAGCCTGCAGCAGCGTCAGCCGCAGGTCGCCGCCGACTTGGCGCACGTCGTGCAGTCTGAAGCGCGAGGCATCTGCCAGCGTCGTCAGCACGGGTTGCGAGAACAGTCCGCGCGCGTCGTCGCCCACCGCCATCGGCGCCATATACGCCACCCATTCGTCGACCCACCCGCCAGCCAGTAGCGCGCCGTTCAGTGCGGCGCCGGCCTCGACGTGCAATTCGTTGACACCGCGTTGCGACAACAGCGTGAACAGCTTGGAGAGATCGACGCGGCCGTCCGCGCCCGGCAGCTCGACGACTTCCGCTCCGGCGAGTTCGAGCGCGGTGCGTGCGGCCGGTTCGGCATGGTGGCAGGCGATCAGCGCCGGCAGGATCGCTGCATCCGCAGGTGTTCGCAATGTGGAATCGACCACCACCCGGAGCGGCTGGCGGCCGATGTCGACGTCGCGCACATTCAAACGCGGATCATCGGCGAGTACGGTGCCGCTACCGGCAAGAATCGCGCAGGCACGCGCGCGCAGGCGCTGCACGTCGGCGCGCGCGGCTTCGCCGGTGATCCACTGCGACGCACCGTTGGCGAGCGCGGTCTTGCCGTCGAGCGTCGAGGCGGTCTTGAGTCGCACCCACGGCCGCTGGCGTGTCATTCGCGAAATGAACCCCGGATTGAGCGCGCGCGCGTCGGTCTCCATCAGCCCCACTTCGGCCGTGATGCCAGCCAGGGTCAACATTGCTATGCCGCGGCCGGCGACCAGTGGATTCGGATCGCTCATCGCCACCACCACGCGCGCGACGCCCGCGTTGATCAGTGCTTCGGCGCACGGCGGGGTGCGGCCGTGATGCGAGCAGGGCTCGAGCGTGACGTAGACCGTCGCGCCGCGCGCCGCGTCACCCGCAGCTTGAAGCGCGTTGATCTCGGCGTGCGGGCCGCCGGCGCGTTGATGCCAGCCTTCGCCGACGACGCGGCCGTCCCTGACGATGACGCTGCCGACGCGCGGGTTGGGGCTGGTGGTGTAAAGACCACGTTCCGCGAGTTGCAGCGCGCGGGCCATGTGCAGATGATCGTCGGCGGAATGGCGGTCGGCGCGCACGACGGCTTATTCGAAGAGGTCGTCCACACCCTGGGGCGGCGCGTGTTCCAGATCCCGCAGCATCTCGCGGAAATCGTCCGGATCCTGGAAGCTCTTGTAGACCGAGGCAAAGCGGATGTAGGCGATCTTGTCGAGCTTCTTCAGTTCGCTCATCACCAGTTCGCCGATTTCACGGGCGGGAATTTCGCGCTCACCGAGTGTCAGCAGGCGCTGGCGAATGCCGTTGACCGCGGCGTCGACCAGCTCGGTGGGGACCGGACGCTTGTGCAGCGCGCGACGAAAACTCTCGCGCAGCTTGGTCTCGGAAAAATCCTCGCGGGTACCGTTGGTCTTGACGATCTGCGGCGGTCGCAGCTCGGCGGTTTCCCAGGTGGTGAAGCGCTTGTTACAGTCCGCACAGCGGCGGCGGCGGCGGATCGCATCGCCCGCCTCATTGACGCGGGAATCGATGACCTGGGTATCGAGGGAACCGCAGAAGGGACATTTCATTTTTGGTGAGCGGTAAGCAGTGAGCAGTAAGCGGTGGGTAGATAAGTTAGCGGTGAGGTTTTTTTCCGCTCACCGCTTCCTGCTTACCGCTCACCCATACACCGGAAACTTCGCCGTCAGTTTTGCCACGTCGCCCTTGACCCGCTCGATCACCGCCTCGTCATTCGGCGCTTCGAGCACGTCGGCGATCAGATGCGCCAGTTGCTCGGCTTCGAGTTCCTTGAAGCCGCGCGTGGTGATCGCCGGGGTGCCGATGCGGATGCCGCTGGTGACGAAGGGCTTCTGCGGGTCGTTGGGGATCGAGTTCTTGTTGACGGTGATGTGGGCGCGGCCGAGCAGGGCTTCGGCTTCCTTGCCGGTGAGATGCTTGGGTTGCAGGTCGACCAGGAACACGTGGCTCTCGGTGCGGCCGGAGATGATGCGCAGGCCGCGCTCGACCAGCACCTTGCACATCACCAGCGCGTTGGCGACGACCTGTTCCTGGTAGTGCTTGAATTCCTTGCTGGCGGCTTCCTTGAATGACACCGCCTTGCCGGCGATGACGTGCATCAGCGGACCGCCCTGCAGGCCGGGAAAGATCGCGCTGTTGAGCACCTTCTCGTGCTCGGCTTTCATCAGAATGATGCCGCCGCGCGGGCCGCGCAGCGTCTTGTGGGTGGTCGAGGTCACGACGTCGGCGTGCGGCACGGGATTCGGATAGACGCCCGCCGCGATAAGGCCGGCGTAGTGCGCCATATCGACCATGAAGATCGCGCCGATCTCCTTGGCGATTTTGGCGAAGCGCTCGAAGTCGATGCGCAGCGCGTAGGCCGAGG
>CAYVOR010000146.1:0-3939 GCA_964452995.1 uncultured Thiobacillus sp.
CGTGTCCTCCATAAATGAGCAGCAGGTGTTTCACGGGCTTCAGCATAACCCGGGAACGGCGCGCCGACCGCCGAGCGCACGTCCGGCGCGGAATCTTGATGGACCATCAAAGACTGGTGGAAGGGAGGGACTCGAAGTCCACCGTAACCGATTGATTCGTGGGCAGTTCAGCTTATCGCTGGATTTTCGATACCGTCAGAAGTACCGACGGATTCTCGCGACCAATCGGAACCGCTCATCACCTGCGCAAGCGACACTCGGAACGGTTGCCATTGTAACCCACCCAGACCAGTCATTCCCGCAACGCGAAGGGCACCGGGAGAAAAATCTTCCGACGTGGCAGTCAGAACCGATTCAACTGTGTCTCGAGTTCACGCAGTTGCGCCATGACATCGGCAAACGCCGGCGGCGGTTCCATGAACATTCCGCTCTCAATCATGGCTGCGTAGTCCTTCGCCAGATCGCCATGCAGAGGTTCGTCGGGAACAAGTCGGAACCGGCCTTCAAGACAGGCCGCGTAGTTCGCAAAGCCCGAGCGAAAGAAGATGCCCTTGAGCTTCACCACCTGCGCCAGCAATTCGCGCTCCTTGAGTGCGGCCACGCCGATGTCTGTCTGCGCCAGCAGAGCCAGGTCCGACCAGTGTCGTGAGATGCGCTCGGCGCTGGCGCGACTGCCTTCCTGAGGGCGGTGACATTCGCTGTGAATCAGGGTCGCCTTCTCCCAGAACGTGCGCTGCGGCGAGAGCACGGTTGCCATCGCCACGGGAAACTGCACCGTGCCAACGTGTTCGGCCGCGTACGGCGTGATGCGGTGCTGCGCATTGGGCAAGGTCGTGTTCCGACCACCGAACTCCAGCAAGACGCTGTCACGTAGAAAGGACGCACCGGTGGCATAGGGCCCGGTGGAATAAGGCGAAGGGTAGCGGATACGCAATTCCTCGCCGCCCTCATCGACATCGATCTGCAGCTCGACTCTGAGTTGCTCGCGACCAACCCTCGCCAGGTAAGGGGCAACCACATTGCGGACCTGCGCGGCGACTGCGCCGCGCAGTTTCTCTGTGAGCTTGGCGATTGCCGTGCGGCTCATTTCTGTCGCCAAAGGGTCGACGCCGTCGCTCAAGGCCGTGTAGTCGATCGTCAGATCGATGTCCTCCGAGAAGCGTCGGATGGCACCGAACACTTTCGACAGGGACGTACCGCCTTTGAAGGCAATGGGCAGCCGATCAGGCATCTGGAAAATCGCCTGCAGCGCCCAACAGACCCACACGTCCTTCTCCAGAACCTGCGGAGGAAGGCCGATCGCAGGTGCCACGGACTGCAGGATGTCCGCCCGGTCCGCGAGCGGAATCCCCAAGAACAAGTCAGGCATGTGTGCGTGACTCAAGATTCAGCGCCTCGGCAAGCCACGCCGGCATACTCGTCGATGCCTGACGCAGCACCTCGAATTCCGCAGGCGGAAGTTGCCGCTTGATCTTCTCGATGACCTGCGGTGTCACGTTTTCGCGGCCAATGTGCCGCAAAGCGTTGAGCGCCACACCAGCCGGCCTGCCGGCCAAAGCGAAGCGGCGCGGACCAGCATGTTTCAATCGGATCTGCATGCGTCCGAGGCGTACGTGACGCGAGCGCCCGCTGGTGTAGAACACCGGCTGCATCGGCACTTGAGTAGTAAGCTCAAAGCGCAGAGCGGCCTCCGCGCCGTGAACCTCGACCCGGGCGCCCTGCGCTTTCACTAGCGACGCGGCAATGGCCGCCGGCTCTGGCATCACCAGCCCCGCATACTTGCTCTGCTTCGGCCGCACATAGACACCTCGCGCAACACGCAGCACTGCCCCTGCCTTCACAAGGCGGGTCAAGGACTGATCGATCGAGACACGCGAACCCAACGTCAAGAATTGAGCCGGCACAAAGGGCTCACCTTCCGGGATCGCGCTGATCGTCTGGCGTAGTTGTTCAGCAAAGCTCATACGGCCTCCAAAATGTCAGAAAATAGTACTTATTTTTCTGACAAACGCAAGATCACACACCCATCATGCTGCACGCGCCGGGACGCCCAGATGGTCCTTAAGTGGCTGATTTATAAGTGATGGGTTTGCAATATGTCGAATGCTCCCCTTTTCGTGGGTGATGCCTAGGCAGGGGGTCGGGATGATCGTCACTCCAACTGCGGTGCGTAACTCTCGCCTGCTGAGCGACGGGTCCACACCTGCCGCAAGGGGATACCGGACCGCCCGATGGCGCTGCCTCGCCTTCTCAAGCGGCACGTCGGGATAGACGCCCAGAGCCAGTGTTTTGCGCTTCCCTTCGAACCGGTAGTCGTAGCGCCAGTAGCGCCACCATTGGGAACCACCAGCAGGCGCAAGCCATGACCATCCGTGATCTTCCGCGCATGGCGTTTTGACCTGATCTGCCGAATTCGCGAATCCGTCAGCAAGCGCGCAGCGCGACTGCAATTGAGTTCTGGTTCGCCCAGGCGGAGCTCGACCGCCGCGGGAAATGATGATGGCGTTCATCGACGCGCATCGGAACGAATATGGGGTCGAGCCGATCTGTGCCCAGCTGCCGATCGCCACGTCGACGTACTACGAACACAAAGCTCGGGAACGCGATCCGGGCCGGCTTCCTGCACGCCCGCAGCGCGATGCGGAACTGGTCGGCTCGATCCGCCGTGTGTGGCAGGACAACTTCTGCGCCTATGGTGCTCGCAAAGTCTGGCGTCAGCTGAAGCGCCAGGACATCCCAGTGGCCCGCTGCACGGTGGAACGGCTGATGCGGCGGGAAGGCCTGTGCGGCGTGATTCGCGGACGCAAGCGCAGAACCACGATTCCGGCCGACCTCGCCGATCGACCGCTCGATCGGGTGCAGCGGCAGTTCGTCGCCGCGCGACCCAACCAGCTGTGGATTGCCGACGTCACGTACGTGGCCACCTGGTCCGAGTTCGTGTACGTGGCCTTCGTGATCGATGTCTTCGCCCGTCGCATTGTGGGCTGGCGGGTGAGTCGTTCTATACAGACCGAGCTGGTACTCGATGCTCTGGAGCAGGCGCTGCATGCCCGGCGACCGGACAGTGGCCTGATCCATCACAGTGACAGGGGCGTGCAATATTTGTCCATTCGCTACACCGAGCGGCTCACCGAGTTCGGCATCGACCCTTTGGTTGGCAGCACCGGCGATTCGTACGACAACGCCATGGCCGAAACCATCATCGGTCTGTTCAAGACCGAGGTGATCTATGCACGCGGTCCCTGGCGCTCGCTGGATGCAGTCGAGTACGCGACGCTGGAATGGGTCGACTGGTTCAGCCATCGTCGGCTGCTCGAGCCGATCGGCCACGTACCCCCAGCGGAGTTTGAACACGAGTACTATCGTCAACAATCGAGTCTTGCGATGGTCGCCTGACTCAAACCCCGGAGCCTCCGGGTTTTCCGGGGCGGTTCAGTCGTGCCACGGTTTCGAAGGTAGTGACCGAAGCCTGCTTGGCGACCGCGGGATCGACGCCCTCAGCGAGCTGGCGCCTCGCCTCCTGGTGGCGCTCTCTGGCCCTTCCGAGGGCCACGTCCGGATAAATGCCAAGAGCAAGGGTCTTTCGCCTGCCACCGAATCGGTAATCAAAGCGCCAGTAGCGGCCGCCGTTCGGCATCACGCACAAGTACAACCCATACGAGTCAGCAAGTTTCCGCGGTCGCTCAGATGGCTTCGCGCTGCGAACCTGGCTGTCAGTCAGCATGACGGTATCTCCTGCGGTCGTCGGTTCCGATACCGTCAAAAGTACCGTCACCGGATTGAGACATGCCGAGAGCCTAAGAGACGCCGTGAGAAACAAATACCCTGAGATTCAGGGCACTTCCGGCACTTTTCAGGAGCGCCTGAGCTGGCGTGAAATCGGTAATTGGTGGAAAGGGAGGGACTCGAACCCTCGACCCCGGCATTATGAGTGCCGTG
>CAYVOR010000147.1:0-3939 GCA_964452995.1 uncultured Thiobacillus sp.
TATTGGTGGAGCCGGCGGGAATCGAACCCGCGTCCGCAAGCCCTCTACAGGCAGTTCTACATACTTAGTCCGGTGTTTTCAAGCTTTAAGCTCCATCACGCCCGCCGAACAGGCTGGATCTCGCCGAGCCGCCTTGATTTAGCGTTTATCCAGGCGACCCGAATAAACGCGATTTCATGTGAATTAACTCACTGTCGGCTTGCGCCGGCCCGGCCCATGAACGATCCGGTGTGAGTCCTGACCTTAAGCGGCCAGGGCGTAGTTTTCGTCGTTTGCGACTAAGTTTTTTCAGTTGGATTTACGAGGTGCTCTGACCCTCGGTATGCCCTACGCTGCTTTGCGACCCACGTCGAAGCCAGGTCGGCCCCTGTGTGTTGCTCAACAAGTGTACTGCATTGAGGGCGGATCTGCCGGGAAGTTCCGCTTACGGGAATAAAACTTCGGGAGCTAGCGCAGGAAGGGGAAGGGATCGTGCGTGACCGCAACCGTCACGATATAGCCGAAAACAACCAGGGCGGCGATCCAGGCGGCGATACGGATGCGTTTGGTGCGACCGCGTTTGATGGCGAGGGTGCCGAGCACGATGTACAGGATCAGGCCGAAAAGTTTGGCGGTGAGCCAGCCGTTTACCAGCGGATATTGTCCCAGCATGATGGCGAGGCCCAGGCCGCTAGCCAGCAGCAGGGTGTCGTTGACGTGCGGCACGATGCGTACCCAGCGCATCTGTAGCAGCGGAGAGTCGGCCATCATCCAGATGCCGCGCAGGACGAACAGCGCCAGCGTAATGGTGACGGTGGTGAGATGGATGTGCTTGATGAAGCTGTAATCCACGGTTCAGGGCGCCAGGTAGTCGAGCGTTTCGAGCGGACGGTAAATCTCTGCATGGGCGCCCCAGGTGTGGGGCTTGTCGGTCGCGTCGAGATAGCCCCAGGCGGCGACCAGCGCCGGCATGGAGGCGGCACGGGCGGCCTGGATGTCGCGCTCGGCGTCGCCCAGATAGAGGCACTGCGCCGGCGTAACGCCACACAGTTCAGCGGCGGCAAGCATCGGCGCGGGGTGCGGCTTGGGCTGCGGACAGGTATCGCCGGAGACGATGCAGGCGGCGCGCTCGGCCAGATCGAGGATGGACATCAGGGGCTCGGTAAAGCACGCCGGCTTGTTGGTGACCACCCCCCATTTGAGCTGGCGCGCTTCGAGGGCGTCGAGCAGGTCGAGGATGCCGGGAAAAGGTCGCGAGTAGCGGCAGACATTGTCGGCGTAGAGCTGCAGGAATTCTTCCCGCATGGACGCAAAATGGGCGTCGTCAGGATGCAGGTCGAAGCCGACGCCGAGCAGGCCGCGCGCACCGTGCGAGGCCTGCGGACGGATGACGTCGTCGGCCAGCATGGGCAGGCCATGGCGCGCACGTTGCAGATTGAGCGCGTGGCCGAGGTCGGGCGCGGTGTCGACCAGCGTGCCATCGAGGTCGAACAGGACGACGCGGATGTTCTCGAGCTTCACGGCTTATTCCCCCCGTTGCGCCGCCATCAGGTAGTTGACGTCGGTGTCGGCTTCCAGCTTGTAGACCCTGGTCAGCGGGTTGTAGGTCATGCCGATGAGCTCACGGGTGTCGAGCCCGGCTTCGCGCGCCATGCGGGCGAGTTCGGCAGGCTGGATGAATTTGGCGTAGTCGTGCGTGCCGCGCGGCAGCAGCTTGAGCACGTATTCGGCCCCGACGATGGCGAAAAGATAACTTTTGGCATTGCGGTTGAGCGTCGAGAAGAACACCCAGCCACCCGGCTTGACCAGCCTGGCGCAGGCGGCGACCACCGAGGCCGGAGCGGGTACGTGTTCGAGCATTTCCATGCAGGTGACCACGTCGAATTCGCCGGCGTGCCGGGCGGCGTGGTCTTCGGCGGATACCAGCTGATAGTCGACGTCATGGCCCGATTCCAGGAGGTGCAGCCTGGCGACCTTGAGCGCCTTCTCGGAGAGATCGATGCCGCTGGCCACCGCGCCGGCCGACGCCATCGCCTCGGTCAGGATGCCGCCGCCGCACCCGACGTCGAGTACTTTTTTGCCGGCGAGCGACGCGTGCCGGTCGATCCACTTCAGGCGCAGCGGATTGATTTCGTGGAGCGGCTTGAACTCGGAATTCGGATCCCACCAGCGGTGGGCGAGTTCGGAAAACTTGGCAATTTCGGCAGCGTCAACGTTGCTCATGGCTATCCTTGTGGGGCGAGTTTGGTGCGCCAGTAGGCGGCGCGGGCAGTCAGGTCGTCGATATCGAGATCGACCAGACGGCGGTCATTCAGTTTCATCCTGCCGTCGACCCAGACATGGGTGACGTGCTCGCGTCCCGCAACGTAAACCAGGTGCGAGACCGGGTCAAACACCGGTTGGCTGGACACGCCGCGCAGATCGACCGCGACCAGGTCGGCCTGCTTGCCGATGGCAATGCTGCCGATCCGGTCGTCGAGATTGAGCGCGCGGGCGGCGTTCAGCGTGGCCATTTTCAGCGCGGCGGCGGCGGGCAGGGCGGTGGCGTCGCCGCTAATGCCCTTGGCCAGCAGGGCGGCCAGGCGCATTTCGGCGAACAGGTCGAGGCGGTTGTTGCTGGCGGCGCCATCGGTGCCGAGTCCGAGATTGACGCCTGCCCGCAGGAGTTCGGACGCCGGAGCGATGCCCGACGCCAGCTTCAGGTTCGAGCTCGGGCAGTGGGCCACGTGGCAGCCGTGCTGCGCCAGCAGCCCGATTTCCGCTTCGTTGACATGCACGGCGTGGACGCCGATGAAGTTCGGCCCCAGCAGGCCCAGCCGGGCCAGCCGTTCCAATGGCCGTACGCCGTATTGCTTGATGCTATCGCGGATTTCGTCGGCGGTTTCGTGAATATGGGTGTGGATCGGCAGGCCGAGCTGTTCGGCCAGGGTGTTGATGCGGCCGAAGGTGGCATCCGTAATGGTATAGGGCGCGTGCGGGGCGAAGGCGAAACCCAATAGCGGCTCGTCCCTGAGTTCATCACGCAGGGCCAGCCCCTTGGCCAGGTAGTCGTCGGCATCCGCAGCATAGGTGCTGGGAAACTCGAGCACGATCAAGCCCAGCGTGGCGCGCAGGCCGGCCTGCAGGAAGGCTTCGCCCGCTGCCTGAGGGAAGAAATACATGTCGTTGCAGGCGGTGATGCCGCCGGCCAGCATGTCGGCGGCGGCGAGCAGCGTGCCGTCGCGCACGAAGGCCTCGGACAGATGTTTTTTCTCGGCGGGCCAGATGCACTCGTTGAGCCAGGCCATCAGCGGCAGGTCGTCGGCGAAGCCACGAAACAGCGACATGGCGGCATGACCGTGCAGGTTGACCAGTCCCGGAATCAACGCGTGGCCGGGCAGGACAAGCATTCGCGCGGCGTCGTAACGTGTCCGGGCCGCGTCGGCGGGCAGCACGTCAAGAATCCGCCCGTCCTGAACGACGACCGCGTGGTCGGTCAGCGACCCCGCCGATTCGACGGGTACCACCCATTGCGGCAGGAGAAGGAGGTCGGCTGGGGCTTTCATGGTGGCGTGGATTCTCGCCGTTTACGACTGGATTGGCAAAGGCGGCCGTGGTTTGGCATAGGCGGTCGAGTCTGCCGGCCATGCTAAAATCGCGTGCTTTAAAAGTCTGAATAAATAAAAAGCCGGTTATGGAACAGTTTGCCAAGGAAACCCTCCCGGTCAGCCTGGAAGAGGAGATGCGGCGTTCATACCTCGATTACGCCATGAGCGTGATTGTCGGACGCGCGTTGCCGGATGTGCGCGATGGCCTGAAGCCGGTGCATCGCCGCGTGCTGTTCGCGATGAACGAGCTTTCCAACGACTGGAACAAGGCTTACAAGAAATCGGCGCGCGTGGTCGGCGACGTCATCGGTAAGTACCACCCGCACGGCGACATCGCGGTGTACGACACCATGGTGCGGATGGCGCAGGACTT
>CAYVOR010000148.1:0-3876 GCA_964452995.1 uncultured Thiobacillus sp.
GGCGGACGAACCAGTGGTACAAGCCGACCGTTCGCATCTTCAAGAACGCCCGTGGTTGGATGGAGGACAACGGGCTGATCCAGAGCGGCACGGCGTCGTCGCACGCCATCGAGTGCCTGCTCTACAACGTGCCGGACAACCTGTTCGGCGCCAGCTACGCCACGACGGTATTCAACATTCTCAAGTGGCTGAACGATGCCGACTTGACGGACTTCGTCTGCCAGAACGGCATCCAGCGTTTGTTCGACTCCGGACGCTGGACGCAACAGAACGCACGCGCCTACATCGGCGCGCTGATCCAGATGTGGAACCAGTGGGGGCAGCAGTATGCACGGGTACGCATCTGACAACTTCTTTCGCGGGCCGAAGGTGTACTTCGCCTTTGGTGCGCTCGCCATTGCTGCGGCCAGTGGACTGCGCGCGCTGGTCGCACTGCCGCAGTTGGCTGGACACATTGATGCCGCCGCGCTGTCGGCGGGCGTGCTCTACGGAGGGCTAATCTTCCTATACGAATGTTGGGGCTGGCGCTGGCTGTCCACGATCAAGAACCTCAACGGCACCTGGGTCGGGAGCATCACCACCACGCACAACGGCGGAACCACCGTGCCTTGCGTGATGCGCGTTCGCCAGACCTGGACCCGGATGGCGATAGAGCTTGAAACGGAGCAGTCCCGCTCTCGAACCACGATGACGGCGCTCTACGACGACCAACCCGGCGATGTCGGGTTGAAGTACGAATATGTCTCCGAGCCGAGGAACCTCGCGGTACAGACGATGCACACGCATCGCGGCGTCTGCACCCTGGCGATTACCGCAGATTCGGCAGAAACGCGCCTGAGCGGCGATTACTTTACTGGTCGCGGGCGTGAAACCCGTGGCGAAATCAATTTGCACCGTGTAGGCCGAGAATTGTTGGGCTTCGACGCTGCGCTGAATAAGGAAAAAGAATGAACGACAAGCGCCTGATCGAAGTCGCCTTCCCGCTGAAGCAGGCTTCCATTGACTCGGTGCACGAGAAGAACGTGCGCCACGGCCACATCTCGACGCTGCACATCTGGCCCGCGCGCCGTCCGCTGGCGGCCAGCCGCGCGGCGCTGATTGCCACCCTGCTGCCCGACCCCGACGACAAGGACAAGCGCGATGAGCTGCTAAAGCGGCTGGGTGGCACGCTGGCCAAGACGCTGAAGAAGAAGAAGATGCCCAATGGCCGCATCGAAGAGATCGAGGCGCTGGAAACCGAGGGCGGAGTGCTGCACTGGGGACGCGAGACCAGCCCGGACATGGACTGGTTCCGCGCGGAGATCCGCAAGGCCTACGGTGGCCGCGCGCCGCGCGTGCTCGATCCCTTCGCGGGCGGCGGGGCAATTCCACTGGAAGCGATGCGCCTGGGCTGCGACGTGACGGCGGTCGATATCAACCCGGTGGCGTGGTTCGTCCTGAAATGCACACTGGAATACCCGCAGAAGCTTGCCGGGCAGACGCGGCGCTTGCCTGAGTTTGCCTTGCAGGATGTCGCCTTCCTCACCGACTACTTCAAGGCTCGTGGTCTCAAGGCCAAGGATGCCGAAAAGCGGGCGCAAAAAGTGGCGGGGCGGGTGCAGGCGGCGCACCAGGAAAACCAGGACATGTTCGGGCTGCCCGATATCGATGCCGAGGAGCTCAACGCCGATCTGGCTTGGCACGTTCGGGCGTGGGGGCGCTGGGTGCTGGCCGAGGCGCGCAAGGAACTGGCGCGCTTCTATCCCACCTACGCGGAGTATTGCACCGTCAAGCCATACCAACGGGTCGAACTCGATACAGACGAGCCGCTGAAACTGGTTCCCGTGAACGAGAACGGCGAGCCGCAGATCGGCCTGCTCAATGCCGGGTTCGATGCCGCCTACCTAGACAACCCCGCCAATCCGCGCTGGGTCGCCAAGCCCACGGTGGCCTATCTGTGGGCGCGCACCGTGCAGTGCAAAGCCTGCCGGGCCAAATTGCCGCTGCTGAAAACGCGCTGGCTGGCGAAGAAGGATGTGAAGCGTGTGGTGCTGACGATGCGCCCGCGTGCCGACAAGTCCGGTGTGGAATTTGGCATTGATCACAATTCCAAGCCCCAGGGCGGCAATGCGGCACAGAAGCGCGAATACGACAAGAAGCTGGGCGCGGGAACAATGAGCCGCGCAGGCGCGACCTGCCCGTGCTGCGGCACCATCATGACCTCTGAAGACCTGCGCCTTCAGGGGCAGGCGGGACGCATGGGCTCGGTAATGACAGCGGTCGTCGTCGAAAGCCCTGGCAGCAAAGAGTATCGGTTGCCTGCACCGCATGAGGTGTCCATCGCAGGCGAAGCGAAGGCAGAAATCGCCCCATCCTTTGACGGTATTCCCCTGGGTGTGCCCAATGAACCTATCCCCACGGGGGCAAGCCGTGTAGGTGGTGGCTCTCCCTTTACGACACCACTATTTGGACTGGACAGTTGGCAGAAACTGTTTACGCCGCGACAACTACTTGGACTTGGGAGTTTGGTGACGGCCAGCCGAAAGGTTCGCGCGGAACTGGAAAATGCTGATTACCCGGAAGTGTGGCGTGAAGCCATAGCGGCCTACAACGCACTGGCACTAGACAAAACGGCGGACTACGGATCATCGCTATGCACATGGCACAACTCGCGCGAGCTTATTGGTCATACCTTCGCCCGTTTCGCGCTGCCGATGATCTGGGATATCGCAGAACTATCGATCCTCAATGAAGTTGGTGGTGGCTGGTTGGCCCAGCTCGAATGGGTTGCACGCTATATCGAAGGGGGCTTGGAATCCGCCAAACATGGAACGGTGCAGCTCAAGAAGCAATCAGCCATCGGTGTTGCTGACGCCGATATAGACGTCATCGTGACCGACCCGCCTTACTACGACGCCATTCCATACTCGGATTTGATGGATTTCTTCTATGTCTGGCTGCGTCGCACGCTGCAGGGCTTGTCGCCAGAGATTGATGCCGCATTTTCTGAACCGCTTTCGCCCAAGTGGAGCCACGACCAGAACGATGGCGAACTGATCGACGACGCCTCGCGCTTCGAGGGCAACAAAGAAGCCTCTAAGCGCAACTACGAAGAGGGCATGGCGCGGGCGTTCAAGGCCTGCCACAGCGCATTGAACGCCGATGGTCGCCTCGTCATCGTGTTCGCACACAAGCACCCGGATGCGTGGGAAACGCTGGTGGGCGCAATCATCAAGGCTGGGTTTGTGGTGGACGGCAGTTGGCCGATTCAAACTGAAATGGGCACGCGAATGCGCGCCATGTCTTCTGCCGCGCTCTCGTCCTCCGTCTGGCTGGTCTGCAAGAAGCGCGACCCGATGGCCAAGGCGGGCTGGGACGCCCAGGTGCTCAAGGAGATGGAAACCAGCATCACCGCCAAGCTGCGCGACTTTTGGGATGCGGGCATTCGCGGCCCGGACTTCGTATGGGCGGCCACCGGCCCGGCAATGGAGTCGTACAGCCGCTACCCGGCGGTCAAGAAGGCGTCCGAACCCGGCCAGTTGATGATGGTGGCCGAGTTCCTCAGCCACGTGCGCCGCATCGTGGTGGACTTCGTTGTAGGCCGGGTGCTGTCGCACGGGCAAAGCGAGCCGACGCCGGGCGATCACCCGCTCGACGACATCACCACCTACTACCTGCTGCACCGGCACGACTTCGGTTTGAAGGAAGCCCCCGCTGGCCCCTGCATCCTGTACGCGGTGTCGTGCAGCCTCACCGAGCGCGAGCTGGTGGATCAGTACGAGGTGCTGGCAAAGAGCGGAAGCGCATCGGCACCCGTCGATGACGAATCCGGCGACGCCGAAGAAGATGGCGAGGATTCGGGCTCCTCTGGTGGTGGCGGCAAGTTCAAGCTCAAGG
>CAYVOR010000149.1:0-3770 GCA_964452995.1 uncultured Thiobacillus sp.
CTATACACCTTTCAAACCGCTGGATATACACCTATTCAGGTGTCTACTTAACGTTAGGGTTCTCCGTGACAACACGCACGAACTTTGTCCTCGTCGACTTCGAAAACGTCCAGCCGAAAGACATTGGTCTGCTCAAGGACGGCCCGTTCAAGGTCAAGGTATTTCTTGGCCCCAATCAATCCAAAATTCCCGTTGCTTTGGCGGCATCACTTCAATCGCTTGGCGAGAGCGCCGAGTACATCATTCTTGAAACTGCCGGGAACAATGCACTCGATTTTCACATCGCCTATTACATCGGCGCATTGTCTGCCGTCGAACCCACGGCCTTCTTCCATGTCATCTCGAAAGACTCCGGCTTCGATCCGCTGCTGAAATACCTCAAGGGAAAGAAAGTCTTCGCCCAACGTTCCACCTGCATCGCAGACATTCCCTATTTCAAGCCTTCTCTTCCTGCAGCGCCGGAAGCTCAGGTAGAGGCCGTGATTGCCGATCTCATTCGCCGCAAAGCATCGAAGCCTCGAACGCAAAATACCCTGATGAGCACACTTCACGCCCTTTTCAAAAAGGAGCTCTCCGAGCAGCAGCTAGCCGCGTTATTTGCGGCGCTATGTAAGCGTGGCATCGTCAAGGTTGAGGGAACAAAGGTTTCTTATGCGTTGCCAACCGAACCCTAACCCGCCGCTCCAGAGGGACGCTTCGCCGGCAAGCCGGCTTCGCGCCCCTGAGCTAGCACGTTGGGCACCAGGAGAATCGCCGTGCATAGAACGCTGAAGACTTGGATTTCGTTGTTCTTCCTGGCCTGTGTCACCCATGCCCATGGCCAGATCGCGCAAAGAGTCGTGGACATTCCGACACGGCCTGGCGTCTCTCAGAGAATGGTCGTACTGTCCCCCCAAGATCCGAAGGCGGCTGTCATCCTGTTTGCCGGGGGTCACGGTGGGCTGCAAATCTTCCCCAACGGTTCTTTCAAGTGGGGCGAGGGCAACTTTCTCGTACGGACCCGCCAGCTTTTTGCGGACCAGGGTTTTCTTGTGGCTGTGGTTGACGCGCCGTCAGATCGTCAAAGTCCGCCCTATCTTTCTAGATTTCGCCAACGGCCCGAGCACGTAGCGGACATCAAGGCAGTCATCGCCTGGGTACGTGAGCAGGCGAAAGTCCCTGTCTGGCTGGTCGGCACAAGCAGGGGAACACAGTCAGCCGCATATATCGCCACTGAACTGAATGGCCCTGACGGTCCAGACGGCTTGGTACTGAGCTCCACAATCCTCACTGACGACAAGGGGCGCCCAGTCCCCGCCATGGCGCTCGGCAATCTGCGTATCCCTGTCCTCGTGGTTCACCACGAACAAGACGGCTGTAGTCACTGCTCGTTCAGTGATGTTCCTACACTGATGGAAAAACTCAGCAGCGTACCGAAGAAGCAATTGCTGTCCTTCAAGGGTGGCGAGAATCGCGGTGATCCTTGCGAGGCCCTTGCTTACCACGGGTTCAATGGGCTTGAGCGTGAAGTTGTCGCGCGAACCGCGACTTGGATACTCGCGAAGTGAGCAGGTGCCCAACAGGGTGCTCCAGCGGACCACCAAAAGCTGCGCTTTTGTCGTCCGCTGAGCTTCGACGTTCGGCGTCTTGCGCCACGCGCATGCAACCGGATCGGCCATGACCCACAGGTGGCGCATGTTCGCAACATTCACCACGTCGGCATCGGCCGGGAAAACCTCGATCGCGTCCGCGTCTCCATATCCGCATTCGCGTTTCAGCCGTTGCAGGTCGTCCCAGGTAATGCCGTCCCGCCAGCGCTCGCCGGCCAAGGTCGTGCGGCACACCGAGATCCTTACCTTCGCGGGCGCCGAGGCTGCGAATTCCTGCACCAGAAAATCCCGCGAGCGCAGCACCCGCAGTTGTGGCGCAGCCGGGTTAGGCCACTCGTCGCGCGGCACTTCGCGCAGTATGGCCGGCTGCTTGGCGTTGTCGCGCTCCAATTGCCGCCGCATTTCTCGGGTCACTACTCGCATCGTTCTTCTCCAGCCGCCGAACAATCCGCTCCACCGGACGGGCCGCCTGCGGCGTCCCTCCGGTGAGCTTCGTCGTTAGGTGCCACTATGCGAGGACTAGCCATTTACACAGTCATTTGGATCATTTCTACGGTTTCCGCATTTATTGGGGGCGGTAGCAATGAATCAATGGGCACATGGATCGCTGGGTTTACGGCAATCTTTATCTGCCAACCGTGGCTTGCAATTGGCTGGTTCCTCGAAGGTGCTGGCCTAGTTCATCTGCCGCCACTTTCCGGTTTCTGGGTTGCGCTGTTTGGCGCCATTAATATTGGTATTTGGTATGCCTATCTACGCTTTAAGCTGCAACGCACCTAACCCGGCAGTCAAGTGGGACGCGCCGACAAGCGGCGCGCCCCTTACTTCAGCACTACATGGACTCCCCCTATCACGCAAAGCATCCGGACGTTGATTCGGTGTAAGACTGCGGCTCTACATACGGCCTGTTGATGGGCATTGCCCTGGCCTTGATGAAATGCGCTTGGGTGCGGGTCTCATTCGTTAGTCGGCCTTCTCGGCCATTGAGTTAAACAGACTTTGGCACCCCGGTCTGACCTCTCGTCATCCATTGCCTGTGCAGTGATTCGGCGGTTTGCTCCTTTACCTGGCAGACGCTTCAGTCTGCATTGCGGTTGATCGTGTTGCTGCGTGTGCTCAGGCTGTCTGGCCGGCCGGCGTGATCCGGTACGCCTCGCCTCGCACGAGCATCGCCCAGACGATGCGGGCGTTCTTTGCCGCCAGCGCGACGGCCGCACGCTTGTAGCCGCGTCGCGCGATCAACTCGCGCAGCCAGCAGCTGGTGCGATCCTGCTTGTCCTTGAGCACGGCCAACACGGCGCGGGTGCCGTGGATGAGCAGGGTGCGCAGGTATTTGTCGCCCTGTTTGGTGATGCGCCCCAGCCGGGTCTTGCCGCCGGTGCTGTATTGCCGGGGAACGAGACCGAGCCAGGCGGCGAGCTGCCTGCCATTTTCGAACTGTTTGGGCTCGGCGATGCTGGCGACGAGGGCGGTGGCGGTGACGGCACCGATGCCGGGCAAGGTCATCAGGCGCCGGGCGGGTTCGCTGTGGCGGGCCAGGTTCTCGATCTCGCGATCGTAGGCGAGGATCTGCTGGTTGAGTGTCTGGATGCGCCGGTAAATATCATCGAGAAGCCGGCGTACCAAGCCGGGCAGGCCGTTCTCGCCGTCTTCGAGGATGTCGGGGATGTGGTGCTGGGCGGGATAGCGACCTTTGGGCATGACGAGACCGAACTCGCTCAAGAGGCCACGCAGCTGGTTGATCTGGGCGGTGCGCTCGGCGACGACGGCGCTGCGGATGCGGTGCAGGCTCAAGACGGCCTGCTGTTCGACGGATTTGACAGGAACGAAGCGCATGGCGGGCCGGCTGACGGCTTCGCAGATGGCTTCGGCGTCGTTGCCGTCGTTCTTGCCGCTCTTGCGATAGGGGATGACGAATCGCGGCGCGATGATGCGGGCGTCGTGCCCGAGTGTACGCAGTTGCCGGGCCCAATGGTGGGCGCCGCTGCATGCTTCCATGCCGGCGAGACAGGGCGGCAGGTTGGCGAAGCATTCGAGCAGCTTGCCGCGCGACAATGTCTTCTTCAGCACTGCCTTGCCATGCGCATCGACGCCATGCACACTGAATACGTTCTTTGCCAGGTCGATCGGTAATCCCCCCACAAATTAACTGAAGTCAGAAGTGGAATTTTCTCGTAATCT
>CAYVOR010000150.1:0-3725 GCA_964452995.1 uncultured Thiobacillus sp.
GGCCCACTTGTAGCTGTAGTAGCCGGCCGCGTAGCCGCCGGCGAAGATGTGCGAAAAATTGTTGGGGAAACGGTTCCAGGCCGGCGGGATGATGACCGCGACTTTTCTGCGGATGTCGTCGATCAGATCCTGTGCGCTGCGGGAACCATTGGGATCGAAGTCGTCGTGCAGGTGCATGTCGAAGCTTGCGAATTCGATCTGGCGCAGCGTCTGCAGGCCGGCCTGGAAGTTCTTCGCCGCCAGCATCCTGTCGAAGAGTTCGCGCGGCAGCGGCGCGCCGGTGTCGACATGGGCGGTCATGTGCTTCAGCACGTCCCATTCCCAGCAGAAGTTTTCCATGAACTGGCTCGGCAGCTCGACCGCATCCCATTCGACGCCGTTGATTCCCGACACGCCCAGTTCTTCGATCTGCGTCAGCAGGTGGTGCAGGCCGTGGCCGGTCTCGTGGAACAGCGTGATGACTTCGTCGTGGGTAAACAGTGCAGGTTTGCCACCGACCGGGCCGGAGAAATTGCAGTTGAGATACGCCACCGGGGTCTGGATGCCGTCGGCCGTCCTGCGGCGGGTGATGACGTCGTCCATCCAGGCGCCGCCGCGCTTGGACGCGCGTGCGTAGAGGTCGAGGTAGAACTGGCCGACGCGCTGGCCGGCGTGATCGGTCAGCGTGTAGAACTTCACGTCTGGATGCCACACCGGCGCGTGGTCTTCGCGGACGTGCAGGCCGTAGAGCGTCTCGATCAGCTTGAACAGACCAGCCAGCACGCGCGGTTCGGGAAAATACTGTTTCACTTCGTGGTCGGAGAAGCTGTAGCGGGCGACGCTGAGCTTTTCCGACACATAGGTGGTGTCCCACGCTTGCAGGTCGGCCAGACCCAATTCATCGCGGGCGAAGGCCTTCAGTTCTTCATAATCCTTTTCCGCGTAGGGGCGGGCGCGGACGCCAAGTTCGTCGAGAAATTTCAGTACCTCGGCCGGGGTGTCAGCCATCTTGGCGGCCAGCGATACCTCGGCATAGCTTCTGAATCCGAGCAGTTCGGCCGCTTCGCGCCGCAGTTTGAGAATGCTGCCGATCAGCGATGTGTTGTCGAATTCGGGCTTGCCGAATTCCGAGGCGCGGGTGACGTAGGCGCGATACAACTGTTCGCGCAGCCCGCGGTCGTCGGCGTACTGCATCACGGGCAGGTAGGACGGCATATGCAGGGTGAGCTTGTAGCCCGTCTTGCCGTCGGCTTCGGCGGTGGCCTTCATCATTGCCTGCACGTCATCCGGTACGCCGGCGAGCTGCGTGGCGTCGTCCAGGATGAGCGCGAAATCGTTGGTGGCGTCGAGCAGGTTTTCCTCGAATTTGGCCGACAGCTGCGCCAGTTCTTCCTGCACCTGCATGAAGCGGGCCTTCTTGTCGGCCGGCAACTCGGCGCCACCGAGCCGGAAATCGCGCAGCTCGTTGTCGACGATTTTCTTGCGCGGCGCCGACAGCGCGGCGTAGCCCGGACTGGCCTTCAAAGCCTTGAACTTGGCGAACAGCGCTTCGTTCTGCCCCAGTTCGGCGTAATAGACGGTGATTTTCTGCAGATTGGCGTTGTAGACCTCACGCAGTTCAGGCGAGTCCATCACCGAATGCAGGTGCGACACCTGGCCCCAGGCGCGTCCCAGCTTCTCATTGGCGTCGTCCAGCGGCGCGACGAAGGCGTCCCATTCGGCCGGAGTCCCGGCGGCTTCTGCGCGCACCACGGCCGCGCGGGCATCGGTCAGCAGCTGGTCGATGGCGGGGGTGACGAATTCGGGTTTGAATTCGGCGAAACGGGGCAGGCCGGAAAAGTCGAGCAGGGGATTCATGGATACGCTTTCAAAAGGGGGCACGAGGAATACGAAGACGAAACGGCAATGTGCAGAGATTATAATTGGTACCGGTTCTGCCGCATTTCAACCCCTTGATGATCATGGCTCCAGATTCCATTGCCCCCTATCTGAACGCTTGTCCGCAACTTGCCCGGGGCGCCTGGGTGCATCCGCGCGCCACGGTCATCGGCGAGGTCAGCCTCGGTCCTGATGCGTCGGTGTGGCCGGGCGCGGTGATTCGCGGCGACGTCAACGCGATTGCTATCGGCGAGGCGAGCAATATCCAGGACAATAGTGTGCTGCACGTGTCGCACAAGACGCCGGAGAATCCGGCGGGTGGGCCGCTGCGGATCGGCGCGCGCGTCACCGTCGGCCACAGCGTGATTCTGCATGCCTGCACAATTGGGGATGAATGCCTGATCGGCATGGGCTCGATCATTCTCGACCGCGCGGTGATCTCGCGGAACGTGCTGCTGGGTGCCGGCTCGCTGGTGCCGGAAGGCAAGCTGCTCGAATCCGGCCATCTCTATCTCGGCCGTCCCGCCAGGCTGGTGCGCCGGCTCAGCGACGAGGAAATTGCCTATTTCGCCTATTCGGCGCAGCACTATGTGGCGCTGGCGCGGTCATATCAAAATATTTAACCCTATGGAATCCGTATGAAACTCGCCAAACCTTTCCTCATCGTCGTGGCCGTGCTCGCCGTTGCGGGCGCGCTGGCCTATGCCATGACGGAAAAACCTGCCGCACCGGCAGCCACTTTCACCACGCTGGAAGGGAAATCCATTTCCCTCGATGAACTGCGCGGCAAGATCGTGCTGGTCAATTTCTGGGCAACGTCCTGCCCCGGCTGCATCAAGGAAATGCCCGACATGGTCGAAACCTACAACCAGTACAAGGGCCGCGGCTTCGAAATCGTCGCGGTGGCGATGAGCTACGACCCGCCGAACTACGTCACCAATTTCGTGAAGACGCGCCAGTTGCCGTTCCCGGTGGCGCTCGACGTCGATGGCGCGCACGCCCGCGCCTTCGGCGATGTCCAGCTCACGCCGACCAGCTTCATCATCGACAAGAACGGCCGCATACTCGAACAGAAGCTGGGCGACCTCAATTTCACCAAGCTGAAAGCCCTGCTCGACAAGGAATTGACTTGATCCAGGCGCTGGCCGCGGTCGCTATCGATGTCCGATGGCGTGTTCGCTTGCACGAGCGATGTCAAGCGCGGTCCGAACGGGCGTGCCGTGAATCGCAGCCCGGATCGCAACTGCGAGTTCGACACCTGTTTCGGCGACCCCCCCAATAAATTTTCCGGATTTCTGATTTCATGGCGCAATACGTTTATTCCCTCAACCGCGTAGGCAAGATCGTTCCCCCCAAGCGGCAGATCCTCAAGGATATTTCCCTCAGCTTTTTCCCCGGCGCCAAGATCGGCCTGCTCGGCCTCAACGGTTCCGGCAAATCCTCGCTGATCCGCATCATGGCCGGCGTCGACAAGGACATCGAGGGCGAAGCGATCCCGATGCCGGGCATCCGCATCGGCTACCTGCAGCAGGAGCCGCAACTCGACCCAACGCATACCGTGCGTCAGGCGGTCGAGGCGGGGCTGGGCGAGATCGTTGCGGCGAAAACGCGGCTCGACGAGATCTACGCGGCCTACGCCGAGCCGGAGGCCGATTTCGACCAGCTCGCCGAGGAGCAGGCCAAGTGCGAAGCGATCCTCGCCACCGCCGGCGCCGATCTCGACACGCAGATGGAAATCGCCGCCGATGCCTTGAGATTGCCGCCGTGGGACGCGGTGATCGGCAACCTGTCCGGGGGTGAAAAACGTCGGGTGGCGCTGTGCCAGCTGCTGCTGTCCAACCCCGACATGCTGCTGCTCGACGAGCCGA
>CAYVOR010000151.1:0-3656 GCA_964452995.1 uncultured Thiobacillus sp.
GCGCGATCTGGCTGCGCAGGTCGTCCGGCATCGGCGGGCGATTTGCCTTGTAGTCCGGATAGAGGTCATCGCGGAAGGTCTTGCCCTTCGCGTCGAACACGCAGGCGATATAATCGGCCGCATGGTCCTTCCGCAGCTTGTGCAGCATGGAGAGCACACCCTTGATCGCATTGGTCGGCTCGCCGGCCGAGTTGCGCAGATCAGGCAGCGCGTGAAACGCGCGGTACAGGTAGGACGAACCGTCCACCAACAACAGGATTTTTCTCGGCTGGCTTATATTGGAATCGTTCACGAGGCGCTCGAAAATGCACTTGGAAAAACTGCCCACCACCGCTGACCCGGGGCGCACCGCCGAGATTGATTACTCGGCACGCGAATCATGGCGAATGCTGGGAATTATGGCAGAGTTCGTCGAGGCGACCGAGCGACTGGCGTTCATCCGCCCGGCCGTATCGATTTTCGGCAGCGCCCGCACCCCGCCTGACCACGCGTATTACATGCTGACCGAAGTCATTGCGCGCAAGCTGTCCGACGCCGGCTTCTCGGTCATCTCGGGTGGCGGCCCCGGCATCATGGAAGCCGCCAACAAGGGCGCCTATTTCGGCAAATCGCCCAGCGTCGGCCTCAACATCCAGCTGCCGCACGAGCAAAGCGAGAATGCCTATCAGGACATCAGCCAGACGTTCCAGCACTTTTTCGCGCGCAAGGTCATGTTCGTCAAATTTGCGGCTGCCTACGTCGTCATGCCGGGCGGTTATGGCACGCTGGATGAGCTGACCGAGGCACTCACCCTGGTGCAGACCGGCAAGATCGTCCGCATTCCGATCATCCTGGTTGGCTCGAAGTTCTGGACCGGACTGGCCGACTGGGTGAAAGACCGGCTGGTGGGAGAAGGCATGATTTCTCCCGGGGATGTCGAACTGATGCATATCATCGACGACCCCGATCAGGTGGTTAACGCCATCTTTGACCATTATGAGAAGCGTGGCTTCATGCCGTCACTGGCCGAGCGCGACATCCAGTTCAATCTGTAAACTGACCCCATCGTTCGGTTATCGCCCCCTGTTTGTCTTGATTCCGGAGTCTGTCATGCGCTATCCCGTTTTGCTGTTGACCCTGCTGTTGAGCGGCCTGGCCGTGGCGGCCGGCCCGTCCGACCGGCCGCCTGGACTCACTCCCGTCCCCGATGGGCCACCGGGACCGGGCGACGCGCCGCCCGTGACGATCAAGCCCGACAGCCAGGGCGGGCGCGTGGTCGAATATCGCGCGCACGGCAAGCTCTATATGCTGAAAATCATCCCCAAGGTCGGCAAGCCGTATTACCTCATCGATCAGAAGGGCGACGGCCAGTTCGCGCGCCAGGACAGCCTCGATTCCGGCATGCGGCCGCCGCTGTGGGTGATCAAGGAATGGTGACCGCGGCGTCCTGAATCTTTGCGTGCGCGTCGGTTAAAATCGCCGCATGAATACCGCTTCCAATCAAGACGTCCCGCGCAAGGTCGCGGCCAGCCAGGGTTTTCAATGGGTGGCGACCGGTTTTCGCCTGTACCGGAAAAACCCCTTGCTGCTGTCGGCTGCGTTCGGTTTGCTGTTTGGCGTCGTCATGGCGCTCGGCCTCATTCCGCAGGTGGGGGGCACGCTGTCGGATCTGGCTTCGCCTTTGATGGTGGCAGGATTCATGGCGGCGTACCGCGCGCTCGACCGTGGCAGCGAACTCGAATTACCCCATTTTCTGGCCGGCGTGCGTGGACCGATGATTCCGCTGATGACGGTTGGCGCGGTGCAGTTGCTGGGGGTGCTGGTGATCGGACAGATCATGTTTGCCATGGGCTTCGATCCGCAGACGGTGATGGAGACCGTCAAAGACGGCAAGGCCTCACCTGCCGAGATGCAGGCCATGATGAACCAGATCATGCCCGCCGTGCTGACCGGCTCGGCGCTGTTCGTCCCGCTGGTCATGGCCACCTGGTTTGCGCCCGTGCTGATCCTGTTTGGCGGCGCCCGTCCGCTCACTGCGCTGGGCGTGAGCCTCAAGGCCGTTACCCGGAACTGGGCAGCAATGATGACGAACGGTCTGGCGCTCGGCCTGCTGCTGTTCATTGCCGCGCTGGTGCCGATGCTGTTGGGCCTGCTGATTGCGATGCCGGTATTGTTCGGCTCGCTGTATGCCTCGTATCAGGCGATCTTTACGGTGTGGGCGGACGACAGCGCATCGGTTCAGACGGGTGACAACCTGGCATAGGCCAGCGCCAGCCACTTGGTCCCGGCCTCGCGGAATTTCACCTGCACCCGCGCATCGGGACCGCGCCCTTCGAAATCGATGATGATGCCGGTGCCGAACCTGGCATGGGCAACGCTCTGCCCGATCTTGTAGCCTGTGTCGTTGCCCGGGCTGCGCGGGGCTGGCGTGCCGTAATGGCCGGCGCTCTGCTGGACGCCGGATGAGTGGGCGGAGTCGCGACGGTTGAGATTGAGCAGGACCTGTTCCGGCAGTTCGTCGAGAAAACGCGACGGCAGGCTGTAGCGGATCTGCCCATGCAGCATGCGCGACTGCGCATGCGACAGATACAGTCGCCGCCGTGCGCGGGTGATCGCCACATACATCAGCCGCCGCTCTTCTTCCAGGCCGTTTTCCTCATGCGCGCTCTGTTCGTGCGGAAACAGGCTTTCTTCCAGCCCGGTGATGAACACCGCATGGAATTCCAGTCCCTTGGCGGCATGCACCGTCATCAGTTGCAGGGCATCGTGGCCGGCGCCGGCCTGGTGTTCGCCGGCTTCCAGCGCGGCATGGGCGAGAAAGCGATCCAGTTCGGACGGGGTCCCGGTGGCGGCGAGGGCGTCGGACGGTGCTTCGGGGCCGGGTACATCCGGGAAACCATTTTCTTCCGAAAACAGCGCGGCGGCGTTGATCAGTTCATTGAGGTTTTCCAGCCGGTCGGCCCCGTCCTTGTCGGCGCGGTAGTAATCGGCCAGACCCGAGGCTTCGATGACGTGATCGATCACCTCGGCCAGCGGCAGGTCGGCGGTGGCCTGCCTGATGGCCTCGATCAGTCTGGCGAATCCGGCGACCTTGCCACTGCCGGTACAGGTCGCCTGCCACAGGCTCGTCCCCGAGCGCGCAGCGCTCTCGGCCAGTTGCTCCAGCGTGCGTGCGCCGATGCCACGAGCCGGGAAGTTCACCACGCGCAGAAACGCGCCGTCGTCTTCCGGGTTGGTCAGCACGCGCAGGTAGGCCAGTGCATGCTTGATTTCCTGGCGTTCGAAAAAGCGCAGCCCACCATACACGCGGTACGGCACATGGGCCGAGAACAGCGCGTGCTCCAGCACCCTTGATTGCGCGTTGGAGCGGTACAGCAGCGCCATGTCGGACAGCGCCACGCCCTCGCGGTTGAGCGCCTTCACTTCGTCGACGACGAAAGCCGCCTCGTCCTGGTCGGAATAGGCCTCGAAAATGCGGATCGGCTCGCCTTCACCCTCCGCGGTCCACAGGTTCTTGCCAAGCCGGTGCGCATTCTGTGAAATCAGCGTGTTGGCGGCGGTCAGGATGTTGCCGTGGCTGCGGTAATTCTGCTCCAGCTTGATGACGTTGCCGTGGGCGAATTCGCGCTCGAATTCGGCCATGTTGGCGGTGTTGGCGCCGCGAAACGCATAGATCG
>CAYVOR010000152.1:0-3623 GCA_964452995.1 uncultured Thiobacillus sp.
ATACCGTCGCACTGCTGGCGCGCATACTGGCCCGTGTCGCTACGCGCGTAGTGGTTTCTGAGCGCATCACGATCAGCGTGGTGAACGGCCGCGCCAAGGGCTTGGTCGCGCGGCTGAACTACGTGCTGGTGCCAAGCCTTTATCGGAGGGCCGATGGCATCTGCACCGTGTCGCGTGCGGCGAGTGCGGATCTGGTCAGTTTTGCCCGCCTGCCTGCTGCCGCCGTGAAGACAATCTACAACCCGTTCGATCTCGGTCGCATCGAACGGCTCGCAACCGAGGGCGTCGACGATCCGTGGTTACGGCCGGGGCAACCGCCGGTGCTGCTGGCTATTGGCCGCTTGGCGGAGCAGAAGGACTTCTCGACTCTGATCCGAGCGTTTGCCAGACTGCGCTCGCAACGTCCGTTGCGCTTGCTGGTTCTGGGCGAGGGCGAATTGCGCCCCATGCTGGAAGCGCTGTTGGCGCAATGCGGTCTGACGGCCGACGACGTGCGGATGCCCGGCTTCGTGTCGAACCCGTATGCGTACCTGGCGCGCTGCTCGGTGTTCGTGCTCTCTTCCCGCTTCGAGGGTTTACCGGGAGTATTGATCGAGGCCCTGGCTTGCGGTGCTCCGGTGGTGAGCACCGATTGCCCCAGTGGCCCGGACGAGATACTGGAAGGCGGCCGCTGGGGGTCATTGGTGCCGGTGGGCGATGTGGATGCGCTGGCCGGCGCGATTGCGGCCACGCTCGATACGCCGCGCAACCAATTGCCGGATGTGCGTCAGCGCGCGCAGGATTTCGAGCAGGAGCGCGCCGTAGACGCCTACTTGAAGCTCCTTGGTTGCTGAAATCCCCGATTTGTGAAAATTGCTTTCGTCATCACCGACCTGTCCACGGGCGGCGCCGAAACCATGCTGCTCAAACTCTTGCAGCACCTCGATCGTCGCCATTTCGAACCCCATGTGTTTTCGCTGACTACCGAAGGCGAGATCGGACCGCGTATCGCGGATTTGCAGATTCCCGTGCTGACGCTGGGCATGCGGTCGGGGTTGCCGAATCCGGGACGAGTGCTGGCGCTCACGCGGTATCTGCGCAGACTCGCGCCGGACGTAGTCCAGACCTGGATGTACCACGCCGATTTGATCGGCGGACTGGCCGCGCGCTTGGCCGGTTGTGGGAAGGTGGCTTGGGCAATACGCAACAGCAATCTGGACGAGCAGTTGACCAAGCGCTCGACCTCGCTGGTCGTGAAGGTCTGCGCGTCACTTTCTTTCTGGCTGCCCGCGCAGATTCTTTCCTGTTCCACACGTGCCGGGACGGTGCATGCAGCGGCGGGCTATCGCGCAGACAAGATCCACGTGATCCCCAACGGCTTCGACCTCGGGCGCTTTCGGCCGGACGCCGCAGCGCGGCAAAGCGTGCGCGCAGAACTGGGCGTGCCCCCCGAGACCCCACTGGTGGGATTGATCGCGCGCTACGACCCGCAGAAGAACCACGCTGGCTTCATTGAGGCGGCCGCGCTGGTGCATGCAAATATGCCCGAGTCGCACTTCCTGCTGGCCGGTTCGGGGGTGGATGCCGACAATGTCGCATTGCATGAGGCGATCCGCGCACAAGCACTGGGCTCGTCCGTGCACTTGCTCGGTCGACGCGACGACATGCCGCGCCTGATGGCGGCGCTGGACGTGCTGGCTTCTTCTTCTACTTATGGTGAGGCGTTTCCGAACGTGCTGGGTGAGGCCATGGCCTGTGGCGTGCCTTGCGTCGTCACCGATGTGGGCGACTCCGCCGAGATCGTTGGCGAGACGGGCCGCGTGGTGCAGGTGGGCGACCTGGACGGCCTGGCGCACCACATCGTCGACGTATTGCGCCTGCCGTCCGCCCAGAGAACCGCGCTGGGCTTGCAGGCGCGGGCACGCGTGCAAGCCAACTACGAAATCGGCCAGGTCGCGAGGCTTTACGAGGTCTGCTACGAACGCCTGGCTGCGATGAAAACGCAGTCGAACGCCTGATGTGCGGCTTTGCGGGTCACCTCGGGGTTGGGCCTTGGGCGGGCGGGCGGGCGGCATCCGCCGTGCTCGAGCGCATGGCCGGCACGATGGTGTCACGCGGGCCGGACGATTGCGGCATCTGGGTCGACGATACGGGTATCGGCCTGGCCCACCGACGCCTGTCGATTCTGGATCTTTCGCCTGCCGGTCATCAGCCGATGGTCTCTCACACCGGGCGTTACGTGATCGCTCTCAACGGCGAGATCTACAACCATCAGGATCTGCGCCGTGAGCTCGAGACCACCGAGGGTTCGCCACGCTGGCGTGGCCGTTCGGACACGGAAACGTTGCTGGCCGGGTTTTGCGAATGGGGCATCCGGGCGACGGTCGAACGCTGTATCGGCATGTTCGCCTTTGCCGTCTGGGACAAGGCGAACCAGGTGCTGACGCTGGGCCGCGATCGCCTGGGAGAAAAGCCACTGTATTACGGCTGGCAGGGGGTTGGAGACAGTTCCTGCTTTCTGTTCGGCTCGGACCTGAAAGCGCTGCGGGCGCATCCGGCTTTCGCGGCCGACATCGATCGCGACGCGCTGTGCCTGCTGATGCGGCACAACTGCATCCCGGCTCCGCACTCGATTTATCGCGGTGTCTTCAAGCTGCCGCCTGCGCACCTGCTTACGGTATCGCCGAACCGACGCGAGCCGGCCATCGAAGCGTACTGGTCGCTCGTTGACGTCGCAGTGGCCGGTGTGCAGGCACCGTTCGAGGGCACCGCTGCGCAAGCCACTGACACGCTGGAGCAATTGCTGCGTCAAGCCGTGCGTCAACAGATGGTGGCGGACGTGCCGCTGGGAGCGTTCCTGTCTGGCGGCATCGATTCGTCGACGGTGGTGGCGCTGATGCAGGCGCAGTCCGATCGCCCGGTGAAGACCTTTTCCATCGGCTTCGGTGAAGAGGGCTACGACGAAGCGCAGCATGCCAAAGCAGTGGCCCGACATCTGGGCACGGATCACACCGAGTTGTATGTCACGCCACAGCATGCCTTCGATGTGATTCCCAGACTGCCCGAGTTGTACAGCGAACCGTTTTCCGACTCATCGCAGATCTCGACCTTTCTCGTTTCGCAGCTTGCCCGACAGCAGGTGACTGTCTCACTGTCGGGCGACGCCGGCGATGAGCTTTTCGGCGGTTACAACCGCTACGTGCTTGCGCGAAACCGCTGGGGCAAGATTTCACGTCTGCCGCGTGGCTTGCGCCTGCTGGTGGCGCACGGCATCCGCGCGCTGCCCCCCGCCGCCTGGAATGCGCTGTTGCGACCGCTGCGATCTGTGACACCAGGGCCCCTGCGTTGGGCCGATATCGGCGAAAAGTTGCACAAGGGCGCGAGTGTCCTGCCGGCGCAATCCATCGACGATTTGTACCTTGGGTTGGTCACGCATTGGGATCCTGAACGCTTGGTGATCGGCGGTCAGGAGCCGCCAACGTGCCTGCGCGGCAAGTCCCCGTCGTTACCGGGTCTCGACAGTGTGCAACGCATGATGGCGCTGGACGCCATCACCTACCTGCCTGACGACATACTGGTCAAACTGGACCGTGCGGCGATGGGCGTATCGCTGGAGACTCGCGTGCCTTTCCTCGATCACCGCG
>CAYVOR010000153.1:0-3468 GCA_964452995.1 uncultured Thiobacillus sp.
AGATTACGAGAAAATTCCACTTCTGACTTCAGTTAATTTGTGGGGGGATTACCCCGCGCCAGCATCGCTTGCGCGTGGTTGTTGCCGGCGGCGTCGACTGCCTGTGGCAGGTCGATGATCACCGGGCCGTCGGCGGCGGCGAGGATGTTGAATTCGGACAGGTCGCCGTGGACGACACCGGCGCACAGCATGCGCACGACTTCGCGGATCAGGGTGCGGTGGTGGGCGAGGGCCTCGTCTTCGCTGAACGACACGTCGTTGAGCCGGGGCGCGGCGTTGCCGTCGGCATCGGCCACCAGTTCCATCAGCAGGACGCCTTCATGGAAGTTGTACGGCGTGGGCACGCGCACGCCGGCGGCGGCCAAGCGGTACAGCGCGTCGACTTCAGCACTTTGCCAGGCGGCTTCCTGCATCTCGCGGCCGTACTTGCTGCCCTTGGCCATGGCGCGCGCCTGGCGGCTGTTCTTGGTCCTGCGGTTTTCGGTGTAATCGACGGCCTGGCGGAAGCTGCGCTGGTTGGCTTCCTTGTAGACCTTGGCGCAGCGGATATCGTCGCCGCAGCGCACCACGAAGACCATGGCCTCCTTGCCGCTCATGAGCTGGCGCACGACGCCGTCGATCAGGCCGTCCTCGAGCAGAGGCTCGAGGCGTTTGGGGATTTTCATCGGCTGCGGTTCTAGCCGCGCACCTTGCGGTACGCCTCCAGCAGGCGCTGGTGGATCGCGCTGCCCTCGAAGTTCTCGCCCAGCCTCGTCAGCCCGAAGAAGCGCTCGTCCTGGTTGAACAGCGCGAACGCCTGGTCCAGCGTCTCGCGGCCGTACATCAGCGCGAGCGCCGGCTCGAAGGGGCTGGGGTCGTCGAGCTGGGCGAGGTCGGCGATGCAGCGGTAGACCCTGAGGCGCGCTTCGCTGCGCTGGCCATACTGGGCGATCCAGGTGCAGCCTTCGAGGATGGCTTCGTCGTCGCCGAGGGCGAGCGCGAGCAACAACTTCAACTCAGCGATGCGCAGATCGGTCCAGGGCGAATCGGGATCGGGGGCGAGGCCGATCAGCACCGTCACCAGCCTGTCGTCGGCCAGTTCCAGTTCGACGATCAGGTCGAGGAGTTCGGCGCATTCTTCGTCGGTGAGTTCCGGCAGGCGTGCGAGCGCCGGGCGGATCAAATTGCCGACGCTGTTGTTCTCGAACTCGAGTTCTTCGAATGGATAGATCTCGGACACCCCGGGCACCAGGATGCGGCACGCGTAGACGCCGAGGTGGGTGAAGTCGGCGATGTAGACGTCGTGGCCCTCGGCATGCAGCGCGTCGCACGACCACCCGTAATCCTCTTCGGTGGTGGTGCCGAAATTCCAGTCGACGAAGTCGAAGTCTGGGGTGTCGCGCAGGAACTGCCAGGAAATCACGCCGCTGGAGTCGACGAAGTGGATTTCCAGATTCTGCGGGTCGGCGATTTCGGTTTGATCGAAGCCGGGCGCCGGGAAGCCTGCCAGCGAATCGAGCGCGCGGCCCTGCAGCAGTTCAGTGAGCGCTCGCTCCAGCGCGACCTCGAAGCGCGGGTGCGCGCCGAAGCTGGCGAAGCAGCCCTGGTCCTGCGGGTGCAGCAGGGTGACGTTCATCACCGGATATTGGCCGCCGAGCGAAGCGTCCTTCACCAGGATGCCGAAGCCGGCTTCGCGCAGGCCGCGGATCCCTGCGGCAATGTGCGGGTAGCGGTCGATCACGTCTTCGGGAACGTCGGGCAGGCACAGGCCCTCTTCGATGATGCGGAACTTGATGTGGCGCTCGAAGATTTCGGACAGCGCCTGGGTTCGCGCTTCCATTAGCGTGTTGCCGGCCGACATGCCGTTGCTGACGTACAGGTTGCCGATGAGATTGACCGGGAAATATACGGTTTCGCCGTCGCGCAGACGCTGGTAGGGAATGGCGCAGATGCCGCGTTCGATGTTGCCGGAATTGAGGTCGATCAACTGGTCCGCGCGTACGCTGTCGTCCGGGTTGTAGAGGGCGTGCAGCTTGGGGGTGAGCAGGCCAGCCGGCCAGGCGTCGCCGCCGTCGGCGGCAAACCAGCGCTCGTCGGGGTGGTGGACGTAGCTCCGGTTGGCGATCGTGTCGCCCAGATAGAAATGGGTCCAGAAATAATTGGTCGATAGCCGTTCGAAGTATTCGCCCAGTGCGCTCGCCCGCGCCGCGAGTTGCGACGCGCCCTTGCCGTTGGTGAACAGCAGCGGGCAGTCGCGGTCCCGGATGTGCACCGACCACACGCCTTCCACCGGGTTAAGCCAGGAGCGCTCCTCGATGTGAAAGCCGATGGCTTCGAGCTTGGACTGCAGGGTGGCGATCGACGCTTCGAGCGAAGCGTCCTTGCCGGGGATGAAGTGTTCGGTGGCGTGCATGGGGGAGAACATAGGGAAGAGAACAGACAGGATACGCGATGCGTCAAGTGAAGCCGGTGGCGAGCAGGGAAGAGAGGCCCGATGGGGCCATAAGGTTCAACCCGGGATGGGCTCGAATTCCGCCACCGCCTGCCGCAGCCGGCTGGCTTCCTGTTCCGGCCGCATCAGGCTGCGGCGCTGACGTGCATGGGCAAGCAGATCGGCATAAAAATCGGGGTCGGTTTCGGCCATGGACAGCAGTTTGGCCAGTTGCCGTTCGTCGCCCACCGGAAAATAGCCGGGGTAGTCCTCGCCCAGCATGCCGATGTTGCCAGGCATATGCGAAGCCAGCACTGGCACGTCCGCCGCCAGCGCTTCGCAGATGACGTTGGCCCCGCCTTCCATCACCGAGCTGATGACCATGAGGTGCGCGCGCGCCAGGCGTTTGATTACCACCTTGTGCGGCACTCCGCCCAGCCAGTTCCAGCGTGGCAGCTTGTTCTGCGCCATCTCGGCCGTCGCGGCCATGTCCTCGGAGAGGGCGCTGCCAAGATGCGTCACCCGGATTTGCGAATGTTCGGGCAGATAGGCGGTGGCGAGCGCCACGCGGAAGGGGTCTTTTTCCGTGCGCAGGTGGCCAATCACCAGCACCTCGAAGGTATGCGGCGGTGAGGGCAGGCGGGCGATATCGGGCGACGATTGATAGATCACCCGTGTCTTGGCTGCCAGATGCGGCGCCAGTTCGTCGGGGCCGCGCGCCTGCAACACGATGATGCGGTGCGCGAGTTCGAGTGCCTGTTGGGCATCGCGGTCTTCGTGGACGTCGCGATACAGATCGGTGCCGGTAAGCGTCAGCAGCAACGGCCGGCTCGGGAAGCGCTCGGCAAAGGCGCGGATCGACGCAAAGCTGCGCCGTGCATGCAACGCCAGCATCAGGTCGGCCGGACGGCCGTCCCATTCCACCTGCACCCGCACCGTGTGTCCGGCCTCGCGCAGGAAGCGGGTCCAGCGTGCGGCCGTATGCCAGTTGCCGTTGCGGTGTTCGCGACCGTAGGGCGTGATGAGGACGATGCGCATGGCATGAGTGTACGCCTGGC
>CAYVOR010000154.1:0-3429 GCA_964452995.1 uncultured Thiobacillus sp.
TCAACGATTATGCAAGCTGGTCGGCGGAGATCGTGTGCCAGCGTGGCGGGCCGCGTGCTCGGGCTTGCATAATTTCAGAGGCTTTCGAGGAATTTGAGGACGGCGTCGCTTGGTCGATAGCGCTTGAGCTTGGTCTCCGGTGGCGCAATGGCGGCAAGGGCTCGCTCCTTCATTGCGAGGTCAGCTTCAACGTAGCCGTGGGTAGTCACGGGGCTTTCGTGGCCCAGCCACAAAGCGATCACCGTCAGGTCGACGCCCGCCTGCAACAGGTGCATCGCCGTCGTGTGCCGCCAGGTATGGGGCGAGATCCTGCGGCCCGCCAACTGCGGGCAGGCCTTCATTGCGGCCGTAACCGCCAAGGTCAGCCGGTCGGCCACGCTCGTGCGTGTCATTGACATCCCGTTGCGGTTGGGAATGAGCGGTTGCTCGGCACGCAGGCCAGCGTATTTCAGCCACTGACGGATCTCGACCGCCGTTTCCTTCCACAAAGGCACGGTTCGCTGCTTGCGGCCCTTGCCATGCAGGCGCACCGAGGACGTGCTCGCCAGCGTGACATCGGCGACGCGGATGCCGATCATTTCGCTAACCCGGGCGCCGGTGTTGTAAAGCAACGCAAACATGGCCATGTCACGGCGACCGCACCAAGTCGCCTTGTCAGGGGCTGCGAGAATGGCTTGAACCTCCTCGCGAGTGAGAAAGCCCAGCATCGGCCGCTCAAAGCGTTTCATCGGTATCGCCAGAATCTGCTGCGCGAGTTGCAGAGCCGGCGGGCATTGCAAGGCCACGTAGTGAGCAAAGGCACGCACTGCCGCCAGCCGTGCATTGCGGCTGCGCACCGTGTTGTGACGTTCTGTTTCGAGGTGGGCGAGGAATTCGAGTACCAGCGTCGCATCGAAATCGCACAGCGCCAACTGGGCGGGTGGCTTGCCTTTGGTGCGTTCGGCATAGGTCAGCAACAGCCGGAAGGTATCGCGATAGGCCACGACCGTTCTCGGGCTGGCGTTCTGCTGCTGGAGCAGGCGTTCGGCGAAGAAGCGCTGGAGCAATGCGGCGAATTCGGCGGGAATGGCGAGCAGCGGGTTCATCGCGTCGCTCCCTGGGCGTAACGCTCGAAGCGCTCGGCTGCGATCGCCATCAGCTCGGGAATGCCCGTGAAATACCAGTAGGTATCACTCACCTTGGCGTGCCCGACGTAAGTCGATAGCGCCAGAACGGCGCGATCGACATCGATCCCCTGCTCGTAAAAGTGCAACGTGCTTCTCACGATGAAGGTGTGACGGAAATCATGCAGGCGGTGATGCCGGTAGTCGCCGCGGGGTTGCCAGCCCAACTGCTGACAGAGCGTTTGCAGGGCATACAAGATGCCGGGTTGATTGGCACCGCTACCGTCATCGCGCAGGAAGAACCGGACACTGGTCGATCCTGGCACGAGCCGATCTCGCCACCGGGCGTACGCTCTCAGCGATTCCGTCACGCTTGGATGCATCGGCACAAGGCGCTGTTGATGGAACTTGGCTTCCCGTATCAGCAGAACGCCAGCATCGAGATCGACATCCGTCCTTGTCAACGAGAGCGCTTCGGATATTCGCAGTCCGGTTGCGGCCAGTAGCCCAAAGACACATTGGCAAGTCGCCGGTCTCAGCCCATTGGTGGGTACCAGGCCCTTGGCCGCCTCAAGCAGTTCGCCCAGTTCGATCTCGGTGTAGATATGCGGGACGCGGCGCCGATGTGCCGGACCAAAGAGACCGCGCGGCAGAATCTCCGTCGCCGGATCGTCGCGCAGGCAAAAGCGTGCGAAGCCTTGCAGAGCTTCGATGCGGCGCGCCCAGGTGAGTTGATCTGGGCGCTGAGAAGACTGTGCCCAAGCGACCGCGAGCGCCACCGTCAGAGGCTCTGCCGTGCCGATTTCGTCAGCGAAGCGGGCAAACGATCGGAGTTGCGTTTCGTCGATCGTGAGCTTGAATCCGTGGCGACGGCGATACGCCAGGTAGGTTTCAACCCGCGACATCCATGAGTTGCGGGCGCTCATGGCTGGCTCCCGGACCACGGCAGCGCAACGGACCGCAAGCGTTCCAGATCAACACGGGCGTAGGTACTTGCCGTGTCGAGACTTCGGTGGCGCAGGAGGTCGGCGATCTCTTTGACTGAAGCACCCGCGCGCTGCAACCGGGTTGCCGTGGTCCGCCGGAGCACATGCGTGTTGCAGAACCGATCGCGCAGGCCGCAGCGGACAAAGGCACGGTTCATCGCATTGCGGATGGCCGGAACACCCAGTGGCTTGCCGAAGGGTGCCCGGTGTCGGACGAACAGCATACGGCTTGTGGTCTGCGGCCGTCCCTGCTGGAGATACTGCACGAGGGCCTCGCCAGTGGACACCGGCAGGGGTAACTGCTGAACACGTTTGCTCTTGGTGCCGCTGATTGTAAGGGTCGCACTGCGCCAGTCGATCGATTCAAGTGTCAGGTAGGTCACTTCGTGACCGCGCAGCCCCAGATCGAGCAGGCAGCGAGCGATGGCATAGTCGCGCCGTCCGACCGGATCAGCGCAATCGAACGCGTTCAAGAACGCTTCCAGTTCGGAATCCGAGAGCGCTTTGGGCAAGGTGCTGCGGCGCCAGTCCGCAATCCTTGGCAAGGCGGCGACCAACCCCGCCGTCGATTCGCCCAGCAGCGCACGATAGCGGAAGTAGCTGCGCAGGCTGTTGCAAACGCCACGCAGCGACGACGGGCGCAGGTTGGCGCTCCGTTCAGCAAAGAATACGTCCAACTGTGCTGCGGAAAGCTGCGAGACGGTAGGTGTTTGAGTGCCAAACGTGCGAACAAGGAACACACCGACGTCTTGAACTCGGCGGTCACGGGTGGCCGGCGCCACGCCGCAGACACTCGTCAAATAGTTGCCGAACTGTTCAAGCTCGATCGCGACTGGATCCGTAGTTGCCGTTGTTGATCGTTCGCATGGCAGCATTCTGAGCAGATGCCGGAGTGCGGCGCCCGAACTGGCGACAGTGCGGTAACACGGTGCCGGGCAAGTGCATATCGGGAGATGCTTGAGCAGGAAGCGTTCGATGAGAGAAGCATCAACGATCGACTGGTCTACCGATTCGATCTTGATCCAGTAACTGAAGTGGGCCAGGCAACCCAAATAGATACCGATAGTGTGATCGACATAACGCTGATGGCGCAGCGCTTCGATGTACGAAATAACGACGCTATCGAGCGGGCCATCAGTCAGCCAGTCGCGGCGAGCAAGGTTCGCAAGGATCGTATCGGTGGGCATGGTGTGCTCCTGTGGTGTGAGATGGACTCACAGGAAACACCCTTCTTATGCCAGGTTCTGAAACATCAATGCAGTGGCAGGCCCCGTCGTATCTGGGCTTCGGGATACTGGACTCGCAAACTTTGCATAATCGTTGAGCTTGGATAATTCTTG
>CAYVOR010000155.1:0-3210 GCA_964452995.1 uncultured Thiobacillus sp.
CGCCATGGTGCCGAAGTCGGCCAGGGTTTCCATCAGCGCCAGCATCAGGCCGGCGGCGATCCACGGCCGCGCCATCGGCAGCGCCACCCGGAAGAAGCCCTGGGTGCGGGAGAGTCCGAGCGACTGGGCCGCTTCCAGCGCGACCCTGCCCTGCGTGGCAAAGGCGTTCTTGGCGATCAGATAGACGTAGGGATAGAGCGCCAGCGACATCACCAGAATGACCCCGCCACGCGAGCGTATTTCGGGCAGCCCGGTGATTCCCCAGCTTTCGCGCAGCCAGGTCAGCAGCGGGCCGGTGAAATCCAGCAGGCCGATCGCGACGAAGGCGGTGACGTAGGCGGGCAGGGCCAGCGGCAGCAGCAGTGCCCAGTCGAACAGACGGCGGCCGGGGAAGTCGCACATCGCCGTCAGCCACGCCAGCGACACGCCCAGCACGCTGACGCCGATTCCCACGCCGAGCAGCAGCCATACCGTGTTGCCCACCAGTTCGGGCAGGACGAATTCGGCCAGGTGGGTGAGGATGTTGCTGTCAACCTGCGCGAATGACGAGAACGTGACCACGACCGGCACCAGCACCAGGGCGGCGATCGCGCAGGCAAACAGTATCCAGGCGCTGGGAGGTTGCCAAACAAAAACGCCCGCTACGGGCGCTTTTGAGGGAGAGGCATTGGTGTCAGACAAGATGCGCCATTTCTTATTTGTAGCCGGCGCGATCCATCAATCTGACGGCCTGGGCCTGCAGACTGCCAGCCTCTTTCACGTTGATGAGGTTCTGCCTGAAACTGCCCCAGGCGGCCACGGTCTTGTCGGGCGCCACGTTCGGGTTGACCGGATATTCCAGATTGGCGTCCGCGAACAGGTTCTGTGCCTTGCCTGACGACAGCCATTCGATCAGTTTCTGCGCACCAACCGGATTGTGGGCGTAGCGTGTGACGCCTGCCCCGGAGACGTTGACGTGCACGCCGGCGGCCTGGTTCTTCAGTTTCTGGTTGGGCCAGAAAATCGCCAGCGGCAGGTTCGGCTGTTTCGCCATCAGGCGGCCGTAATAATAAGTGTTGACCAGGGTGACGTCGCATTGTCCGGCTGCCACGGCCTCCATCGCCTTGGTGTCGTCGGGGAACGGCGAGGTGGCGAGATTGTCGACCCAGCCACGCACCATGTTCTCGGTTTTTTCTTCGCCGTATTCGGTAATCAGCATGGCAACCAGACTCTGGTTGTAAACCTTCTTCGAGGTGCGCAGGCAGAGGCGGCCTTTCCATTTCGGGTCGGCCAGGGCTTCGTAGGTCGACAGGTCGGCCGGCTTCACCTTGCCGGTGTTGTAGACCAGGGTGCGCGCGCGTACCGACAGGCCGAACCATTCGCTGCCGGGATCGCGCAAGTGGGCCGGTATGTTGGCCTGCAGCGTCTTCGACTGGATCGGGCGCAGCAGGCCTTCTTTCGACGCCTGCCACAGGTTGCCGGCATCAACCGTCAGCAGCATGTCGGCACGGGTATTCCTGCCTTCGGCTTTCAGCCGTGCCATCAGCGGGCCTTCCTTGTCGGTGATGAATTTGATCGGTACGCCCGTGTCGCGGGTGTAGGCATCGAACAGGGGCTTGATGAGCTGTTCGTTGCGGGCGGAATACACCACGACCTCCTCGGCGACCGCAGGCAGGGCGGCAACGGTCAGGAGCAGCGTGGCGAGCAGTCTGCGGAATGTCATGAGGCGAGTTTTCCAGCGGAATTCAGAATAGCTGAAATATTACTAGAAATGAGAAACGTTATCAATTCGAAAATTTCAATATGAGCGGGTGCAGGGAGAATTTCTCCAGGCAGCGTAGCCAGCGTTTTCGCCTGGCGGGGTTCACCGATTGGGCAGATCCTGCTTGAGCGCAGCAACCGTGCTGGCGGGATCCGCAGTCAGGGCAACGCGACGAGCGCCGTCGAAGCGCTCGCTCCAGTAACGATCGCTGAGCCGGGATACCATGACCGAACCGGTTCGGCTGCTCGCGGCATGCACGAAACGGTCATCGCCGAGATAGATGCCGACGTGGGAGAACGCGCGGTTGAGGGTGTTGAAGAAAACCAGATCGCCGGGCTGTAGATCAACCCGGGCGAGCGCTTGCGTGGCTTCGCTGATTGCCTGGCTGTCGCGAGGGAGCCGGGTTCCGGCAATCTGGCGGAAGACGTGAGTGACGAAGCCACTGCAATCGAGTCCGGTATCGGGAGACGTGCCGCCCAGGCGGTAAGGGCTGCCCACCAGGCTGACGGCATAGATGGACAGGTCGTCGGACGACGTGGCATGCACAGGTGGCACAAGCATGACGACCAGCAGGGCTGACAACAAGACACGCTTCATCGGCTAACGATCTGCTCTATAGTTGAAGTGCAATGACGGCCAAATGTGGCGAATCTTGACTCCGAGGACTGCACCATGAATGAAGCGAACATGCCGGCTACAGGCGAAGCGAGTATCCCTGAAAATACGCAATTGGTGCAATTGCAGGACGAAGCTGCAGCGGCGGCGTCCGCACCAGACCTGCATGAGCGGGTGCGCGACCTGACCGCCCGGGTGCTGCATGAACGGCGCGTGGCATTAAGTGAGATACGCGAACTGGTCGTTGCCATCTCCTCCGGCGTAGGCAGCGGTTTGGCTTCGCGCGGCGGCGAAATGAAGGATGGGCTCAAACAGGCGATTGCCGGTATGGATGAAGCGGTCGCCAGCGCCGCGCAGACAGCATCCTACACTTTGCGTGAAGCGGCCACACAGGGAAAGGAATTCAAGGATAACGAACTGAAAGCCAGCCTCGAACAACTCCGCGACCTGGAGACGCAGATCGTCGAAGCGCTGAAGCAGACCGCCAGTCAATCAGGTGGCAAGCTGAAGGAAGAGCTCGGTTATCTGAGCGATCACCTGAAAGTCAGCGGCACCCGCACCGGTGAAGAGGCGCGCGACGCACTCCGACAGCTGGCGAGCGGCGTGAAGGCAGGCGCCAAATCAGGCAAGGCCGGACTAAGCGAGTCGGCCAGCACGGCGACCGAGCGCCTGTCCCAGGTGGCGAGCGGCATCCTGGACGCCGTGTCCGACTCGCTCAAACGGCAGAGCGAACGTCTGCGTTCCTGATCGTGATTCAACAGCGGTGGGCAGTCGTCCGGCCCACTGCCTGCGATGACAGCGGAGTCGTTGCTGCTTGAGCGGCTTACGAATCCGGCGTGCCCCTTGCGGGTACA
>CAYVOR010000156.1:0-3192 GCA_964452995.1 uncultured Thiobacillus sp.
ATGAAGGCCGCCGGCGTGCCGATCGACTACGTGGTCGAGATCGACGTCGCCGACGACGAGATCGTCAAGCGCATGTCGGGCCGCCGCGTTCACGTCGCGTCGGGTCGCACCTATCACGTCGTGTTCAATCCGCCCAAGACGGCCGGCAAGGACGACGTCACCGGCGAGGATCTGATCCAGCGCGACGACGACCAGGAAGAAACCGTGAAGAAGCGTCTCGACGTCTACCACGCGCAGACCGAGCCGCTGGTGAAGTACTACGGCGACTGGGGCAAGAGCGGCGAACCCGGCGCACCCAAATACGTCAAGGTTGCCGGCGTCGGCAAGGTCGACGGCATCCGCGATGCCATCTTCGCCGCACTCGGTTAATTGAAGCCAGGCTGACCGCTCCGATGCCGCAGCAGATCCACCCGCTGACCGATACCGAACGCTGGATCGTCTCCAGCGCGGTCAAGGAGCGGTATGCCCGGGACGTCGAGATCGAGGACGTCGAGACCGAAATCCGCCTGCATAGCGACGACAGCGAACTGACTCTGTGTCCGGGTTTCTACTGGAACGAGGAGGGGTGTCACTTCGTGCTGTCGAAAACCGGCGATTCGCGTTATCGCAGTATATTTTTCTATCGCATCAGCGATCATTTCAGCACCGGGCGTGAAGAATACGACGACATTGGCGACTGCGTCGCTACGCTCATGGAAATGCAGGCCGACGAGGACGTCGAGCGTCTGGCTGAGGGCGAGATATCCGGCAACAGCTGATTCCAAGGCCAGCCCCGCGCTGGCTTTTTGTTTTGCAAACGACTACCAGAAGCAATAAGGAGAAGTTCCATCATGGCGAAAAAAATGAACGCCTTCTACGCACAGTCCGGCGGCGTGACCGCGGTCATCAACGCGTCGGCCTGCGGCGTGATCGAAACCGCGCGCAAGCACAAGGACAAGATCGGCAAGGTCTATGCCGGCCGCAACGGCATCATCGGCGCGCTGACCGAAGACCTGATCGACACCACCAAGGAAAGCGCGGCCGCAATCGCCGCGCTGCGCAGCACGCCGTCAGGCGCCTTCGGCTCCTGCCGTTTCAAGCTGAAGTCGCTGGAAGCCAACAAGCGCGAATACGCGCGCCTGATCGAAGTCTTCAAGGCGCACAACATCGGCTACTTTTTCTACAACGGCGGTGGCGACTCGGCCGACACCTGCTTCAAGGTCAGTCAGTTGTCCGAGCAGATGGGCTATCCGATCCAGGCGATCCACGTGCCGAAGACTGTCGACAATGATCTGCCGATCACCGACTGTTGCCCCGGCTTCGGTTCGGTCGCCAAATACATCGCGGTGTCGACGCTGGAAGCCAGCTTCGACGTCCGCTCGATGGCCAAGACCTCGACCAAGGTGTTCGTGCTCGAAGTCATGGGCCGCCACGCCGGCTGGATCGCTGCTGCCGGTGGTCTGGTCGAGGACCACGGCATTCCGGTCGTGATCCTGTTCCCGGAAATCGAATTCGACCAGAAGAAATTCCTCGCACGCGTCAACAAACTGGTGAAATCACACGGCTATTGCACCGTGGTGGTATCCGAAGGCTGCCATTACCCGGACGGTACCTTCCTTGCCGAGCAGGGCACGCGCGACGCCTTCGGCCATGCGCAACTCGGCGGCGCCGCACCGGTGGTCGCCAACATGATCAAGGATGCGCTCGGCCACAAGTTCCACTGGGCCGTCGCCGATTACCTGCAGCGCGCCGCGCGCCACATCGCCTCGAAGACCGACGTCAAGCAGGCCTACGAGCTCGGCCAGAAGGCCGTCGAGCTCGCGATCAAGGGCTACAATTCGGTGATGCCGACGGTCGATCGTCTGTCCGACTCGCCCTACAAGTACAAGATCGGCATGGCCGATTTGAAGGATGTCGCCAACGTCGAGAAATTCATGCCGCGCGACTTCATCACCAAGGACGGCTTCGGCATCACGCCCAAGTGCAAACGTTATCTGACGCCGCTGATTCAGGGCGAGGACTATCCGAAGTACAAGAATGGCCTGCCGGTCTATGTGACGCTGAAGAACGTCGCGGTGGCGAAGAAGCTGCCGGTGTTCAAGCTCTGACAGGAATCGGCATCCCTTCACAAAGATGATAATCGAGCGCGCACAACACATGCTCAGGGTACAGGCCGGCTTTGCTGGCTTCTACCGTGGCAATCCGGCCAGGTTGATCTTGTCCGGATTGCAGCGCGAGCATGGACAGGGCGTAGCCGGTCAGCGCATCCGGAAACTGGAACTCGACCGGGTTTCCGGATTCGAGACCGCTGCACGATTCGAGGGTGGGCTGGCAATGGGTAAGGGGCAGTAACAGGACGGCGGCGCAAGCTGCCGTTTTTTTGGGGTTTCTTGAGGAGATAAAGATCATGAATGAAGGTTTGCTGTTCGCTCTCGTGGCGGCGGTGCTTGCACTGTTGTACGGGATCGTGTCGATCAAATGGATTCTGGGCCTGCCCACCGGCAACGACCGCATGCGGGAGATCGCGGCGGCCGTGCAGGAAGGCGCTTCTGCTTACCTGAATCGGCAATACACAACCATTGCCATCGTTGGCGTGATCCTTCTGGTCGCGATCTTCTTTGCGCTGGGCTGGCAGACGGCAGTCGGTTTCGCGCTGGGCGCCTTCCTCTCCGGTCTTACTGGCTATATCGGCATGAACGTGTCGGTGCGCGCCAACGTGCGCACCGCCGAGGCGGCATCGAACGGCCTCAATGCAGCCCTCAACGTCGCCTTCAAGGGCGGCGCCATCACCGGCATGCTGGTGGTGGGCCTGGGCCTGCTGGGCGTGGCCGGCTACTATGCCGTGCTGACCCTGGGGCTGGGCGAATCCACCGAGCAGGCGACACACGCGCTGGTCGGTCTGGCCTTCGGCGGCTCGCTGATCTCCATCTTCGCCCGACTCGGCGGCGGCATCTTCACCAAGGGCGCTGACGTCGGCGCCGACCTGGTGGGCAAGGTCGAAGCCGGCATTCCCGAAGACGACCCGCGCAATCCTGCCGTGATCGCCGACAACGTCGGTGACAACGTCGGTGACTGCGCTGGTATGGCTGCCGACCTGTTCGAGACCTACGCCGTGACCATCATCGCCACCATGCTGCTCGGCGGCCTGATGATCACCGGTTCCCCCGAAGCGGTGATCTATCCGCTGGTGCTGGGCGGTTTCTCCATCGTCGC
>CAYVOR010000157.1:0-3182 GCA_964452995.1 uncultured Thiobacillus sp.
CATGCTGTTCCTCATTCCCCATCTCTTCCCGACCAGCCGCTTGCTGGAAACCGCGGTGCAGGATCTGCGCTTGCCTGCCCTGCAGACTTTGCTGGCGCGTGGGAGCCGTCAGTCCTGTCCCACGGAAGGGGTGGAGGCGGCGCTGTGCGAAGCACTCGGCATTGCCCGCCAGCAGGATTGGCCGCTTGCGCCGATCAGCCTGGTGGCGGATGGTGGCGTTGCCGGAGAGGCCTACTGGCTACGTGCAGATCCGGTCCATTTACGCGTGATGCGCGACCGCATCGTGCTGGCGGGCGACGATGCGGTTGCGCTGACGCAAGTCGAATCCGATGAACTGGCCGCCACAATCGGTCGGCATTTTGGTGCGAATCGAAGTCCGATACCCCGCCATCCCAAGCGCTGGTACCTGCGCCTCGATCACGCGCCGCATCTGACTACCTGCGCACGATCCGTCGCAGCGGGCCGCGATATCGAGCCCTTGCTGCCGCGAGGCACCGATGCCAATTCGTTCCGCGCGTGGTTGAATGAAGTGCAAATGCTGCTGCACGACCATCCCGTCAATCTGGCACGCGAGACGCGCGGCGAGTTGCCGGTCAACGCACTGTGGCTGTGGGGCGGTGGATGCCTGCCGACCTTCCCTCCTCCCTCAACCGCTCCGCTGTATACCCGGAACGCCGACGCGCATGCACTTGGCGCATTCAGCGCCATGCGCGTAGCGCTCCCGCCCCAGCAGATGGACCTATCCCTGCTCGAAAGCGGAGGGGTGGTTGTGCTGGATAATCTGACGCACGCAGGACAATACGGCGATGCGTCTGGCTGGCGCGAGGCTTTGCGCGGGCTGGAGCGAGACTGGTTCGTCCCATTACGGGGCGCATTGCGCAGGAGTGGTCCGCAGGGTCTGAGCCTGAGCGATCCGGTCAACGGCAAGGCGCTGCGGCTTCATGCCGGCGATGCGTGGAAAATCTGGCGACGCCCCCAGGATCTGGCTTCGATGCTCGCCTGAATCTGTCGAGAATTCGCCCGGCATCGACCGCCGCCTTCCGACAGTCAACGTGCGAACGCGTTTGGCTTTGATTACCATGACGTTCAGTCCTGATGGAGCAACAAAATGTATATCGTAGCGATCGGCTGGGCCTATGTGATTCTCATGATGGCAATCACCTCCAGCAGTATCGGCAAGGCTTTGGCCGTCCTGTTTTTCCTGGGAGTACTGCCGCTGGCCTTGTTTATCTATGTCGCGGATGGGCCACGGCGACGCCGGCGTTCACTAGCCCTCGCTGATGAAGTAGCCCGTCAGGGCAACGGTCGCGATGCCCAGTCCGATTAACAGAAGCTGCTGCAGCGTTGCCCCGATTTCCGCACGTTTGTGCAAACCGGGAATCAGATCCGACAAGGCCACATACAACATGCTGGCCCCCGCCAATCCGAGCAGCACCGGCATCCATCCCTGCAGCATCGACAGGGCGTAATAGCCGACCAGAGCCCCCAGCATGGTCGCCACACCGGTCAGGAAATTGAGCATCAACGCCTGCGTGCGGGTATAGCCCGAGTGCAGCAGGATCAGGAAGTCGCCTATTTCCTGCGGAATTTCGTGCGCGATGATCGCCACCGCCGTGACCGCCCCCAAGCGGAAATCGGCCAGAAAGGCACCCGCGATAATGATGCCGTCGACAAAGTTGTGAAAGGTATCGCCTACCGTAATCATCATGCCCGATCGCCCATGATCGTGGCCATGATCGTGGCTGCTGTGGGCTTCGCATATCTCGTCATGACAGTGGCGCCACAACACCAGTTTTTCCAGTAGGAAGAACAGCAGGATGCCGCCTAGCAAGGCCTGGGCAACCGTTTTGACGTCGCCACCCATTTCGACCGCTTCCGGCAGTACTTCCAGCAAGGATGCGCCCAACAAGGCGCCGATGGCATAACTCACCAGTACCGGTACCCAACTGGGCCGTGCAGAAAAGGCCAGTAATGCAGCCAGCGACAAGCTCAGCACGCTGCCCACGGCAGTTGCGACCAGAATGACTGCAAGGGTAGACATGGAATGACAAACCACGAAGAAAGCGGGGGATTATACCGGCGGAAGTCATCGAGACGGGTGCCCGAGAACAAATCCGCTTTGTGGCTTGCATCATGATGGGCATCGTAGCGGCCCATGGACTGGGCTGTCCGATGAATCCTATCGCGTATTCCGCAGTCCCTGACTACGGAATACGCTAACAACAGGCCGTGGCCGAAACGGCTCCCGTCAAGATAACACGGTTATTTCCTGGCTTTTTCTGGACCGACCGACAGGTCCCCCTTCAGTTTCCCGACGCTGGCGCTGCCAAAACCTTTGACATTATCCAGATCGTCCAGACTCTTGAAATTGCCGTGTTCTTCACGATACGTGATGATCGCCTTGGCTTTAGCCGGTCCCAGCCCCTTGACCGACTCGAGTTCCGACTGGGTTGCCGTATTGATATTCACTGCCGCGTAGGCGGGAAGCCCCATCAGACCACCCAAAACCAATGCAACCATAACAAGCTTGTTCATATTGCCTCCTCCGAAGTTTCCAAGCGTGGGGATATTCCCACGTTGCAAACTTACCTTTAAATCCTGAGGGGGCGCTATACAACTAAAGTTGTAGAAACGATCTATTTAATTCTATTTAATTGATTTAAATGAAGAAATAATTGAAGACAATCGTGAATAAAACAGAACTCCGCGCAATAAAAAACCCCCTCGGTTATTGAGGGGGTTTTGGTTGTCTCCCCTGGTTGAGGGAAGACGGATAAGGAGTCTGACGATGACCTACTTTCACAGGCGCATTGCCTACTATCATTGGCGCGGGAGCGTTTCACCGTCCTGTTCGGGATGGGAAGGGGTGGTTCCACTCTGCTATGGTCGTCAGACAAAGGGGTGGGGATCAAGGCTGTCCTGATTTAAACCAGGTGGTCTTGACCCCGCATTCGGATTGTCTGGGGGTGCTGATTGTCTTGCGACGTTCAGCCGACTGCTTTATGTCACGCAGGCTTTTGGCCGGCGTGCTGGAAGAAGGTTTTGTTGGGTTGAGACTGTACGCAAACACACGCTGCGCTGTATTCAATCCGTATTCAATACAGCAGTGCTTCTCAAAATTATAGGATCAAGCCTCACGGGCAATTAGTACGGGTTAGCTTAACGCATTACTGCGCTTCCAC
>CAYVOR010000158.1:0-3180 GCA_964452995.1 uncultured Thiobacillus sp.
TTGCTCTCGAACAGGCCGGAGAGTTCGGTACTGACCGAACCGATGTTGCCGGTCAGCCTGATCGACGGGAAGAACGCGGCCCGCGCGGCGCTGATGTTGGCATCGGCACCGAGCAGACGATGCTCGGCGGCGATGATGTCCGGACGGCGCAGCAGGACTTCCGCTGGCAGGCCTTCCGGCAGCTGACCCAGACCAACCACGTCCTGGACCATGCCATCGGGCAGCAGGCGCGGCTCGAGCGTGACCCCGGCCAGCAGGTTCAGCGCATTGATATCGCGCTGCACCAGACCGGAAATCCGTGCCACGTCGGCACGTGCCGAAGCCACCTGGGTGCGGGTCTGTTCCAGCACCAGCTGCGATATCGCGCCCAGTTCACGCCGCGCCTGGTTCAGTTCCAGCGATTCCTCGTAGGTGGCCAGCGTCGCCTGTGCGATACGCAATTGCTCGCGGTCGGCGGCCAGGGTCAGCCACAGATTGGCGACTTCGGCCACCAGCGCCAGTTGCGCGCCGCGCTGCGATTCCTCGGTCGCCAGATACTGCTGCAACGCAGCCTGGCTGAGGTTGCGCACGCGCCCGAACAGATCCAGTTCGAATGCGGTGACACCCAGGCCCACGCTGTAGGTTTCCGATTCCAGCGCCGGATTGTCGGCCCCGACGCGCTCCATCTGCGCGTTGATGCCGACGCTTGGGAAGCGATCGGCGCGCTGGATGCGATGCTGCGCGCGGGCGCGATCCACATTCAGTATCGCCACGCGCAGATCGCGGTTGTTGTCCAGCGCCAACCCGAGCACTTCCTGCAGACGCGGATCGGCGAAGAAATCGCGCCAGCCGATATCCGGCAGCGCTGTCGTGGCGCCCTCGCCTGCAACCCCGGTGCTGGCCGGCAGTGGCCATTCGATCGGGATCATCGGGTCCGCGTCGGCGACGCTGCCGCGCGGTCCGGGGGTGGCACAACCGGCGACGAACACCACCACGGCCGCGGCCAGTGCCCTGTTCAGAAACTTAGTCATGGCTGGCAGCTCCTTCCGACGTCGCGCCTTCGCGGGTCTTGTTGCGGTTGAAGATCAACTGGATCACCACGAAGAACAGCGGGATGAAGAACACGCCTAGACCGGTGCCGACGATCATGCCGCCGACCACACCGGTACCGATTGCGTTCTGCGCACCGGAGCCGGCGCCGGTGGCGATTGCCAGCGGCAACACGCCCAGGCCGAAGGCCAGCGAGGTCATGATGATCGGGCGTAGACGATCGCGCACGGCCTGCATCGTGGCGGCGATCAGTTCCATGCCGCTTTCCAGATTGGCCTTGGCGAATTCCACGATAAGGATGCCGTTCTTGCTGGTCAGGCCCACCGTGGTCAGCATCGCCACCTGGAAGTAGACATCGCGCTCCATGCCACGGAAGGTGTTGGCCAGCACCGCACCGAGGATGCCCAGCGGCGCCACCAGCAGCACTGCGGTCGGCACCGTCCAGCTTTCATACAGCGCCGCCAGACACAGGAACACGATCAGCAGCGACAGCGCATACAGCAAGGGCGTCTGCGCGCCGGCCTCGCGCTCCTGGAACGACACCGCCGTCCACTCGATACCGAAGCCCTGCGGCAACTGTTCGGCCAGACGCTCGATCTCCAGCATCGCATCGCCAGACGCCACGCCCGGTGCCGCCTCGCCCTGGATTTCCACCGCCGGCACGCCGTTGTAGCGCTCCAATCGCGGTGAACCCCAGTCCCAGCGCGAACTGCCGAAGGCGCTGAACGGCACCATCTCGCCGGCCGCATTCTTGACCGACCACAGATCGAAATCCTCCGGCGTCATGCGGAATGGCGCATCGGCCTGGATATAGACACGCTTGACCCGTCCGCGATCGATGAAGTCATCGATGTACTGGCCGCCCCAGGCCGCGGCGAGGGTAGCGTTGATTGCATCCTGCGACAGGCCCAGGGCACCGGCCTTGGCCACATCGATATCGATGCGCAGCTGCGGCGTGTCTTCCTGACCATTGGGGCGCACGTTCGCCAACAGCGAACTTTCTCCAGCCATGCCCAGCATCTGATTGCGTGCGGCGATCAGCGCGTCATGGCCCTGGTTCGCGTTGTCCTTGAGATAGAAGGCATAGCCGCTGGCCACACCCAACTCCGGCATCGCCGGCGGCGCGAACACGAACATGAAGGCATCCTTCACCTGACTGAGCGCCGCCATGCCGCGCCCGGCCACCGCCGTAGCGCTGAGTTCCGGATCGGTGCGCTCGCTCCAGTCCTTGAGCTTGACGAACGCCATGCCGGTGTTCTGGCCCATACCCGCGAAGCTGAAGCCCTGCACCGAGAACACCGACTCAACCGCATCCGGCTCGTTCTCGAGGAAGTGCTTTTCAAAGCGTTCGATCGATTCCAGTGTGCGCTGCTGGGTGGAACCCACCGGCGTCTGGATCATCGACATCAGCACGCCCTGGTCTTCATCCGGAAGGAACGAGCTCGGCAGGCGTACGAACATCACCGCCATCACCACGACCATCGCCACGAACACCGCCATGAAGCGCCACGGGCGCCCGATGATGCCGCGCACGCCGCGCTGGTAGCTGCCGCTGGTGCGTTCGAAACCACGGTTGAACCAGCCGAAGAAACGCGCCAGTGGGCCACGGCCGGCATCGTGACTTTCGCCCTTCTTCAACGGCTTGAGCATGGTCGCACACAGCGCCGGAGTCAGCACGATGGCAACGATCACCGACAGCACCATCGCCGACACGATCGTGGCCGAGAACTGCTTGTAGATCACGCCGGTGGAGCCGGACATGAAGGCCATCGGCACGAACACCGCCGACAGCACCACGCCGATACCGACCAGCGCACCGGTGATCTGGTCCATCGACTTGCGCGTGGCTTCCAGCGGGGAAAGCCCCTCCTCGCTCATGATGCGTTCGACGTTTTCCACCACCACGATGGCGTCGTCGACCAGCAGGCCGATCGCCAGCACCATCGCGAACATGGTCAGCATATTGACCGAGAAGCCCAGCGCCGCGAGCACGCCGAAGGTGCCCAGCAGCACCACCGGCACCGCGATCGTCGGGATGATCGTGGCGCGGAAATTCTGCAGGAACAGGTACATCACCAGGAACACCAGCACGATCGCTTCGAGCAGGGTCATGATCACGCCCTTGATCGAGACCTTCACGAACGGCGTGGT
>CAYVOR010000159.1:0-3176 GCA_964452995.1 uncultured Thiobacillus sp.
TGGAGCATCGAGGCGCGGCGCATCCCGGCACCGGCGGCACTGGGGAGCGGCTACATCAATGGCGACGCCAACCCGGCGCACATCATCTACGAGTGCCTGAACAACGCCACGTGGGGCTTGGGCTACGCGGCAAGCGAGATCGATGCGAGCAGTTTCCAGACCGCCGCCAATACGCTGGCCTCGGAGCAGTACGGACTGTCCTTGCTCTGGGAACGCGAGCAGCCGCTGGAGGAATTCATCGCCGAGATACTTCGGCATATCGATGGCACGCTTTATGTTCATCCGCGCACCGGCAAGTTTGTCCTGAAACTCGCCCGGGCCGACTACAACGTCGCCAGTCTCCTGGTGCTCGATGCTTCGAACATTCTGGAATTGGAGAGCTTCTCGCGGCCCTCGGAATCTGAACTCGTCAATCAGATCACCGTTCGTTACCGTGACCGTTCCACCGACAAGGATGCCGCGATCACCGTGCACGACCTCGCCGCGCTGGAACTCGCGGGGGGCGTGGTGTCCTCGGCCACGGTCGACTATCCGGGCATCAGCAATGGCAGCCTGGCCTCGCGCGTGGCGCTGGGCGACCTCAAGCAGTTGTCGGTGCCGCTCGCCAAAGTGACGCTAATCGCCAATCGGCAGGCATCGAACCTCAACATCGGTGACGTGTTCAAGTTCACCTGGCCGGAACTGGGCGTCGCCCAACTGGTGATGCGTGTTGTGCGCGTGTCGTATGGCACGCTGACCGACGGCCGGGTGCGGATCGAATGCGTGGAGGACATCTTCGGCCTGCCGTCTGCCTCCTACGTATCGCCGACGCCGACCTCATGGGTGTCGCCGCTGACTTCGCCGGCCCAGGTGCCGTATCGCCGACTGGGCGAAGCGCCGTGGTGGACCGTGGTCAAGCGGGTGGTCGGCGAATCGGCGACCGCACAAAACGAGCTCGATCCTCAAGGCGGGCTGCTGGTGGCCTGTGCGAGTCGCCCCTCCGGCGATTCGCTCAACGTGAAGCTGCTGACGCGCCAGGGCAGCGCCGCGTTTGCCGAAGTGGACACGATGGGCTTCACCCCGAACGCGACGGTGACCAATGCCATCGACGAGCAGACGACCGTGCTCGCCATCGGCAACGGCCAGGATCTGGACGTCGTGAAACTCGACACTTACGCCTACCTCGACAACGAGATCGTGGCGGTGAAAGCAATCAATCTGGTGGCCGGCACGGTCACGGTGGATCGCGGTGTACTGGACACAGTGCCGGCACCGCACCTGGCCTCGGCGCGCATCTGGTTCGCCGATACCCTGGAGGCGCTGGTCACGGAGCAATACCTCTCCGGCGAGTCGTTGCAGGTGAAGATGCTGCCGGCGACCGGTCTCGGACGATTGGCGGAATCGGCGGCGTCCGCCGACAGCTATACCTTTGCGGGTCGGATGATCCGGCCTTATCCGCCGGGGAATGTCCGGGTGAACAACGTCATGTGGCCGACCGCGATTCTCGGCCAGATGGCGCTCACCTGGGCTCATCGCGACCGGATGCAGCAGAGCGTGTATCTGGTGACGCAGTCCGAGGGCAACATCGGCCCGGAGGCCGGCGTGACCTACACGGTGCGCTTCTACAACGAGAACAACGCCCTCCAGAAAACTCTGACGGGGCTCACCACGACCGCCTGGACCTACCTCACCACGGATGAGGCGACCGACAGCGGGCTGGGCCGCATCAACGGCAAATTCAAGGTCGAGATCGAGTCGATACGCGCCGGCTACACCAGTTGGCAGAAGCAGACCCGAAGCGTCGACCGCGCGGGGTACGGCCTGAACTATGGCAAATACTACGGAGGCATCTGATGGCAAGCACTGATCCGAATCTGGGACTCACCTACGGCTGGACGCTCGGCGAGTCGGGCTGGAATGCCAGCATGGACGCGAACTTGAAGCGGCTCGGCGCAGTGGTCGGCCTCTCGGTCAAGGATCGGGATCTGACCACGCCGCCGGCCAGCCCCGTCGATGGCGACCGCTACATCGTCCCGGCCACCGCCACCGGCGTTTGGGCCGGCAAGACCAATCAGATCGCCGTCCGCGTGGCGAGTACATGGGAGTACTACACGCCCAAGGTTGGCTGGCTCTGCTACATCGATAACGAGGCCGTGCTCTCTGCCTACAAGACGACCGGCTGGAGCGCCGGCATCGCCATCTGACACTGTTTCACCAACCCTGCGAACCCGCCCACGAGGCGGGTTTCGCATTTCTGGAGGACGAAAAATGAATACACCTACCGTGCACGACGGCATGGTCACCATGCCGCGCGACGAATTCGAGGAACTGCTGGAGCGCGCCGCCGAGCGGGGCGCCCGCCACGCCCTTGCCGACGTTGGGCTCGACGGGCCGGATGCCGCCAACGACATCCGGGAATTGCGGGGCCTGCTCGACGCCTTCAACGAGGCCAAGAAGACCGCCGGCCTGACCATCGTGAAGATGCTGGTCACTGGGCTGGTGATGGCGCTCCTGGCCGGCGCGTTCCTGAAGCTCAAGCTGTTCGGGGGTGGGCAATGATCGAGACACTACTTGGCGGCCTACTCGGCGGGGCCTTCCGGCTCGCCCCGGAAATCCTGAAGTGGCTCGACCGCAAGGGTGAGCGCAGCCACGAACTGGCGATGCAGGACAAGGCGCTGGAGTTCGAGAAGCTGCGCGGCGCGCAACGAATGGCCGAGATCGGCGCTGCCGCCGATGCCGCGTGGAACACCGGAGCCATCGATGCCTTGCGTGAGGCGGTGACGGCGCAGGGACAGCGTTCCGGCGTGCGCTGGGCCGATGCCTTGTCGATCAGCGTGCGGCCGGTGATCACCTACTGGTTCATGGCGCTCTACTGCGCGGCGAAGACGGCGGCGTTTGCGGCCGCGGTGAATTCCGGCGCTGGTTGGGGTACGGCGATCCTGCACACCTGGACGGAGGCCGATCAGGCGCTGTGGGCCGGCGTGCTGAACTTCTGGTTCCTTGGGCGCGTGTTTGACCGGGTGCGGCCGTGATCGAGGTTCCGAAGGCTGCCATCGATCTCGCCAAGCGCTTCGAGGGATTCGAGCGCAAGGCGAAGCGTGGCACCGAAGTCACTGCCGTTCCCTACATCTGTCCCGCAGGCTTCTGGACGATTGGCTACGGCCATCTGTGCGACCCGAAGCATCCGCCGGTCACCG
>CAYVOR010000160.1:0-3156 GCA_964452995.1 uncultured Thiobacillus sp.
CGCTTGCCGTGCCAGTTCAGGCCGTATTTTTCATCGGCATCGGTGACGCTGGCATCGCCCACCAAAGCTTTCAGCACGTCCACATTCACGGCCACGCCGTTTGCGCCCTCGGTAATCAATTCGGGGAACAGCGCCTTGAGCTGCTCGATATTGCCCGCCACCAGATCGGCGGACTGGGCTTGGGGGCTGGCTGCCGTGAGTTTTTCCATGGTCTTCTCCGTCATTCGTTCAATCTTCAAAGCTGTTGTTGTGCAGCGGCCAGTTCGGCCTGGATGCGCTTGAGCGTCAGGTTCAGTTCCACCTGGCGCGCCAGTTGTTTTTCCTTGGCGGCTTGGGTGCGCAGGCGGCTTATTTCACCTTCCAGCCGCTGGCAATCGGCCAATGCCTGCCGGCGTGCCGCAGCCTGTTCCGGCGTTGCGGCGGCTTGATAGCTTCCTGTGCGTCGCGCTGCGTGCAGGGACTGCACGCATTCGATCCAGCCTTGATAAAGGGCATGAAGCGAGGCCTGGGGCTGACGCGCAATTGCGAGGGATTGCACGAAGGCATGTTCGGCTTCGGGACGTGCCTTCGTATCAGCCTCGGTTGTGCCACTGGCCGTGCGGGATAAAGAGGCCGACACCAGATCGCCGTCGAGCACGATTTTTTCTGCCTCGTTCTGCGCCCAGCGTTTATGCGCCAGCGAGAGGGTCAGCGTGGGCCCGTCAGCTCGTCTTTCATCCAGCAGTAACAGCACCGGGTAAGGCACGGCCCGATGCACCAATTCGACCAGGCGTGAAAGACTGGTGGGCTTGATGGCACCGCGCAAGGTGACCGCCAGCACCGCGATTTCCAGGTACTCGCGTTGCGTATCGCGGTACTCGGGCACGCCGATGGTGTTGGGCTTGAGGGCGGCCAGCCACTGGATGTCTTCAATGGCATCGGTGATCAAGCGCTTGTCGGACGCCGTGGGCGCACCGTTCTCCAGCAACAGCTTTTTGGGCACGCGCTGGTCCACCCGTGCGCTATCCGGGAGATTCAGGGCACTGACGACATCCGACCTGTTCATGACGAGAGTGCCGCCCCAAATGCCTTGACCGTTTCTTCGCTGTCGCGCCCGGCGATGGTTTTGCCCATGGCCTGTTCGATCAGCTTCAACAGTGCGGCGGCGCGTTGGCGGATAAACGCATCGAAGTCGTCAGAGCGCAGCGCGGTCACCGGGATCACGTGGGAGAGCAGAAACTCGTCCAGGCTATCGGGGGCCACCTGCTTGGCTTTCTGGATGCGGGCGAGGTACATGCTGGGCGCATCGCCGCTGATGAAACGGTTGGTGCCAGCGGCCAGAGGGGCCTTGTTGACCACGCTGTTCCATTTCTCCTTGGGCAATTTCTGCTTTTCGCACCAGGCACGGGGGAACACATGGTGGATGTCGATGGCGTTGTTGAAGTAGGTGTTGAGGTCAATCGGCGTACCGCTGACGAAATCCCGGCCGCCATGTTTCATGAGCAAGGCGGCCAGCCCCTTGTAGGCGGCTGCGAGGCGGCTTTGCAGGGACAGCAGGCGCGTCGGCGCGAAGTTGGCGTCGCGCACCGTGCGCGGTTCGCTGCCGCCTTCCAGCCAGGCAACCACATCCTGGATGTCCATGGCGAAACGGGTTTCGTTGGCGCCACCGTACAGTTCACCCAGAACACCGCTCCAGTACCAGCGCAGCAGCTTTTGTTTGACGCCATGTTGCGTGGTGCGGTCTGCCAAATGAGCGCAGATGGCCGACAACGGAATGAGTTGCGTGGCATAAGGCAGGCTTCGGTCGTCGAAGATTTTTTCCTCCGCCAGCAACTCGGCAGCCCGCTTGAAGCCTTTCTCCAAATCAGATTCCAGCGCCTTGAAGTCCGCCAGCGGCAGCTTCAGCACGTCGGCACGCTTGCAACTGACGGATGTGCCATGCGTTTTGTGTCGACGGTAGCTGGCCAACAGGGTCACTGCGGTGAGAAAGCTGGTGCCGTCCACCGCCGTGAGCACGTCGTGCTTGGCCGTCAGTCGCTCCTGCCGAGCTTCCCAGTCATCGCGCAGGTTGAATTCATCGGCCGCGAAGGTTGCCGTCATCAGCTCGAAGACGGTGAGCGTCACGCCACCGGTATTGACCTTCTCGAAGACTTGGCACACGGCTTCGCGCGGCGTGTCCTGGGTCAGTTCGATGGCGGGCACCTTGAACTGCTGGAAGCGCAGCCAGATTTCGTTACGAAACCGCTGCATGAACTGCATGGCTTGCGCTGCGAACTGATGGTGCGCGCTGAAACCGCTTTCCCAGGCCATGAAACCTTGGATGTCGAACAACAATGCCACGGGGAAGAGCCGCTGGCTGTACTGCAAATCAGGTGTACTGACATCCAGATCGACCTTTCGGCCGAAATCCGACGTGACTTGCAGCGTCTCCGGCACTGAAAGCACAGCATCTTCACGGTCGGCCGATTCATCCAGACATTGGGTCATGTCAAGGAAATACAGGCGGCGAATATTCGCGCCTTTCTCCGTGCGTGTCGGCACTGGCTGGCCGCTGCGCAGCGCCAGGTACATGGAGGTCAAGCGTTGCTGACCATCAAGTACGAGGGTTTTTGGAGCAGGCGCCGGCTGCAGGTTGACGCCGGCAAACAGGCGCGGTTTGAACGGCACACCGCCTGCTTCCAGAAACATGACCGCGCCAATCGGGTAGGAGAGCGAGAGGCTTGCGATCAACGACCGAATATGGTTGTCATCCCACACCCAACCGCGTTGGAAGTCAGGAAGCTGGATTTGCCCCGATGCAATGCCATCGAGGACATCTTTCAATGCGGGTTCGGCGGTGCGAAAGCTCATGCGGGTCCTTGTAATCAAATACTTTGCTCATCGGGCAGCACGACGAGAAATGCCACCACCTCAAAGTCGCCACTGCCGGCGAACTCGCCTTTCATGGCGTGTGTGCCGCCGGGCGTGAACAGGCTGGCCACGGCCCGCTCCTCGTGCTTGCCGGCGACGGACGCCACCGCCGCAGCGAGCAGCTTCTGGGCGTGGCGCATGTCTTCGCCGCCTTTGCTTGCCTTGTCGAAGCGCGCACAGGCACTGTCATCCGGCCGTTCGCGCCCCAGCGCCAAGCGCTTGAGACGATCGAGAATGCGCTTGGCCTGCGGGTAAGGCAGCAACACG
>CAYVOR010000161.1:0-3144 GCA_964452995.1 uncultured Thiobacillus sp.
CCAGCATGCCCAGCCGCGAAGAACTGTTGTCCAAGCTCTTGGGCACCATGCAGGCCCCGATCGCGCAATTCGTTCGTACGCTCAACGAAGTGCCGACCAAGTTTGTTCGCGGGCTGGCTGCGGTGCGTGACAAGCAGGCTGCCTGAACAGGCTGTCGACACCCGTATATAAACGATATTGATTTTTAGTCTGACGCATAATTGACAGGAGTAATACAAATGGCTGTTGCAAAAGCTGACATTCTGGATGCCATCGCTGGCATGACCGTACTTGAGCTGTCCGAGCTCATCAAGGAAATGGAAGAGAAATTCGGTGTTTCCGCCGCTGCCGCTGCGGTTGCCGTGGCTGCCCCGGCTGCCGGCGGCGCTGCCGCTGCTGCCGAAGAGCAGACCGAGTTCACCGTGATGCTGACCTCCGCTGGCGAGAAGAAAGTGGAAGTCATCAAGGTGGTGCGTGCCGCGACCGGCCTGGGCCTGAAAGAAGCCAAGGATCTGGTCGACGGCGCGCCCAAGGCTGTCAAGGAAGGCGTGTCCAAGGCTGACGCCGACGCGCTGAAGAAACAGCTGGAAGATGCGGGCGCAGGCGTCGAAGTCAAATAAACCCTCTCCTGGGCGACGTGCACAAACGCGTCGCCATTTCCGGAGCGCATTTATTTCGCCACATTCCTGCTACCGTGGTGTGCTGCGGGGAAGCCCGCGGCAGACGCAAGCAGCAAATACCCGGAACCCGGAATCGGCTTCCGGGTCATTTGCTTTTTGCGTGTGCCCTACCAAGCGCCAGCGCGTAACCCGCGCGCCCGCTCGCCCCTGATCGTCAAGGAGACCCCATGGCTTATACCTTTACCGAGAAAAAACGTCTGCGCAAGAGCTTTGCCAGCCGCACCAACACCCTTCCGGTGCCGTTTCTTCTGGCGACCCAGCTTGAATCCTATCGCGCCTTCCTGCAGGAAGGCCGTTCGCGCGACGAGCGCCTGAACGAAGGCCTGCAGGCCGCGTTCACCTCGATTTTCCCGATCGAAAGCCACTCCAAGAACGCGCGACTGGAGTATGTCAGCTATTTGCTGGGTGAGCCGGTGTTCGACATCAAGGAATGCCAGCAGCGCGGCCTGACCTTTTGTGCCCCGCTGCGCGCCAAGGTGCGACTGGTCATCATGGATAAGGAAGCGTCCAAGCCGACGATCAAGGAAGTCAAGGAGCAGGAAGTCTACATGGGCGAAATCCCGCTGATGACGCCGACCGGCTCGTTCGTCATCAACGGCACCGAGCGCGTGATTGTGTCGCAGCTGCACCGTTCGCCCGGTGTGTTCTTCGAACATGATCGCGGCAAGACGCACAGCTCAGGCAAGCTGCTGTTCTCGGCCCGCGTGATTCCCTACCGCGGCTCGTGGCTGGATTTTGAGTTCGACGCCAAGGATATTCTGTTTTTCCGCGTCGACCGCCGTCGCAAGATGCCCGTCACCATTCTGCTGAAAGCGCTCGGCTATACGCCGGAAAGCATCCTTGACGCCTTCTTCAGCAAGGACACCTTCTATATCAACACCCAGGGCATCCAGTTCGAACTGGTGCCCGAGCGTCTGCGTGGTGAACTGGCGCGTTTCGACATTTGCGGCAAGGACGGTCACGTGATCGTCGCCAAGGACAAGCGCATCACCGCCAAGCACATCCGCGAGCTCGATGCTGCAGGCGTCAAGAAATGGGCGGTGCCGGCCGAGTTCGTGGTCGGTCGTATGCTGGCGCACGACGTGGTCGACAAGAGCACCGGCGAGCTGGTGGCGCGGGCCAACGACGAAATCACCGAGGAGTTGCTGACCCAGCTGGCCGCGGCCAAGGTCGATAAATTCAACACGCTCTACACCAACGATCTCGACCACGGCGCTTTCATTTCGCAGACGCTGCGTGCTGACGACACCACCGACGAATATGCCGCCAAGGTCGCGATCTACCGCATGATGCGTCCGGGCGAGCCGCCCACGGAAGATGCGGTGAATGCGCTGTTCGGCAATCTGTTCTTCAGCGAAGAGCGCTACGACCTGTCGGCTGTGGGCCGCATGAAGTTCAATCGCCGCATCGGTCGTGACGAGCTGACCGGCACCGGTACGCTGTCCACCGAAGACATCGTCGCCGTCATCAAGATTCTGGTCGAGTTGCGCAACGGCCGCGGCGAGATCGACGATATCGACCACCTCGGCAACCGTCGCGTGCGTTCGGTTGGCGAACTGGCGGAGAACCAGTTCCGCGCCGGTCTCGTCCGCGTCGAGCGCGCGGTGCGCGAGCGTCTCTCGCAGGCAGAGTCCGACAACCTGATGCCGCACGACCTGATCAACGCCAAGCCGGTCTCGGCCGCGATCAAGGAGTTCTTCGGTTCGTCGCAGCTGTCGCAGTTCATGGACCAGACCAACCCCTTGTCCGAGATCACCCACAAGCGTCGCGTGTCCGCGCTCGGCCCGGGCGGCCTGACGCGTGAGCGCGCCGGCTTCGAGGTGCGCGACGTGCACCCGACCCACTATGGCCGCGTGTGCCCGATCGAGACGCCGGAAGGCCCGAACATCGGCCTGATCAACTCACTGGCCCTGTTTGCCCGCACCAACTGGTATGGCTTCATCGAGACGCCGTACCGCAAGGTCATCAGTAACAAGGTGACGGACGAGATCGAATACCTGTCGGCGATCGAGGAAAGCAAATACGTCATCGCGCAGGCCAACGCCGAACTCGATGCCAAAAGCAAGTTCAAGGACGATCTGGTGTCCTGCCGCTACAAGAACGAATTCACGCTGTCGACCCCGGACCGCATTGAATTCATGGACGTGGCGCCTGCGCAGATCGTGTCGGTGGCGGCCTCGCTGATCCCGTTCCTCGAACACGACGATGCCAACCGCGCGCTCATGGGCTCCAACATGCAGCGTCAGGCCGTGCCCTGTCTGCGCCCCGAGAAACCTTTTGTCGGCACCGGCATCGAGCGCACCGCTGCAGTCGATTCCGGCACCGTGGTGACCGCGCATCGCGGCGGCATCGTCGACTACATCGACGCTGGCCGTATCGTGATCCGCGTGCACGACGAAGAGGCACGCGCCGGCGAAGTCGGCGTCGATATCTACTCGCTGATCAAGTACACCCGTTCCAACCAGAACACCAACATCAACCAGCG
>CAYVOR010000162.1:0-3107 GCA_964452995.1 uncultured Thiobacillus sp.
GGTACGGTCCATGTCATGGATGGCAACACGATACACGTCGCCACGGATAGCGGAACGATCAAGGTGCGTTTGCAGGGCATAGCCGCACCCGAAAACCAGCAAGCGGGCGGGGATGAGGCAACAGCCTTCCTGGAACAATATGCAGAAGGCGAACCTGTGCGCTGCACACTGGATGGAACGCAATTCCGAAACCTCGAAATCGGGATTTGTTATGTGGCGCGTCAGGACATTGCTGCGGCAGTGGTCCGGGCAGGACTGGCACGGGATTGTCCGGCACTCTCGGGGGGACGGTACTGGGCAATTGAACGACCGGAAGCGCAGAAGCTATCCTTGCCAGGCTACTGCACACCCAGTGCCAAAGACGTGAGCGAAAGCCCGATGCGACATGGCGTTTTACCCTAGAATGCAGGCCGGACAGACCGATCGAACAGGACGCCATGCTCAAGAAAATAAAAGTCCGGGATCTGCAACTGGGCATGCATCTGCACGGACTGTGCGGCTCATGGATCGAACATCCGTTCTGGCGCAGCAAGTTTACCCTGACAGATATCGAGGACATCCGCCGCATCCGCGATAGCGGCATCACCGAGGTCTGGATCGATGTCGACAAGGGCCTCGACATACCCGACAAGGTTAAAGTGGAAACCCATCCATCGGTTCCCGAAGAACCGATGGATGCCGGGCTTGCACCCGGAATCGAGACGCTCGAACCGGCGTCGATGAGCGAAGAACTGCAGCGTGCGGCCATGATCTGCGCCAGGGCCAGGAAGGCGGTTGTCTCCATGTTCAGGGAAGTGCGCATGGGCAAGGTCGTCAGTACCGATGATGCCGGCAAGCTGGTCGAAGAAATTTCCTCGTCGGTCGTACGCAATCCGGGGGCGCTGATCAGCCTGGCGCGACTCAAGACTGCCGACGACTATACCTACATGCACTCCGTGGCGGTTTGCGCGCTGATGGTCTCGCTCGCGCGCCAGCTGGATCTGGACGAGACGAGCGTACGCGAGGCCGGCATGGCCGGCCTGATGCACGATCTGGGCAAGGCGCTGATGCCGCTGGAAGTGCTCAACAAGCCGGGCAGGCTGACCGACGACGAATTCCGCATCATCAAGCGCCATCCGGTCGAGGGACACCGCCTGCTGGTCGAGGGCAAAACCGCCAGCGACATCGTGCTCGACGTATGCCTGCACCACCACGAAAAGATCGACGGCAGCGGCTACCCGGACCGCCTCGCGAGCGACGAAATCAGCCTCTTCGCCAGGATGGGCGCGGTGTGCGACGTCTACGACGCCATCACCTCCAACCGCCCTTACAAGGCGGGCTGGGATCCGGCCGAATCCATCCGGAAAATGACCGAATGGAGCACGGGGCATTTCGACGGGCGCGTCTTTCAGGCCTTCATCAAGAGCGTCGGCATCTACCCGATCGGCTCGCTGGTCAGACTCGGCTCGGGCCGTCTGGCGGTCGTGATCGAGCAGTCGGAAAAGTCGCTGCTGGCGCCACGCGTCAAGGCCTTCTTCTCGACCAAATCGCAAACCCGCATCGTGCCGGAATTGATCGACCTCTCGCGTCCCTCCATCACGGAAAAGATCGTCGGCCGTGAAGATGCGGCCAAATGGGGAATCACGAACCTGGACGAACTCTGGGCAAGCTGATCAGGCGCTTACAGGCCACCAGTCAACCCCGGCCCGCGCATACGACAAGACTTCAGACGGATCGACTAGACATGCGGTGTGACGGGCGGGAGCACGGAAGCCGGCGCGGCCTCGATCGTGACGATCTCGAACTGCATGGCAGCGAGGTCGGCCATGATGTAGGTCGGGGGCGCGCCGACGCCGCCGACGGTGCCGGGGTTGACCAGCCAAGTGTGACCTCCCTTGACGGTGGCGACCTGCGAGATGCTGGATTTGTGGTCGTGGCCGCAGCACACCAGATCGTAGTCGCCCGCGCAGGCAAGCGCCTGGGCGTAATGCGGGTAATGCACCAGGAACAGATCGCGGCCGGCCAGGGTAATGGCCGCATCCTGACCGTGGTAACGAATCAGGCTGTTGGACTCGGCGGCCAGTCGCGACATGTTGTAAAGATCGCCGGTGTTGTTGCCATGGATGACATGCACCGGCAGTTCGTATTTCTGCAACACGCGCAGCGTGGTGGGCGCGACGACGTCGCCGCAATGCAGCACCACTTCTGCGCCGTGCGCCTTGGCATGCCCGACGGCGGCATCCAGAAGTCGCCGGTTGTCGTGTGAGTCGGAAAGGATGCAGATCTTCATCAGAAAACAGGCCTGTCGATGGTATTGCGGCAGCGTTCCAGGCCGGCGAGGATGTCGCGGATGATGTTGAAGTCGTCCGGCAGGCTAAGGCCGGAGCTGACACGTTCAAAGCTCATGATATTCAGGGCTGAAACAGGAAAGGCAGACATTATACCTGCCCCCCACCGGGCCTCACCCGCCCGATATAATCACGCTATTTGCGCATGCCGTTCTTCTCTTCCTCCTCCACGCCTCCCGGCCACCGCCAGTCCGGTCTTGCCGGCGCGGCCGATGCGCTCTATCTCGCCGAGCTGGCGCGCCACGCCGCGCCGCTGGCGGTGGTATGCGCCAGCGCGTGGGACGCCAACCGGCTGGCCGAGGAACTGCGCTGGTTCGACCCGGCATTGCGGGTATGCGCCTTCCCCGACTGGGAAACCCTGCCGTACGACACGTTTTCGCCGCACCCGGACCTGATTTCCGAGCGGCTGGCGACCTTGTATCAGATTTCGCGCGGCGAGTTCGATGTCGCCGTGGTGGCGTTTTCCACCGCGCTGTACCGGCTGATGCCACCGGCCTTTCTCGCCGCCCATACGTTTTTCATGAAGCAGAAGGATACGCTCGACGAGCCGGCTTTCCGTTCGCAGATGGTGCTGGGCGGCTACACCCATGTGAACCAGGTGTTCGCGCCGGGCGAATTTTCGATCCGTGGCGGCCTGATCGACCTGTTTCCCATGGGCAGCGCCCTGCCTTACCGCATCGACCTGTTCGACAACGAGATCGAGACCCTGCGAGCGTTCGACGTCGACACCCAGCGCAGCATCTATCCGGTCAGCGAAGTGCGTCTGCTGCCCGCGCGCGA
>CAYVOR010000163.1:0-3041 GCA_964452995.1 uncultured Thiobacillus sp.
CCGCCTCGGCCAGGATCGTCAGCGTGCGCAGGCCGAGGAAGTCGAACTTGACCAGGCCGATCGCCTCGACGTCGTCCTTGTCGAACTGCGACACCATGGCATCCGAGCCCTCGGCGCGGTACAGCGGGCAGAAATCGGTGAGTTTCCCCGGCGCGATCAGCACGCCGCCCGCGTGCATGCCGACGTTGCGGGTGATGCCTTCGAGCTTTTCAGCCAGCGGCAGCAGTTCGGCGAGCTCCTCCTCGTTCTTCGCGCGCTCGTCGATCTGCGGTTCCTTCTCGCGCGCCTCGGCGAGCGAAATGCCCAGCTCGTTGGGCACCAGCTTGACGAACTTGTCGACGAACAGATACGGCAGGTCGAGCACGCGGCCGACGTCGCGCAGCACCGCCTTGGCCGCCATGGTGCCGAAGGTGGCGATCTGCGACACCGCCGCGTGGCCGTACTTGTCCTTCACGTACTGGATTACGCGGTCGCGCCCGTCCTGGCAGAAGTCGATGTCGAAGTCGGGCATCGACACCCGCTCGGGGTTGAGGAAACGCTCGAACAGCAGGTCGTAGGCGAGCGGGTCGAGATCGGTGATCCCCAGGCTGTAGGCGACCAGCGACCCCGCGCCGGAACCACGGCCTGGCCCCACCGGCACATCATTATTTTTGGCCCAGTTGATGAAGTCGGCGACGATCAGGAAATAGCCGGGGAAGCCCATCTGGATAATCGTCCCGAGTTCGAATTCCAGCCGTTCGATGTATTCCGGCAGTCTGGCCGCACGCGTGGCTTCATCGCGATAAAGGCTGGCCATCCGCCCCTGCAGGCCTTCGTGCGCGCGCTGCCGCATGTAGTCGTCGAGGCTCATGCCGTCCGGCGTCGGGAAATCGGGCAGCCTACTCTTGCCGAGTTCCAGCGTGAGGTTGCAGCGCTTGGCGATTTCGACGCTGTTCTGCAGGGCTTCGGGCAGGTCGGCGAACAGCTCGGCCATCGCGTCCGGCGTCTTGAAATACTGCTCGGCGGTGAACGGACGCGGCCGGCGCGGATCGCCCAGCATCATGCCCTCGGCGATGCAGACGCGCGCCTCGTGCGCCTTGAAATCGTCCGGTGCGATGAACTGGATCGGATGGGTGGCGACCGCCGAAAGATTCAGCGCCGCGCCGAGGTCGAGCAGGCCGTCGATCAGGCGCTCGCTGTGCGGCTGACCGAAGCGTTGCAGCTCCAGGTAATAGCGGCCGGGGAACAGCGCGGCCCAGGCCTCGGCCGCGGCGCGCGCGGCGTCGGGCTTGTCGTCTAAAATTGCCTGCGCGACGTTGCCGGCATCGCCGCCAGACAGCGCCAGCAAGCCATCGCTGCCGTCAGCCAGCCAGGCCGGATCGATCTCGGCGCGGCCACGATGGATGTTTTCCTGATAGGCGCGCGTCAGCAATTCACACAGGCGGCGATAGCCCTCACGATGCTGCACCAGCAACAGCAGACGCGAAGGCCGGTTACGGTCGGTGGCATTCGTCACCCACACATCACAGCCGAAGATCGGCTTGATGCCGGCACCGCGCGCCGCACGGTAGAACTTGACCCAGCCAAAGGTGTTGGACAGATCGGACAGCCCGAGTGCCGGCATGCCGATGGCGCGTGCGCGCTTGACCGCCTCGCCTACCCGCACCAGACCATCGGCGACGGAATATTCGGTGTGCAGGCGAAGGTGAATGAAATTCGGGTCGGTCATGGCGGTGCAACAGAAAAGCAGACGCTATTTTAACGCCGGGGCGGGCACCCCAAAACAAAAGGCAGCCGAAGCTGCCTGTTGCGGAGACAAATGTCGAAAAAACTTAATTAGCGCGGCGCCTGAACTCGTTGGTGCGGGTATCGATCTCGATCAGGTCGCCGATATCGACGAAGGCCGCGACCGGCAGTTCAAACCCGGTGGGCTTGATGCGCGCGGGCTTCATCACCTTGCCTGAGGTATCGCCGCGCACAGCCGGCTCGGTGTATTCGACTTCGCGAATGACGGTGGTCGGCATCTCGACCGAAATGGCCTTGCCGTCGTAAAACACTACTTCGAGCGGCATGCCGTCGTCGAGGTAGTTCAGCGCGTCGCCCAGGTTGTCGGCTTCGATCTCGTACTGGTTGTATTCGCTGTCCATGAACACATACAGCGGGTCGGCGAAGTAGGAATAGGTACATTCCTTGCGGTCGAGGGTGACGGTGTCGAACTTGTCGTCGGCGCGGTAGACCGATTCGGTGCCGGCGCCGGTGAGCAGGTTCTTCAGTTTCATCTTGACGACGGAAGAGTTGCGGCCGGATTTCGAGAATTCGGCTCTTTGCACCACCATCGGGTCCTTGCCTATCATCACGACGTTGCCGGCGCGGAGTTCCTGTGCGATTTTCATGGGTCTATCCTGCTGAGTACAGCTTTAAGAATTTTAGAAAGCCCACTATTTTAACTTGTTTTCGACGAAATCCACCAGCTTGTCGGCCAGTCGACCGGCACGGCCGAGGCGGTCACACCAGGCTGCCGCATGAGCCTCGATGGCGACCCGGTGTCGCCGCCACACCGCCCAGCAGGCCGCCATGTCTCCCGCTTCCAGCATGCCGTTCCAGTGCCGCCACATTTCGCTGACTGTACCCGCCACCCCGGCATCCAACCCGGCGATGTAATGCGCCAACAGCGCGTTCAGCTTGTTCCAATGGGCGTTGTCGGCCTGGGGATACGCCTGCCACACCAGCGGGCGCGCCGCCCACTGCGCCCGCACACAGGAATCCTCACCGCGCACAAAATTGAGATCGCATGCCCACAGCAGATGATCGTACGCATCCTGGTCCACAAACGGCAGGATCCGCACGTGTAAAGCGCCGCGCCGATGGATATCCCCGGCCTGCAAGCCGGGAACCGCCAGCCATGCGGCCAGTTGCGGAATCACCCGCCCCGCGGGAACGAGGCAGGTCACCGGATGCGCATCGGCCGCCCAGGCATCGAGCAAAGCGGGTAGCGCCGGATTTTCATAGGCGAACAGCGACACCCGCAATTCATCGGCTTGCGGTGCATCCAGCCCCAGAGC
>CAYVOR010000164.1:0-3030 GCA_964452995.1 uncultured Thiobacillus sp.
TCGCGCTCGAATTCGGCCATGTTGGCGGTGTTGGCGCCGCGAAACGCATAGATCGACTGGTCGTCGTCGCCGACCGCGAAGAGCGCGGTGTGCGGGCCGGCGAAGAGCTTGAGCCAGCGGTACTGCAGGGTGTTGGTGTCCTGGAACTCGTCGACGAGGATGTGGCGGAAGCGGTCCTGGTAATGCTGACGCAGCGGTTCGTTGCGGTACAAGAGTTCGTAGGAGCGCAGCAGCAGCTCGGGAAAATCCGCCACGCCCTCGCGCTGGCATTGCGCGTCGTAGGCCTCGTACAGCTCGGCCAGGCGCATCGAGTGCTCGTCGAAAGCGTCGGCGTCGCGCGCACGCCGGCCGGCTTCCTTGTGGCCGTTGATGAACCACTGCACCTTCTTCGGCTCGTATTTCTCGGTGTCGACGTTCATCGCCTTCATCAGCCGCTTGATCGCCGACAGCTGGTCCGAGCTGTCGAGGATCTGGAACGATTGCGGCAGACCGGCCTCGCGCCAATGCGTGCGCAGCAGCCGGTTGGCCAGCCCGTGGAAGGTGCCGACCCACATGCCGCGGGTGTTGATCGGCAGCATCGCCGAGATGCGCGTCAGCATCTCCTTCGCCGCCTTGTTGGTGAAGGTCACTGCGAGGATGCCGTGCGGCGACACCTGATCGGTCTGGATCAGCCACACGAGTCGCGTCGTCAACACGCGCGTCTTGCCCGAGCCGGCGCCGGCCAGGATCAGCGCGGATTCGTGCGGCAGCGTCACCGCGGCGCGTTGCTCGGGGTTGAGGTTTTCCAGCAGGCGATTGAGTCCTTCAGGGGAGGCGGACATACGGAGGCAGGATCAAGCAGTCAATCATGGATTATATAAGGCCTGCGGAGGGTGACGATTCCGGGTTTGGCAATCCCAGACTGCGATCATTACGATCATTAAACAATTCGCCGAGAAGCCGGTACCGGTCAGAGATGAAAACGGGATCGCGCGGGTTGGCTTCGCGATAATCCGGGCTCGCAGGCCCCGGCTTGCTACAGTCTGCCCAAAAAGACTGGCGGCGACGGGATGACGGTACACTGCGATTATCGGAGAGCCTTTTGATGACGATGGGGTCGAGCGCAATGGCGGTTCCAGACAGGCAGCATCCTCACCGCTCGCGGATTGCGGGCGTGATCGTTTTCCTCCTTTCCGCCATCGCATCAGGTGTGCTTGTCTGGCAGGTCGAGCAGAATTCCCGGGCATACGACCGCGCGCGTGCGGCCCGTTTTGCCACCGCCCCTGTCGATTCAATCGTGCACGCCCCTGAGCGGGCCGGACCGCTCGCGCTGGCACATCCCGACGGCGAAGGCCCGGCCCATGCGTTGTGGCACATGCAGCCGCGCAGCGAATACCGGCAGACCATCGCACGCGCCTCAAACACGCCGCCGACCGACCCCATCGTGCCGTCCGTTCAGGCGCCCCACGCCAGCGGGATGCTCGACGTGGCGTCCGGCTGGGCACCTCCGTTCAGACACACGGTCATGGCACTTCTGGCGCTGGCAGGCAGCCTGCTGCTGGGCTACCTGGTCTGGCTTTTGCTCGCATTGAAATCGCACAGGCACCTGCACGAGGCGCGGGTCGGGGCGGAGCAGGCGCTGCGTGACTCGCGTGAACGGCTGCAACGACTGTTCGATTCGATGGCCGGGGCTGTGTACGAGACCGATTCCGCAGGCAGGTGCACGTTTGTCAATCGTGCTTTCCTGCGCATGCTGGGCTACCAGGACGCGCAGGACGTGCTGGGCAAGTCTGCGCATGTCCTGTTTCATCACACCTGCCAGGACGGCAGCCCCTACCCCGAAAACGCGTGCAAGCTGCGTCGCGTCTACCTGTCCGGTCAGGCGGTCAACGTGTCCGACGAGGTGTTCTGGCGCAAGGACGGCACGTCGATCCCGGTCGAATACTGGTCGAATCCCATCGTTGTCGGCGACGTGACCGTAGGCGCGATCACGACATTCGTCGACATCAGCGAGCGCAAAGAGGCCGACGCGCAGCTCAGGCTTGCCGCCAAGGTATACGAGCAAAGCGGCGAAGGCATCATCATCACCGACGCCCAGCGCAAGCTCGTGATGGTCAACCAGGCGTTTACCGCGATCAGCGGCTACAGCGAGGCCGAGGTGCTGGGGCGGAATCCGGGTCTGCTGGCCTCGGGACGCCACGACAAGGCATTTTTCGCGGCGATGTGGGAAACCATCGCGACGCAGGGCCGCTGGCAGGGGGAGGTGTGGAATCGCCGCAAGGACGGCAGCCTGTATCCGGAAATGCTGTCGATCATTCAGGTGCGCGACGCAAAGGGCGAAGTGAGCCACTACATCGGCATTTCGAGCGATATCACCCAATTCAAGGCGGCGCAGAAACACATCCAGCGTCTGGCACATTTCGATCCGCTTACCGGCTTGCCGAACCGCGCGCTGCTTGGCGATCGCATCAACCATGAGCTCAACGCGGCCCAGCGCAATGGCACGCAAATAGCGCTCATGTTCGCCGATCTCGATCATTTCAAAAATATCAATGACACGCTGGGCCACCGCATCGGCGACGAATTGCTGATCATCATCGCCAATCGCCTGACAAACGCGGTGCGCGACGTCGACACGGTTTCGCGCCAGGGTGGAGACGAGTTCATCCTGATCCTGCCCGATACCGACAGCGATGGTGCGGCGCATGTGGCCGAGAAACTGCTGGAAACCGTGGCGCAGTCCTGCCAGATCGAAGGCTTCGAGATGGGGGTGACGCTGTCCATCGGTATTGCCATGTATCCGGGCGATGGGGAAGACTTCGAGGCCTTGTCCAAATGTGCCGATGCTGCCATGTACCGCGCCAAGCACGACGGGCGCAATACCTACCGTTTCTTCACCACGGAGATGCAGGCGCGCTCGGCCCGCAGCCTGCAGATGGAAAACGCCTTGCGCCGCGCACTGGAACGCAACCAGCTAAGCCTGCACTACCAGCCGCAGATTTCACTGCACGACGGACACCTCATTGGCGTGGAAGCGCTGTTGCGCTGGGA
>CAYVOR010000165.1:0-2982 GCA_964452995.1 uncultured Thiobacillus sp.
CGCGAGATCCTGACGCGCCTTTTCCTGGTTGGCGACGGCTTCACGCACGCGCGAGCTGACGAGGCCGCCCTGGTAGATCGGCACATTGAGCTGGACACCGATGCTGGCGCCGCGTGTATCCATCTTGATCGTGCCGAAATTCTGGTTGTTGTTGACGGTATAGCCGGCAACGGCGTCGAGCGTGGGGTAGTGGCCGGCGCGGTTGCGCTCGACTTCCTGGTCGGCGATGGTCTTGGCGAGACGCTGGATCCCGGCCTGCAGGTTGCCCTCGGCGGCGCGTGCGGCCCAGCTGTCGATGGACTCGGCGTCGACCTTGAGCTGGCCCGATTCGACGAAGCTGTCGAGTGCGCCGGGGGGCTTGCCGATGAGCTTCTCCAGCGCGCGCAGACGGATGGCGAGATTGTTCTGCTCGGCGATTTCCTGCGCCACGGCGAGGTCGTAGCGCGCCTGCGCTTCATGGGTGTCGGTGATGGTGGCGGTCCCGACTTCAAAATTGCGCCTGGCCGATGCCAGCTGTTCGGTGATGGCCGATTTCTGCGCATTGATGAAAGCGATGTTGTCCTGCGACTGCAGCACGTCGAAATAGGCCTGCGCAACGCGCAGGATCAGGTCCTGCTCGGCCAGCTTCAATTGCAGCCCGACGATCTTCACCTGTTCCCTCGACTGCTCGTACTGCACCCAGTTCTGTTTGCGGTACAGCGGCTGCGTGGCATTCAGCGACAGGCCGTTGGATGTGAAGTCGGCATAGCCGCTTTCGGGCGGGCTGGATTCGATCTTGTTGTACTGGGCGTTGCCGCCGAAGTTGACGTTGGGCAGCAGCCCCGCACGACCCTGCACCGCCTTTTCCTGGCCGGCCTGCCAGGCGGCCCGCGCGGCGGCATACTGCGCATCGTAGGCCTGCGCGTCGCGGAAGATGGCGGACAGGTTTTCTGCATGGGCGGCAGGCGCCAGTGCAAGAACGAGAGCGAGGGACAGGGGTTTGAACTGCATGGGCAGGCCCGGAGCTATCGAAGAAACATTCAGTAGCGCGGCATGGCCGGATCGACTTCATCGGCCCAGGCGGCAACACCGCCCGCGAGGTTGATGACATCGGCGAATCCTGCCGATTCCAGATAGCGCGCGGCGTGATAGCTGCGTACGCCATGGTGGCAGATGACGACGGTTTCGGCATCCTTGTTCAGTTCGGTCAGGCGCGCGGGCAGTTCGCGCATCGGAATCAGCACTGCGCCGGGCAGGCGGCACAGGTTCCATTCCCACGGTTCGCGTACATCGAGCAGAATCGGCGTGTGGCCGGACTGGATATGCGCGGCGAGTTCGGGGGGGCGGAACTGGCGCATCAGAATACGAAGGCGGCAGGCTGCGGTGCGTTCAGCAGCGGCGCCACGCAGGTTTCGAACAGGACCACGCTGCGGGTGGCGCCGGGCGCGATGCAGGTGATGAGCTCGGCCTGCATGACCGGCGCTTCGCCAGTAATGGCGAACATGCGCCCGCCTGTTTTGAGGCGACGACGAAACGCATCCGACAGCAGCGGCGTCGATCCGGTCAGCACGATGACGTCGAAACCGGACGCGTCGGGCCAGTCGCGGGCGGCGTCATCGGGGTGCAAGGCCACATTGTCGAAGCCGTGTGCGCGCAGCTTTTGCGTGGCGGCGGCAATGAATTCGGGGACGATGTCGACCGACACCACGTCGGCGGCCAGGGTCGCCAGCAGCGCCGTGAGATAGCCGCTGCCGGTGCCGATTTCCAGCACCCGATCGCTCGGGCGGAGGGTGAGTTCCTGGATGACACGCGCTTCCAGCTTGGGCGTCCACATCGACTGGCCGTGGCCGAGCGGAATTTCCATGTCGACGAAAGCCAGCGCACGGTGCGCCTGGGGCACGAAATCCTCGCGCCGCACCTTGAACAACAGGTCGAGCACGTCCTGATCCAGCACATCCCAGGTGCGGATCTGCTGTTCCACCATGTTGTAACGCGCCTGTTCCATGTCCATGCGGTGCCTTGAATATCAATAAGTTAGATGGAGGTTGCCTTGTAATTATTCCACAATTCCGCTACCTTGACCGATCGCCAGGGGTCTCCGGACGGCCGTTACGCCGAATGGAGTGAGATATACCCTTCGAACCTGATGCGGTTGAGACCGCCGTAGGGAGGCCGACAGGCCGCCCGTGTATGAGTACAGCGAGACCTGATAAGTCTCCTGTTTTTGGAGCGCCAAATGAACGCCGCCACACCCAATCAAGCAGCCCAATTCCTCGCCGCCACGGCCCACGTCGACGAAGCCGCGGTGCAGCCGCTGCCCAATTCGCGCAAGGTCTACGTGCAGGGCAGCCAGCCCGACATCCGCGTGCCGATGCGCGAAATCAGCCAGTCCGACACGCCGCTGATGTTTAGCGGCGAAAACGGCGCCGGCGGCGCCCGCTCCGAACCCAACCCGCCGATCTTCGTCTACGACTGCTCCGGCCCCTACACCGACCCGACGGCGAAGATCGACATCCGCACCGGCCTGCCCGCGCTGCGCACGCGCTGGATCGAGGCGCGCGGCGACACCGAGGTGCTGGCCGACCTCAGTTCGGAATACGGCCGCCAGCAGGCGACCAATCCCAACCTGGCATCAATGCGCTTCCCCGGCCTGCATCGCACGCCGCGCCGCGCCAGGGCCGGGATGAACGTGTCGCAGATGCATTACGCGCGGCAGGGCATCGTCACGCCGGAGATGGAATTCATCGCGATCCGCGAAAACAACAACCGCGCCGCCTACCTGGAGTCGCTGAAAGCGTCCGGCCCGATGGGCGCGAAGCTCGCCGCGCTGATGAATCGCCAGCATCCCGGTCAGAATTTTGGCGCGAATCTGCAGAACGAGATCACGCCCGAATTCGTGCGTGACGAAGTCGCCCGTGGCCGCGCCATCATCCCCAACAACATCAACCACCCGGAATCCGAGCCGATGATCATCGGCCGCAATTTCCTGGTGAAGATCAACGC
>CAYVOR010000166.1:0-2976 GCA_964452995.1 uncultured Thiobacillus sp.
CGCCGCCGATGCCGACGCCGCCGGACAGGTGCACGTTCTTGCCGATCTGCGCGCACGAGCCGACCGTGGCCCAGGTGTCGACCATCGTTCCTTCGCCGACGTAGGCGCCGATGTTGACGTAGCTGGGCATCAGCACCACGTTTTTGCCGATATAGGAGCCCTTGCGCACGGCGGCCGGCGGCACCACGCGGAAACCGCCTTCGCGGAAATCCTTCGAGTTGAAGTCGGCGAACTTGGACGGCACCTTGTCATAGTAGTTCGTATAGCCGCCCTTGATGTAGGCGTTGTCCTCGAGACGGAACGACAGCAGCACGGCTTTCTTGAGCCACTGGTGGGTGATCCAGTTCTGACCCTCACTGCGCTCGGCGACGCGCAGTTCGCCCATGTCGAGCAGGTCGATCACGGCCATGACCGCGTCCTTGACCTGGGGTTCGGCATTGCGCGGTGTGAGTTCGGCGCGGCGCTCGAAAGCGTCTTCGATGGTTTTCTGCAAGTCGTGCATGGTGGATTCCTGTGATTGAAGGTTGAATAAGATGGATTGAGCGATGGGCCGGTGCGGTCAGGCAGCCTCGCCGACGAAAGCGGCCATGCGCCTGGCGGCTTCGACGCAGGCTTCCAGGCTGTCGACCAGTGCGATGCGGACGAAACCCTTGCCGGGATTGACGTTGGCGGCGTCGCGCGCCAGATAGCTGCCGGGCAGTACGGTGACGTGCTGCTTTTCATACAGGCCGCGCGCGAACGCCGTATCGTCGTCGCCCGGAACGCGGGCCCACAGATAGAAGGCCGCGTCGGGCGCGTCGAACTGCAGCACATCCTTGAGGATCGGCATCACGGCGGCGAACTTCTCGGCGTATTGACGGCGGTTCTCGATCACGTGCGCCTCGTCGTTCCAGGCGGCGAGGCTGGCGGCCTGTACGGCCGGGTTCATCGCGCTGCCGTGATAGGTGCGGTAGAGCAGGAATTTCTTTATCACCTCGGCGTCGCCCGCGACCATGCCGGAGCGCAGGCCGGGAACGTTGGAGCGCTTCGACAGCGAGTTGAACACGGCGAGATTCCTGAAACCGCGACCGAGTTGCTGCGAAGCAGTCAGCGCCCCGAGCGGCGGGTGACCTTCCTCGAAATAGATTTCCGAGTAGCATTCGTCGGCCGCGATCACGAAACCATGCTGGTCGGACAGCGCGAACAGTTCCTGCCAGTCGTCCAGCGACATCACCTTGCCGGTGGGATTGCCGGGCGAGCAGACGTAGACCAGGCTGATGCTGTCCCACAGGTCTTCCGGCACGCGCGACCAGTCCATGCGGAAACCGTTTTCCGGCAGGGTGTTGAGGAAGAAGGGGCGGGCGCCGGCCAGGAGCGCCGCGCCTTCGTAGATCTGGTAGAACGGATTCGGCGAGATGGCCGTGCGGCGGCCATGGCGGCTGGAATCGACGCTGGCCTGGGCGAAGGCGAATAGCGCTTCCCGGGAGCCGTTGACCGGCAGCACCTCGGTCGCCGGGTCGAGCATCACGCCATAACGTCGCCCCGCCCACGCGGCGATGCCCTCGCGCAGCGCATCCGAGCCCTGAGTGATGGGATAATTCGCCAGCCCGTCGAGCCCCGCGATCAGCGCATCCTTGATGAACCGGGGTGTGGGATGCTTCGGTTCGCCGATCGACAGGTTGATCGGCGACAGCCCGGCAGCAGGTGTCACCCCCGCGAACAGCTCGCGCAGTTTCTGGAACGGATACGGATGGAGTTGATCAAGACGTGGATTCATCGCTGGTCAGAATTTAACTAAGCCACCCATTATAAAGCCCCATGCCGTCGATTCCCCTGCAGCGCACGCTTGCACTCAGCAGTCTGCTTTACGCCGCCACCCTGTGGGGACTGGTGTGGTATCCCTATCGCCTGCTCGACCAGGCCGGTGTGGGCGGCATCGCCTCGGGCTTTTTCTCCTATGCCACGCCACTGCTGCTGATCGGCTGGCTGCACGCGCGCACGCTGCGCGCGGCGCGTGGATATTGGCCGTGGCTGGTCGCGCTCGGTCTGGCGGCGGGGTGGACCAACCTGGCCTACGTTCTTGCGGTGCTCGAAGGCGAGGTCGTGCGCGTGTTGCTGCTGTTTTATCTGTCGCCATTGTGGACCGTGCTGTTTTCACGTTTCCTGCTGCACGAGCGGCTCAATCGCGCCGGCTGGGCGGTGATGGCACTGGCTGCCGGCGGTGCGCTGGCGATGCTGTGGCAGCCCGGCGAGTGGCCGTTGCCGGCCAGTCGCGCCGAATGGCTCGGATTGTCGGCAGGCGTGATGTTCGCGGCAAGCAACGTCATCAGCCGCCACCTGGAGGGGGTGGCCGAGGGCGCCAAGGCCGTATCGGTCTGGGCGGGCGTGACCGTGCTGGCGCTGATCGGGCTGGCATCGATGCCCGCCGAGCTCGATTTCATGGCCCATGCCCCGGCCGCCACCTGGCTGCTGCTGGCGGGCGTTGGCCTGGCCATCGGCAGCATGACATACGCCGTGCAGTATGGCCTGGCACGCGTGCCGGCCAACCAGGCGATCGTGATTTTCCTGTTCGAGCTGGTGGTGGCGGCGGTCGCCGCCTATTTGCTGTCGGACGAACGCATGGGCGTGCAGGAATGGATCGGCGCCGCCATGATCATCACCGCCAGCCTGTTTTCCGGCCACATGGAAGACGATCAAACGAAGGGGAAGCCGTATGTCTGATGTCATCGCGCTGCTGCATGCCGGGCTGCTCGTGTCCGACCTGACGCGGGCCCGGGCTTTTTATGAATCGGTGCTGGGGCTGCGCGTGGTTCCGAACCGTCCCGATCTGCCGTATCCCGGCACGTGGTACGACCTGGGCGGCGGCCAGCAGCTGCACCTGATGAACCTGCCCAATCCCGATACGGCTTCGGTCCGACCGGCGCATGGCGGCCGCGATCACCATATCGCGCTGGGCGTGAAGAATATGGCGACGCTGAAAAGCCGGCTCGACGCGGC
>CAYVOR010000167.1:0-2865 GCA_964452995.1 uncultured Thiobacillus sp.
TGCCGCAGGCGATCCAGCGGGCGCAGGAACAGGCGATGCGCGGGCGGATGATGGGCCTGCAAGAGCAGCAGATGGGGATGCAGGGGCAGAAGCTCGGCCTTGAGATGGACGAGTACCGCCGCAAGCTCGCGCAGGACGCGCAGCAGAAGCAACTCATCTCGCAGTTCGTGCAGACGCTTCCGCCCGAGCAGCAGCAAGCCGCCATGCTCGCGCCGCAGGAGTTCATCAAGACGTTGATTCCGCAGGCGCCGAAGCTGGAGACGATCTACGGCCCCGATGGTCAACCGCAGAAGGCATGGATGCGCGGGCCGGGCGTTGATCCGATCCCGGTCGGCGGCTCGCAAAAGCCGGCGATGCCGTGGGAGTTCGAGCTTGGTCCGGACGGGCAGCCGAGGATGCGCCCCGGCGTGCTGTCGGCGAAATCTCAAGTTGCGGCGGCAGGCGCCGGTCGCAACAACGTCACGTTCGTGCAGGAGAAGGAAGAGAACAAGGCCGTCGGCAAGCACTACGGAGAGCAGTTTGGCGACATCCAGAAGGCGGGATTCAGCGCGCAAAGCAAGATCAGCCGCCTCGATCGCCTGAGCCAAGTACTCGACGGGCTGCAAACGGGCAAGCTGACTCCCGCCATGACGAACGTCAAGGCAACGCTGGAATCACTCGGTATCAGCGTCGACGACAAGCTCGGCGCCGCACAGGCCGCCGAGGCAATCTCGAACGAAATCGCGTTGCAGATGCGAAACCCGGCTGGTGGTGCTGGTATGCCTGGCGCCATGAGTGACAAGGACCGCGAGTTCCTCGTGGCGACGGTTCCGGGGCTCGCCAAGACGCCGCAGGGCAATCGACTGCTTATCGAAACGAGCAAGCGTCTCGCGCAACGTGACCAGCAAGTGGCGAAGATCGCGCGCGACTACCGGCGCAAGCACGGTCAACTCGACGAGGGGTTCTATGACGAGCTGCAGCGGTTCTCGGATGCGAATCCGTTGTTCGACGGCATGTCTCAGCCTGCCGCGCCTGCCTTGCCCGCTGGCTGGTCGATTCAGAAGGTGAAGTGATGGCGCAGTATCGCGTCACTAGCCCGGATGGCTCGACCTATGACGTAACGGCGCCCGACGACGCCACGCCGGAACAGGTGCAGTCGATGGTCGCGCAGAGCATCGGCAACGCGCCTGCCGCGCCGGCGCAAGATCATCCTTCCCTTCTCGGGCGCATCGGGCGCGGTGTCGTGCGCGGCGTGCGCGATCCGATTGACGCAGGCGCACAGATGCTTGTGCGCGGCGCGAGCGCGATCGGGTTAGCCCCGCAGTCCGAAGTCGATCGCGTCGATCAGATCAACCGGGACGCGGAGCAGGGCTATCAGCAAAGTCGCGGATCGTCCGCCGGCACGTTTGACCCGTCGCGTCTGGGCGGGCAGATCGTCGGCACCGCTCCGCTGTTCGCACTTGCGCCGGCCGGTGGCGCGACGCTTGCCGGGCGCACCGCGATGGGCGCCGTAACGGGCGCCGGCATGGGCGCGCTCGTCGAGCCGGTCGACACGAGCAAGGGCGATTTCTGGCAGCAGAAGCTCGGCCAGGCGAAGTCCGGCGCGATCGCAGGCGCGGTTGCCGCTCCTGTGACGGCCGCACTTTCGCGCGTCATACAGCCGAAAACCGCTCCCGATGTGAAGACGCTGATGCGCGAAGGCGTCACGCCGACACCGGGGCAGATTCTCGGCGGGGGCTGGCGCTCGGCCGAGGAAAAAGCCAAGAGCATTCCGCTGCTCGGCTCGTCGATTCGCAACGCGGAGCAGCGCAGCGCGGAGCAGTTCAACCGTGCGGCCATCGATCGCTCGCTCGCGCCGATCGGGCAGAAGCTGCCGAAGGGCGTCACCGGACACGAGGCGATCGAGTTCGCCAATGATCAACTGTCGAAGGCATACGACGACGTAATCACGAAGATCGGATCAATCGCGCCGGACCAGCAGCTCGGGCAGGAAATCACGAACCTCGGGTCGATGGTGGGCACGCTCCCCAAAGAACGCGGCGATCAATTCCTGCGGATCATCAAAAGCGAGATTGCAGATCGAATCGATCAATACGGGCGGGTCACAGGCGAAGGCTTCAAGGCTGCCGACCAGAACCTCGGGAAGCTTGCCGCGCAGTACATGCGCAGCACCGACGCCGACCAGCAGACGCTCGGGCGTGCGCTGAGTGCGGCGCATGACTCCCTGCGCGGCTGGCTGACTCGGGTAGCCCCTCCGGAAGCGTCGGACGCGCTGAAAGCGGCCAATGCTGGGTGGGCGAACTTCAAGCGCGTGCAGCGCGCCGCATCATCGGTTGCCGCAGAAGACGGTCTGTTCTCGGCGGCGCAGTTGCATGGCGCCGTGCGCGCGCTGGACCGCTCGAAGGACAAGGGCGGCTTCGCAAAGGGCACGGCGTTGATGCAGGACTTGTCCGCCGCAGGCAAGAACACGCTGGCAAACAAGGTGCCGAACAGCGGCACGACCGATCGCTTGCTTGCCACGCTCGGAGTGCTCGGCCCTGCGGCCGGCGCAACCGTATCGCCGTGGCTTGCTGCCGGCGCCCTGCCCGCTGTCGCCTACACGAAGGCTGGGCAGGCGATGCTAGGTGGACTGCTTGCGCGCCGCCCAGCGTTGGCCGAGCCGCTTTCCAAAGGAGTGAGCCTTCTGGGCACGCCGGTCCTTACTGCCGGGCTGCTCGGGCTTACGAAGGATTGAGCGGAGCCAGGGCTGCAATGCGACACCAACGGCGACGACGATAACGAGCCGCAAAGTAGCTTCGTCCATCCCGAAGTACGTTTCCATCTTCCCCCGACCCGGCCTAGCGCCGGGTTTTTGTTTGTAGAGGCCCGATTCTATGCCCGTTCCGA
>CAYVOR010000168.1:0-2833 GCA_964452995.1 uncultured Thiobacillus sp.
CTCGTTCATGAAGGAAATGCGCGTCGCCAGCATGGCGTTGGCGGCGTACTTGGTGAGTTCGGCGCTACGCACGTCCATCACCGTCAGACGGTCGTGGTTGCGCTGGAACGGTGCGTACAACTGACGCAACAGTGCGGTGGCGCGCTCGCTGTCGGTGCCGATGACGATGCGGTCGGGCTTCATGAAGTCATCCACCGCCGCGCCCTCTTTCAGGAACTCGGGATTTGATGCGACGTTGAATTCGATCGTCGCGCCGCGCTTGGCCAGTTCTTCCGCGAGCGCCGCGCGAACCTTGTCGGCGGTGCCGACCGGTACGGTGGACTTGTCGACCACCAGCTTGTAATCGGCCATGTGGCGGCCAATGTTGCGCGCCGCCGCCACCACGTATTGCAGGTCGGCCGAGCCATCCTCGTCCGGCGGCGTGCCGACGGCGATGAACTGGATCTGACCGAATTTCACGGATTCCTCGATGTCGGTGGTGAAGGACAGGCGGCCGGCGGCGACGTTGCGTTTCACCATGTCTTCCAGCCCCGGCTCGTAGATCGGAATGCCGCCGGCTTTCAGGATTTCGATCTTGTTGGGGTCGACGTCGAGACAGAGCACCTCGTTGCCGACTTCGGCCAGACAGGTTCCGGTTACCAGGCCCACATAGCCTGTCCCGATCACAGTTATCTTCACCACACACTCCTAAACATTTTGAATTTCGGATTGAATTTCTTTCAGCGCCGCCAGTGGATCAGGGGCGCCAGTAATCGGGCGTCCGATCACCAGGTCGGTCGCGCCGGCACGCAAGGCTTCCGCCGGCGTCATCACGCGACGCTGGTCGCCCGCTTCTGTGCCGGCCGGCCGGATGCCCGGCGTCACCCGCCGGAAGTCCGTGCCCAGATCGGCGCACAGCATGGACGCCTCCTGCGCCGAGCAGACCACGCCATCGAGCTGGCAGGCCTGCGCCAGACGCGCCAGCCGCAGCACCTGGTCAGCCGGCGCGCCGGCCACGCCGACCTCGGCCAGATCCCCGGCGCTCATGCTGGTCAACACGGTCACCGCAATCAGCAACGGGCGTTGCGGCAGTCCTGCCAATGCCTCATGCGCCGCGGTCATCATGCGGCGTCCACCCGAGGCATGCACGTTCAGCATCCACACCCCCAGGCCGGCTGCCGCCTTGCAGGCTGCCGCCACGGTATTGGGAATATCGTGGAATTTCAGGTCAAGGAATATGTCGAATCCACGCGTCACCAGCGCGCGCACCAGCTCCGGCCCGGCCACGGTGAACAGCTCCTTGCCCACCTTGAGCCGGCACAGCGCCGGATCGAGCCGGGCCACCAGCGCCAGCGCCGACACCGCATCGGGAAAATCCAGCGCCACGATGATTTTTGTCTGTTTCACCACCTTGCCTGCTTTCACCCTTCGCTTTCGCTTCGTTCGGGATCGAAACTGTCCCAGCGCCCGCAAGCCGGGCAGCGCCAGAAAAACTGCTTCGCCTTGAAACCACAACTGCCGCACTGGTAACGCATCATGCGCTGGCTGTGTGTAGCCACCAGGGCTTTCTCCATCTGCAACAGTTCACGCGCCTCGGGCTCTGCATCGACAAGCTGGGCTTCGAGCAGACGATCGAGCGTGCGCAGGCTGGGATTCCGCCGCAGCTCCTCGCGTGCAAGCTGGCTCGCGGCAGCAGCCCCTTCGGTTTCGGACACCGCCAGATACAGGGTATTGAACACATCCTGCGACGGCTGGCGGGCATACAGCGCGCGCAACCACTGCACCCCCTCATCCAGCCGTCCCAGCAGGCGATAGCTGCCGAGCACGCGATCCACCACCAGCGCCATATGCGTCGCGCTTTGCGTTTCGACCAGGCGCCAGTCGGCAATGGCTGCCTCGTGCTTCCCTGTCGCCGCGTCGAGATCGCCCGCCATCAGGTTGGCGCGCACCGACTGGCGGTTGATGGACAGTGCCTGCTGCAGATGCGCGGCGGCGGCATCGGGATTGTTCTTGGTGGACTCCAGCAGGGCCAGCTCGCAATGGAAATGCGCGATGTCGGCGTTGAGCGGCTTGCTGGTGTCCTTTTCCAATACGTGAGCCGCGTCGATGGCTTTCTGCCAGTCCTTCTCCTGCACGTAAATTTCCAGCAGAAAGGTGCGCGCCAGACCATGCTGCGGCGTTTCCAGCAGCCGGGTGAACACCTGTTCGGCGCGGTCGAGCAGACCCGCTTTGAGATAATCCTGGCCCAGTTCGCTCATCGCACGCAAGCGCTGCTCCTCGGCCAGACCATCGCGTTCCAGCAGGTTCTCGTGCATGCGGATGGCACGATCGATCTCGCCGCGTCGACGAAACAGTCCGCCCAGCGCAAAGTGCAGATCGATGGTTTCGGGCTCGAGCTTGACGACTTCGAGAAAGGCCTCGATGGCCTTGTCGGGCTGCTCGTTGAGCAGGAAATTCAGGCCGCGGAAATACGAGTTGGGCAACGCGCGCGATTCGGTCACCACCTGACGGATATCCACCCGCGCGGCCAGCCAGCCCAGCACGAAGAACAGGGGAAACGCCAGCAGCCACCAGAATTCGAATTCCATGGGATTTATACGACAGGCAGATCGGTTTGCGTGACCGTATCCAGTTCGATCGGCTGCGGCCTGCGGCTCAGTTCGCGCCGCAGGCGGAACAGCGTGGGCAGCACTGCGAGCACGCCGATCAGGGCGCCGAGGATGAACGCCAGTCCCAGCATGACGATCAGCGGCGCCTGCCAAACATAATCCAGATAGGAATAAAAGATCACGCTATGGCTGTTTTTCAGGGCAAAGCCCAGTACCAGCAGAAAAACCAGCAGTTTTGCCAGCAG
>CAYVOR010000169.1:0-2819 GCA_964452995.1 uncultured Thiobacillus sp.
CATGGCTCCATCTTCTCAAGGAAAGGAGCCTCCTCAAAACCCGGGGCGATTCAGTCGACGCTTCACCCTTTTGCCGTTGGCATTGACGCATTGTCGTGGCCGCGTCCTGTTGGACTTGGCATCAGGACAGCACGCGCCCCATCACTACATTCGGGAGGAGAGTGCGCAGTCAGGCTGAATCTCTAGCGGAAACGTCACGCTTCAAGCAGCGTAGCTTGGGAAACGATTTGATTTAGTCTGAAAATCGAACTCCAGCTGCTCACTTGGCACCACAACTACGCTCTGCCCGCACCACGTGCCATCCTCCGTTCCAACTCCATAGCGCGTTACAATCGCGGGGCTTTTAACCGCCCCGCCCCATGACCGACGCCCTCGAAAACCAGCCACAGGACAACCTCGAAGCCAGCCTGGCGCAGGTGCAGACCCTGCTCGCCAACATGCGGGGGGTGGAGGAACTCGTCTTCAGACAGGGCGGGACACGGGGAGATCTGGCCAACGACCGGGAGTACGCGGGCTACCTGGCTGAGCTGCAGGCGCGGCTGGAAGACCTGCATCCGGCCGACATTGCCTACATTCTGGAAGCCTTGCCGCAGGACGAACGGCGGCTGGTATGGAACCTGGTCGATGCGGAACACAACGGCGAAATTTTGCTGGAGGTGTCGGACTCGGTTCGCGAAACGCTGATCGAGAACATGGACAAGGCGGAGTTGCTGGCCGCCGCCGAGTCACTCGACACCGACGAGATCGCCGACATTGCACCCGACCTGCCGCGCGATGTGATCCAGGAGCTGCTGACGTCGCTCGATACGCAGAAACGCGCGCATCTGCAGTCGGCGCTGGCCTATCCGGAGGACACGGTGGGCGCGCTGATGGACTTCGAGATGGTGACGATCCGCGCCGACGTGACGCTGGAAGTCGCGCTGCGCTATCTGCGTCGCCTGGGCGAACTGCCAGACCAGTTGGACAAGCTGTTCGTGGTTGATCGCGGCGACGCGATCATCGGGGTGCTGCCGTTGAAACGCCTGCTCACCACCGATCCCGAGGCGTCGGTCGCGGCAGTAATGGTCGAGGACTTCGTCAAGTTCCATCCCGAAGACGAGGCGGATGAAGCGGCACAGGCATTTGAGCGCTATGACCTGGTGATGGCGCCGGTGGTGGATGCGCAGGGACGGCTGATGGGTCGTCTCACCGTCGACGCGGTGGTGGACTACATCCGCGAATCGACCGGCGCCGACATGCTGTCGATGGCCGGCCTGAAAGAAGAAGAAGACCTGTTCTCCTCCGTCTGGCGTTCGGCGAAAAACCGCTGGATGTGGCTGGCCGTCAATCTCACCACCGCCTTCCTCGCCTCGCGCGTGATCGATGCATTCGCAGGCTCGATCGAAAGGCTCGCCGTACTGGCGGCGCTGATGCCGATTATCGCCGGCGTCAGCGGTAACACAGGTAACCAGACCATCGCCCTGATCGTCCGCGGCCTGGCGCTGGGGCAGATCACTCAGGCCAACGCGCGCCGCCTGATCGTGAAGGAACTCGGCGTCGCCCTCTTCAATGGTCTGGTATGGGGGTCGGTGGTCGGCATCGTCGCCTGGCTGCTGTACGACAGTCCCGCGCTGGGAGGCGTGATGGCATTATCGATGCTGCTGAACCTTATGGTGGCGTCATTGGCCGGCATCTTTGTTCCGATGCTGCTCGAGCGCATGAACCGCGACCCGGCAATCGGCTCGTCGGTGATGCTCACCTTCATCACCGACAGCATGGGCTTTTTCATCTTCCTCGGCCTGGCCACAGTGCTGCTGTTATGAAGTCCACCTCCTCCGCTCCTGCGAGGCATGACAGTCGCGCGTTATATCGTCGCCTGCTCGGTTACGTAAAGCCGTATTGGCGCATGTTCGCACTGTCTCTCGTCGCACTGATCCTCACCGCCGCGACCGAGCCTGCGCTGCCCGCCTTGTTCAAGCCACTGCTGGACAAGGGCTTTGTCGCCAAGGATCAGGATTTCATCCGCTGGATTCCGGTGCTGCTGCTGGGTCTGTTTCTGGTGCGCGGCGTCACCAGCTTCATCAGCACCTATTGCATGGCCTGGGTGGGCAGCCGCCTGGTGATGGACTTGCGCGGCGCCATGTTCGACAAGCTGATGACGCTGCCGACACGCTACTTCGATCAGAACCCGAGCGGTCAGCTGATCGCGCATCTGGCCTTCAACGTCACGCAGGTGACGCAGTCGGCCACCAGTTCGCTCACCACGCTGGTGCGCGACACGGTGACGGTGCTGGGACTGCTGGGCTATCTACTGTGGCTGAACTGGCAGCTGACGCTGATCGTGTTCGCGCTGGTGCCTCTGACGCTGTGGGTGGTGCGCGTCGCAAGTAAAAGATTGCGCGGGTTGTCGCGCAAGGCGCAACAAAACATCGGCGACCTTACCCAAGTGGTGGATGAAGCGGTGGGCGGGCATCGCGTGGTCAAGCTGTTTGGCGGCGAAGAATACGAGCAGACCCGTTTTCACCAGGCCGCCAATCTGGCGCGGCTGTTCGAGATGAAACGCGTCGCCGCCAACGCGGTGTACGAACCCGTCATTCAGTTGATCGCCGCGATCGCGCTCGCCATCATCGTCTATATCGCGGCCGGCCAGGCGAGCGAGAACACCACCACGGTTGGCGGCTTCGTGGCCTTCTTTATGGCCATGCTGCTGCTGTTTGCACCGCTGAAACGGCTCACGGCAGTGAACGACCAGCTGCAGCGCGGGCTGGCTGCCGCCGAGACCATCTTCACCATGCTCGACGAGGACGCCGAGCGCGACAGCGGCACGCTCGTGCTCGAAC
>CAYVOR010000170.1:0-2728 GCA_964452995.1 uncultured Thiobacillus sp.
TTTCCATCACCGCCACGCAGGAGTTGGTGGTACCCAGGTCGATGCCAATAATGCGTCCCATGATGCGTTCCTTCTAAATAAAGATTGATCTGAATGTGGGGGAGACGGAGCCTATTTCAAGACCGTCTCAATCCTTGCCCTTGGCGACTATCACCAGCGCCGGCCGCAGGGTCCGGTCGTGCAGGAGGTAGCCTTTCTGCAGTACGGTGACCACAGTGTTGGCCGGCTGGTCGGATTCGACCACCTGGATGGCCTGGTGCTGATGGGGATCGAACTTCTCGCCCATCGGGTCGATGTCGTGCAGATTGAACTTGCCGAAGACGGCGATCAACTGCTTCAGGGTCAGGTCGACGCCATCCTTCATGTTCTCGACACTCGGCGAGTCGGCCGCCAGAGCGGCTTCCAGGCTGTCCTTGACCGCTAGCAGTTCGCTGGCGAAATTTTCCACGGCGAACTTGCGCGCCTTGTCCACGTCTTCCGCCGCGCGACGGCGCATGTTCTCGGTTTCCGCCTTGGCACGCAGCCAGGCGTCGTGATGCTCGGCCGCCTGAAGTTCGGCTGCTTTCAGCATCTCTTCCAAATTGGGCATGATGTCTTTTCCGGCCTGAGGTGCGGCCTGGCTGGTATCAATGTCGTGTTCGTCCTGCATGTGGGCTCCCGATTGGTTCTCGCGAAGAACTGGGGGTGAATGACCGGGATTCAAGGGGTGCAGGCCATTTTTTCTGCCGTAGCGGCGCCAGGCCTGGGATTTCAACTTCAATTTGCCGCATACAGGCGCTTCCGGTATGATGCGCCGCTCTCGGAGAGGTGGATGAGTGGTTTAAGTCGCACGCCTGGAAAGCGTGTTCAGGATAATATCCTGACGGGGGTTCGAATCCCCCCCTCTCCGCCAGAATTCCCTTCCAATACACTTCATTGCTGTCTTTAATCTTCAGGCAGATCGGCCCATGGGGCGGACATCCTGGCGCGCCAAAGCATACGCGGCGTTGAAAATAAATTAGAATGCCAGGCTTCTGAAATATCAAGCTGCGGAAGCCTGTCGATAGCGGTTCAGCCTGGAGGTGTTTCCATGGGCCGCCAACACCAGACAACCAATATAAAACCAGTAATGCCCAAACACGCCTACCACGGCAGGCTGTCCGTGGTTGTTCCAGTCAAGAACGAGCAGGACAACGTCGAACCGCTGGTACGCGAGATCGCGGCGGCGCTATCCGGCAATACCGTGTTCGAAATTGTTTATGTCGACGATGGCAGTACCGACGCCACGCAACCACGGCTGAATGCGCTGAAAGCCGAATTTCCCATGTTGCGGGTGATCCGCCACCGCGCTTCGTGCGGACAGAGCCGGGCGGTGACGACGGGGGTGAGCGCGGCACGCCATGAGTGGATCGCGACGCTCGACGGGGACGGGCAGAACGATCCTGCTGACATTCCCGCCTTGCTGGCCAGGCTGGCAGATCCGGCGCAACCCGCCAATCTGGAGTTGCTGGCCGGATGGCGGGCCCGCCGCAACGACACCTTCCTGCGCAGGCTGTCGTCGAAAATCGCCAATGGCGTACGTTCGCGCATGTTGAAGGACAACACGCCAGATACCGGTTGCGGCCTCAAGGTGTTTGCCCGCGAGACCTTCCTCGCTTTGCCCAATTTTGACCACATGCACCGTTTCCTGCCGGCGCTGGTGATGCGCAATGGCGGCGCGGTGGTGTCGGTTCCGGTGCATCATCGCGCACGCGAACGTGGCACCTCCAAGTATGGCGTGCACAACCGGCTGTGGGTGGGCATTGTCGATCTGTTCGGTGTGGCCTGGCTGCAGCGGCGGGTGCGCCTGCCCGTGATCGAGGCCGATTCCGATCTTTAAATGAAGGCACGTGTCATCGTCAAGGGTCTGGCGCTGATATTGAGTCTGGCGTTGCTGGGCTATCTGTTCGAGTCCAGTGATCTGGGCAGCAGCGTCAACGAGACCTGGATCGATGCGCGCGTGCGTGGACACGGGATTGACGGCGCGTTGCTGTTTCTGCTGATGGGCGGGATTTTCACCGCCATCGGCCTGCCGCGCCAGATCATTGCCTTTCTCGGCGGTTATGCCTTCAGCGTCGGGCTGGGCACGCTGCTGGCTGCGCTCGCTGCGCTGCTGGGCTGCATGCTGAGTTTCGGGTATGCCCGCCTGTTCGGAAAAGGCCTGTTGCGGGCACGGCTGGGCGAGCGTGCCCGGCGTTTCGACCGGTTCATACACGATCATCCGTTTGCCATGACGGTACTGGTTCGTCTGCTGCCTGTGGGGAACAACCTGTTGACCAATCTGGCAGCCGGCATATCGAGCATCCGGCCGCAGTATTTCCTGGCTGGAACATTCCTCGGCTATTTGCCGCAGACGCTGGTATTTGCACTGGTGGGCAGCGGTGTGCAGATCGCACCGGCCCTGAAACTCGCGCTTGCCATCGGTTTATTCCTGGTCTCGGGCGCGTTGGGGGCCTACCTGTATCGACATTTCCGCCACGGCCAGAGCCTCGACGCACAGATCGATGCAGCACTGGACGAAAACACTGACAATCATGAACCCACGACACACGCCTGACCCTTCCGGACGCAACCTGCTGCTGCTCAGTCTGCTGCTGCTGGCGGCGTTGGCTGCGGTCGTGACCCTGACGCGCCCGCTGATTCCGGTCGACGAGACACGCTACGTCAGCGTGGCCTGGGAAATGTGGCTGCGCGGCGACTTTCTGGTGCC
>CAYVOR010000171.1:0-2642 GCA_964452995.1 uncultured Thiobacillus sp.
CGGTGATTGCGGAAGGCACGGGCATTTGGTAGCCTCTAGAAACGAAAAAACCGCCCGGAGGCGGCTTTAGATGGAATCAACGATTGGTGCTGCGTTAGGCGCAATCTTCTGGATGCTGGTTTTCTGGCTACTGGACGCCCATAAGCAACGGCGGAACGGTCGCACCAGCGGTCGCCGCGATCCCCCCGGTCAGTAGCCCTTGCCTCGGATTCAGCGGCACCGGAGCGCCGGCCTGCATCAGCCGCGCAGCCATAGACGGGTCTTGCACCGCTTCACCGAGTAGCCCAAGCGTGCGCTGCTGCTGGCCGCTTTTCAGGAACTGCATCGCCTGCGTCAGCATCCCACCACCAGGCACGCGGCCGAGCGCGGCATCGAGCATCGCGTTACCGCTGCCCATCCCGAACGTCACGCTATTTCCGGTCGCGGACTTGCTGGCCCTTGCCGCCGCCTGCTCTGCCGACAGATCGGAAGCCAGCCGACGCAAAGCGTCCATCTGGTCATTGGTCAGCGTCTTAGCCAAGTCCCGCCCTTCCCGGCGCAGGATGTTGTTCAACTTGCTGGCGTAAAGGATCGGCTCGCCCGTCTGCTGGTTGACCGAACCGGCCCCCGACCGGCGGATAACGTCCTGAAAGGTCGCCATCTGGTCGATGGCCTTGCTGCGGCCGGCGAACTCGGACAGGTACGCTTTCCACATACCTTTCTGCTCGGCTGCGTTGTCGATCTGGTCGTCAATCGCGTTTTTGACAGCGGACAGGACTTTGCGAGCGAACTTCATGTTCGCGGCATCCCCCGACAACTTGCCGTCCATCATCAGGCCGATATCCTTCCTGATCTCGTACAGCGCCACCGGGTCAATCGTGCCCGTCTGCGGGTTCGTGATCCGCTGTAGCTCGGACTTCACCGCAGAAATCGCCGTCTGGTTCGTTTTGCCGGCCATCTCAGGCAGGCTCGCCAGTTTGTCCAGCGGCTCGGTCAGCACGTTGGCAGGAATCGGGCGGACCCGAGAAAGCACCGCCTCGCGCATCGGCCGCGTGACCTCGTTGCGCATGGCTTCCATGTTCGCCAGATCGTCAGCGGAACCCCCTACCTTGCTTGCAAACAGGGTGCGCGCCGTCTCCCGATTGGTTGCCGCACGGCTCGCCGCCGCCTTCACTTCCGGCATACGGTCCTGCACGACATTCAGCAGCGAAGCGACCCCCTCGTCACCGGATGCCATGCCAGTCGTCGGCGCGCTGCCGGGAACCACCGGGCGCACGTTCATCAGGTTCGCCACCGCGTCGTCCGGGCTCTGCGCCGCGTTGCGAAGGATCGTCCCGGCCTTGCGCTCGGCACCACTGCGGGTCATTGACTTGGCAAGGTCGTACATCTTGGACGTGATCGCAGGGACCGCGCCAATCGCGCCGCCAAGCCCCCCGCCGATAGCCATTCCGGTAAGCCGTTCCGCGTCCGTTCCTGGCGTCATGGAGCCGCCTGCGACGCCTGCGGTCATGCCACCGGCGATCTTCCCGCCGACGCCTGCGCCGCCACCAGTCAGCCCGGCGCGGCCAGCAAGGATGTTCCACGGGCTAGACGCGGCCCCGGCAACCTGCATCCAGTCAATGCCGGTATCGCCTGCGGCCTGCCGGCGCGCGTTGTAGTCCTGCGTTTGCTCGCGGAACTGCGCGAGCGGCTTGTCCATGATCGTGCCGACCTTGCCGGTCGTTGCAAATTCCAGTGCCCGGCCGAGTAGCGGAAACGCCTCGCGTGCGCCGCTGGCGATCGTCTGCGCAGCCCCGACGCCGACGCTCTTTTGGCCTTGCATGAACCGCTCGCCCTTGCTCGGCCCCGGACGCTTGCCTGTGACTAGATCGGAAAGCGAAAGCCCGGAATCGCGGTCGGCAGACTGGCTGCGCACGTACTCCATAACCTGATCTTCCGTGGCGTCGTCCGGCGCGTTGACCTCATAGGTCGCGCCATCCGGCCCGGTGACACGGTACTTCGCCATTACTCGACCTTCCTGATCGACCAGCCACCAGACGCGCCGCCGTCCTTCTTCCCGAAATCCGGGTCGAAGTCGCTCAGGCGCGGAAGCCTACCCTGCCACCCGGTCAGAGAGCCGTGCTGCTGAAAATACTGCGCGGCATCGAGCTTCGCCTGCGCCGCGCCCGCGATCTGCCGGATGAGTCGGTCAACGCGCTTCTTGTTCTCAGTCTCGCTGAGACGCGGGTTGAACACGCGGGCAATCAGCCGCTCGCCTTCCTTCTCCGTAAACTGAGCGCCGAGGACCAGACGAAGGTTGCGCTGCGCGACCTCCTGAATCGCTTCCTTCGTGGCGACCGCCTGGGGGTTCGTCGCGGCAAGCACAGAGTCAGGCAGGTTGCCCATGATCGGGCCGGAAATGGCCTTGCCGCTGCCTAGCGTGGCAGACGCCTCGCGCAACTGATCGAGTTGCTTCTGCACGTCCGCATAGCCCCCCGTCGCGAAGTCAATGAAGTCGCCGGCAAACTTCTTGTCGGCCGCTTCCTGTCCCGGCGTGGCGGGCATGACGTAGTTGCTGATCGTCGATGCGCCCGCCTTGCCCACAGCCGTCTTTGCGGCGAGCACTCCGGGCCGCATCCTCGGTTGCCCATCAGGACCAAGCTCGTATTCCCACGGCATCGCCG
>CAYVOR010000172.1:0-2623 GCA_964452995.1 uncultured Thiobacillus sp.
GCGCGCGTGAACAACATCGAGATCAAACGTCGCCAGCGGCGCACCGCCAATCACCGCCGCGACACCGCCAACCACGATCAGGTCGACCCGGTGTCGGGCGAAGACCTCAAGGGCGTCTTTGAATCGCGGCGGACTGGTCACGACTCAACTCGCCGATGCTGTCCACGAACCCTTGCAGCACCTGCAGTCGCTCTGCCGGCGACAGGCCCATCATCCAGCGGATGAGTGAATTGTCCCCGTCCAGTTCGCAGGAGTCACCAGCGACAGCGGGATCGCGCGGTTCCATCTGCCGATTATAAGGTCGTTGCGGGATTGATGGAGCGGGTGATGGGAACAGAGCCCAACATCCAACCATTTGATTCAGACGGACTCATCCTCCAAACCGCGAAACGAAATTCAGGACATCAGGTGATCAAACGGCTGCAGACGGAGCTTCAGGCATCCGGCCGCCTTTCAGGGAAGAAGCACTCCGGCAGGATGGCCGGCACGATGCGCGTGCAGGACTCGCCACTGCTGAACAACCACGACGATTCGATCAATCTCCTGGCGTGCATCCTCCCGTGTTACCGCCATCTCAATTGATCGGCTTGACCAGCTCCGTGTCGTCAGAGTCGACGACGAAAACAGCAAGCAGCCTGGCAGGCTCGGTCTCACTGACATTGCGACTGACGGAGTGGAGGGCGCCGGGACGCTCGGACCAGCTTTCACCCGCACGGTAAATGCGGACTTTCTCATCATCCACTTTGGATTCGATGGCGCCTGAAACCACATAGGCATAGATGAATGCCGAATTCGCATGCCTGTGCGGAGCGCCAACCTGCCCCGGCGCAAACTCCACTTCCACCGCGATCAGCGATTTGCCGGGGATGTTGGGAATGGGTGCAGCAAAGTTCTGCGTGACGGTGCCTGCATCGGCAGTATCGTGCGCATGAGCCGGCAAGCCGGCGGCCAGCGAAAGGGCGAGGACTGCTGCGGCAGCGGAGATCAGTTTTTCGATTTTCATGAAGATGGCCTCAATGCTGGTTGGGGTGATGGTTCACGCTGGCGCCTGAAGCGGCAGCCGGGAGAATTCGTGTCGCTGTCTGTCTTGTCATGAAACGGTTCTTCTGGACTTCTTCCCTGTCGGCCGGTTCTGTACTGCATGCAGGCGCGCCCGTTCACGTTCGTCCTGGCGATTGGCAAACCAGAACCGGGCCTCCTGATTGAAATCGGGAGGCATTCCCTTGCGGGCCATGCCTGCGGCCAGCAAGGCACAGCCACCGCCAATGCCTTCGCTGGATTCCACGATGCCCGCCTTGCTCAAGCGGGAAAAAATCCTGGCCACATACGTCGGCGAGATGTCCTGCATCTGCGCCAGGTCGCGGCTGCTCGGCTGCTGATCGCCCGAATCGACCAACCAGAGCAGGCAATGCAAGGCGTACTCAACGCCGGTTCCGATATGCGCCATGGTCGAAAGATCCCTGAAAACCCGCTACGGCCATGCAACGCCGTGTCGGACATTGCAAGCCAAGGTAAATCAGACTAGCTTGGCCCGCGTTACTTTTACAGGCATTTTTTCAGCGTTTTCGTCTACATCAACCATCCAGGAACACTCGTGCGCAATTGCTGCAAACGATTCATGCCAGGTTTGCTCGCCCTGTTATTCGCGCTCGGCGGCACACAGGCCGGCGGCTTGCCGGACGCACTTCTGCAAGAGCCGATCCCGCTGATTACCGGCAAGACGACCCGGCTGACAGACTTCAAGGGCAAGAAACCGGTCTACCTGAAATTCTGGGCAACCTGGTGCGTGCCCTGCCGCCAGCAGATGCCTCATTTTGAACAGGTACAGCAAACCTACGGCGACCAAATCGAGGTCATCGCCATCAATGTCGGCATCAACGACGACATCGACAGCGTCAACGCCGCCGTCAGGGAATACGGCCTGAGCATGCCGATGGCTATCGACACCAGCGGCGACCTGGCCCAGGCCTTCCGCCTGGTCGGCACGCCCTATCACCTGGTGTTCGACAAGGACATGAACCTCATTCACCGTGGCCACAAAGCCGATTCGATACTGGACAGTTCCCTGGCGCTGGTCGCGCAGCGGCAGCAGGCCGAGATCCTCGACTCTGGCGTACTGGTGGAAAAAGAGGCGGACATTCCGCTCGATCTCAACGACGGGCAGACCCATGCACTACTGTTCACCGCCACCTGGTGCGACTGGTACTGGGAGGAGACGCGCCCCGACGCCGCGCAAAGCTGCATCAAGGCGCAAAAGGCCGTCAACGCGTTATCGGCACGGCACCAGGACATTGCCTGGCTGGGTGTCATCAATCGCCTGTGGACGGGTGACGACGACCTGGGCGAATACCGCAAGAAATTTGCAGTGAAGCACGCCACCGCCATCGACAAGAGCAACCGGTTGTTCCACCAGTATTCCGTCAAGCGGCTGCCCGAACTGATCGTGATCAGGGACGGCAAGGCGCTCGTGCGCATCAGCGATTTTTCCAATCCTGATGCCATCGGCAAGACCCTGCACGAACTGAAGTAGATCCACAGCAGCCGACACACCCACTCCCGGGAGCTGGTCGGCGGCGACGGGTGCTTTGTCGGTACGACACGGAAGCCGGAGTGGAGCGGGTGA
>CAYVOR010000173.1:0-2585 GCA_964452995.1 uncultured Thiobacillus sp.
GGCCTCCGACAATGCGGAGGCGGTTTATCGGGCAGCACAGGCTGATCGAGCCGCTGCCCTGGTCCAGCCGAAGCCGGCTGGCCTGAATCTATTTGGCGAAAGCCTGACTGAACAGGCCGCGCTTCTCCTCGGTGGATTGTGTGCTGCGCACCATATTCTGGCTGTGCTTCAGGTTGCCCCGGACTTCCGCACGGTTCACTGCCATGATCAACTCGGTGGCCAACACGCGGGCCTGGTGCGGGGTGAGGTTGAGTTCGCACCCGTGCGCTTCCAGGGTCACGACGACACGGTCGCGGCCATGGGCATCTTCCTTGAGGGCGATGTCGAGCGCATTGCCGGGTTCCAGTTCAATCATCTCGTCATCTCCTTGTGTTGTCTGTACAAGGACTTGAGCAGGGTTCATGCCAGCCTCCCATTTCATCTGATGGCGTTGAAAACCTTATTAAATCAAGGTAGCGTGACCGTCTGACGAAATACCTCGCGTACCGCGCCGACGAAGCTTCGTCAGCGCGGTACGCGAGTTCGTCAATTTCGGGCGCGCGTCGGTGAAACAAACGCCGCATGACAGGGTCAACCGTACAATGATCCGAAGGAAATCGGGCCTGTCCCGACTGTTCGGGTACTGACTTTATATATTGATGGGACTCCCTCATGCGATTACGTCCATCCCCCGATATTCTTTCGTCCGGCATCACCCCCCCTGAAATCTACCGCGAACGCCGCCGTTTCATGCAGGGCATGGGCGTGCTGGCGGCGGGCGCCGCCCTGGGCATGGCATCCGATGCGCGGGCCGCCACCAGGCTGGCTGGCGTGCGTCGCAGCGCCTACACGCTGAACGAAGAGAAAACCCCTTACAAGGCGGTCACGACCTACAACAACTTCTATGAGTTCGGCACCGGCAAGCGTGATCCGTCCGACAATGCGGGCAGCCTGAAAACGCGCCCGTGGACGGTCGCGGTCGAGGGTGAAGTGCGCAAACCGGGCGTTTACGATATCGATTCGCTACTGAAACTGGCGCCATTGGAGGAACGCGTCTACCGGATGCGGTGTGTCGAAGGCTGGTCGATGGTGATTCCGTGGGTGGGGTTTCCCTTGAGCGCGCTCATCCGTCGCGCTGCGCCGACCGGCAATGCGAAATTCGTCGAATTCGTGACCCTGAACGACCCCGGTCAAATGCCGGGACAGCGTTCAGACGTGCTGGACTGGCCTTATGTCGAAGGCCTGCGGCTGGACGAGGCGATGCATCCGCTGGCGATACTGGCGGTCGGACTCTATGGTGAAGTGCTGCCGAACCAGAATGGCGCGCCGATCCGGCTGGTGGTGCCGTGGAAGTATGGATTCAAGAGTGCCAAGTCGATCGTCAGGATCCGCTTCGTCGAGAAACAGCCGCTGACGGCTTGGATGCGCGCAGCGCCGCGGGAGTATGGCTTTTATTCCAACGTCAATCCCCAGGTCGACCATCCTCGCTGGAGTCAGGCGAAGGAGCGTCGTATCGGTGAATTCCTTAAGCGCGACACGCTGATGTTCAATGGCTATGGCGCCCAGGTTGCGCAACTGTATCGCGGCATGGATCTGCAGCGGTTTTTCTGATGGGCGCAATCCTGCGCAATCCGAAGCTTTGGCTGTTTGCCTTGTGCCTGCTTCCGCTGGTGCGCCTGCTCGTTCTTGGCTTCAGCGATGGCCTGGGGGCGAACCCGATCGAGTTCATCACCCATTCAACCGGAACCTGGACGCTGATCGGGCTGCTGATGACGCTGTCGGTCACCCCTTTGCGACGACTGACCGGGCGGAGCGACCTTATCCGGTACCGCCGCATGCTGGGTTTGTTTGCCTTCTTCTATGCTGTCCTGCATTTCATTACCTACGTCTGGCTGGATCAGTTCTTCGATCTGGCCGGTATCGCGAAGGACATCGTCAAACGGCCCTTCATCACGGTCGGCTTCGCGGCGCTCATGCTACTCGTTCCACTTGCCGCCACCTCGACCCACGCCATGATGCGTCGCCTGGGCCGCCGCTGGCAGCAACTGCACCGCCTGATCTATCCGATCGCACTGCTGGGCGTGGTCCATTACCTGTGGCTGGTGAAGAAAGATCTGACGCAACCGCTGATATTCGGCGCGGTACTTGTCCTGTTGCTGGCCTTGCGCCTGCCGTGGGGACTGAGTGTCTTGCACACTGTACGGAGCCGACTGGTGCGGCGAGTTGAGCGTAAGGCCGAGTCGAGTGCGGAGAGGCTGGCGCGATCGCGCGGCGCCTGAATAAAAAACGGGGGACAGGCCCCCGTTTCAGATTGGGCAGTGCCCGACCTGTTAGAGCCCGAAAGGCTTGATGACCGGTACCGCCGGTGCGGGGGCAGGCGCAGGAGCCGACGCAGGTTTGGCGGCCGGAGCCGCCTTCTTGGCGACAGGCTTCTTGGCCGGAGCTGCCTTCTTGGCGACAGGCTTCTTGGCCGGAGCTGCCTTCTTGGCGACAGGCTTCTTGGCCGGAGCCGCCTTCTTCGCGACAGGCTTCTTGGCCGGAGCCGCCTTCTTCGCGACAGGCTTCTTGGCCGGAGCCGCCTTCTTCGCGACAGGCTTCTTGGCCGG
>CAYVOR010000174.1:0-2530 GCA_964452995.1 uncultured Thiobacillus sp.
TGGCGACCATCGGCCGCGCCGGGTTGGCCAGCGCCTTGTCGAGCGCCTCGAGTTCCTCGGTCAGCAGCAGGCCAGCCGCCGCGGTCGGCGCAAACTTGGCGATGCCGTGGGTCGAGGCCTGGGCGCGATGCGCGGTGCCGAAGGCGTCCATCACGAAGACGTCGCACAGGGCAGCGTATTTCTTCGCGGTGTCGTCGACGTTTTTCTTCTCGCCCTTGTTGACGCGGCAGTTTTCCAGCACCACCAGTTCGCCGTCAGCGACGTCGAAGCCGCCATCGGTCCATTCGCGGATCAGGCGTACGTTCTTGCCGAGCTTCTGCGCGATCACGTCGACCACGGGCTTCAGCGAATCCTCTTCCCTGAACTCGCCTTCGGTGGGACGGCCGAGGTGCGAGGTGACCATCACTTTGGCGCCGGCCTTGAGGCAGTGCTCGATGGTGCGCATCGACGCGGTGATGCGGGCGTCGGAGGTGACCTTGCCGTCCTTGACCGGGACGTTCAGGTCGGCGCGAATGAACACGCGTTTGCCTGCCAGATCGAGATCGGTGACGCGAATGAATGCCATGGTTTGTTTCTCCAGGAAAATTAAGCGGTAAGGGTTGGGCGGTGTACCGCCCAGACCTTACAACTCAGATTGGTGAGCCGTGAGCAGTGAGCTGCAAGCGGAATCCGCTCACCGCTCACCGCTCACCGTTTACCGCTTACTTGGCAACGTGCTGCACGAAGCGCAGCATGTTGCAGGTGTAGCCGTACTCGTTGTCGTACCAGGCCACGACCTTGACGAAGGTGTCGTCGAGCGCGATGCCGGCTTCGGCGTCGAAGATCGACGAGTAGCTGTTGCCGCGGAAGTCGGTCGACACCACTTTCTCGTCGGTGTAGCCCAGCGTCTTGCTGATGTCGCCGGACTGCGAAGCCTTCTTCATGGCGGCGCAGATGTCAGCGTACTTGGCGGGCTTGTCCAGTTCGACGGTCAGGTCGACCACCGAGACGTCGGAGGTCGGAACGCGGAACGCCATGCCGGTCAGCTTGCCCTTCAGTTCGGGCAACACCACGCCGACGGCCTTGGCGGCACCGGTCGAGGACGGAATGATGTTTTCCAGGATGCCGCGGCCGCCGCGCCAGTCTTTCATCGACGGGCCGTCGACGGTCTTCTGGGTCGCGGTGGCGGCGTGCACGGTGCTCATCAGGCCGCGCTTGATGCCCCAGTTGTCGTTCAGCACCTTGGCCATCGGCGCCAGGCAGTTGGTGGTGCACGAAGCGGCGGAGACGATGGCCTCGCCAGCATACTTCTCGTGGTTCACGCCGTACACGAACATCGGGGTGTCGTCCTTGGACGGGGCGGACTGCACCACTTTTTTCGCGCCTGCATCAATGTGCTTCTGGCAGGTTTCCTTGGTCAGGAAGAAGCCGGTGCACTCGATCACGATGTCGGCGCCGACTTCGTTCCACTTCAGGTTGGCGGGCTCGCGCTCGGCGGTCAGGCGGATTTTCTTGCCGTTGACGATGAGATTGTTGCCTTCAACGGCAATGTCACCCTGGAAGTTGCCGTGCACGGAGTCGTACTTCAGCATGTAGGCCAGGTAGTCGGGGTCGAGCAGGTCGTTGATCGCGACCACTTCGATGTCCTTGAAGTCCTTGGCGATTGCGCGGAAAGCCATGCGGCCGATGCGGCCAAAACCGTTAATACCAACTTTGATAGCCATTTCTCAGTCTCCTTGAAATAAACAGAAATCTTGATCCGCAAAGGACGCGAAACGCACGAAGAAATACCTTTGCTTCGCGCGGCGTCGCGTCCTTCGCTAAAAAGGGTTACAGAACGCCTTTGACCGCAGCCACCACTGCCTCGGTGGTGATGCCGAAATGCTTGAACAGTGCCGGAGCCGGGGCCGATTCGCCGAAGCTGTCGATACCGATCACGGCGCCTTCGAGGCCCACATACTTGCGCCAGAAGTCGGTGACCCCCGCTTCGACCGCGACGCGCGGCAGGCCCTTGGGCAGTACGCCGGCCTTGTAGGCAGCGTCCTGGCGATCGAAGGTGTTGGTCGACGGCATTGACACCACGCGTACCGCGATACCTTCGGCAGCCAGCGCTTCCTGCGCCTTGACGGCCAGTTCGACTTCGGAGCCGGTGGCGATGATGACGGCCTTGGCACCGGCGGCGTCCTTCAGCACGTAGCCACCCCTGGCGATGTTGGCCAGGGTCGCCGCATCACGCGCCATGAACGGCAGGTTCTGACGGCTGAGGATATGGCAGGTGGGGCCGTCGGTGCGCTCGACCGAGTGCGCCCAGCCGACCAGGGTCTCGACCGTATCGCACGGACGCCAGACGTCGATGTTGGGAATCATGCGCAGGGTGGCGGTCTGCTCGACCGGCTGGTGGGTCGGGCCGTCTTCGCCGAGGCCGATGGAGTCGTGCGTGAACACGTGGATCACGCGCTGCTTCATCAATGCCGCCATGCGGATGGCATTGCGTGAATACTCCGAGAACATCAGGAAGGTGCCGCCGAAGGGCAGCACGCCGCCGTGCAGC
>CAYVOR010000175.1:0-2460 GCA_964452995.1 uncultured Thiobacillus sp.
CGGGCGGCGGCGTCGCTCTGATCCGTGCCAAGTCGGCGGTCGAGAACCTCAAGGGCGCCAACGAAGACCAGAACCACGGCATCGTCATCGCCCTGCGCGCGATGGAAGCGCCGCTGCGCGAGATCGTCACCAACGCCGGTGAAGAGCCTTCGGTCATCGTCAACGAAGTGAAGGCCGGCTCGGGCAACTTCGGCTACAACGCTGCCAACGGCCAGTTCGGCGACATGGTGGCCTTCGGTATCCTGGATCCGACCAAGGTCACCCGCACCGCGCTGCAGAACGCGGCCTCCATCGCGGGCCTGATGATCACCACCGAAGCCATGGTGGCCGAGGCGCCGAAGAAGGACGAGCCTGCCATGCCGGCAGGTGGTGGCATGGGTGGCATGGGCGGCATGGATTTCTGATCCGGCTTTTCCGTACTTCCCGAAGCAACACGAAAACCCCGCCGCGAGGCGGGGTTTTTTTTGCGCTCGTTGCCGCCCGCTTACGACGTGGGTCACAGCGCCTTAGACTTGTCCAATAAACAGGACATGTCTTCATGCGAGTCATCAACCTCTCCGAAGCCCGAAACAACCTCAAGCAGGTCATCGATTCCGTTGTCGATGATGCCGACTACGCTGTCATTTCACGGCGGGATGCACCTGATGCGGTGTTGATGTCACTGGATACATTCAACAGCCTGGCCGAAACCGTGTATTTGTTGAAGTCACCCGCGAACGCGGCGCATTTGGCGCGTTCCATCGAAGAGTTCCGCAAGGGCAAGACGAGCGCCAGGAAACTGGCGGATGCCTGATCGCGTCGTCTGGACGCTGGCGGCCTGGGAGGACTACCTCTACTGGCAAGGGCAAGATCGAAAGACGCTCAAGCGCATCAACCTGCTGATCCGGAATGCCATACGCGATCCCTTTTCCGGCACCGGAAAGCCGGAACCGCTCAAGGAAAATCTGAGTGGCTTCTGGTCTCGTCGCATTGACGACACCCATCGCCTGCTCTACTTGTGATGCATCAACGGTATCGGTCTGGTTCGCGACTTGCGCGTGCTATGGGTTTCCGATCCGGTCCTCCGCACTTCCAGAAGCAAGACGAAAACCCCGCCGCGAGGCGGGGTTTTTTGCGTCAGGGTCTGCTTGTGACTAAACTAACTGAACTTGGTTCACTCGGGTTCGCAGATGAGCACGATCAATATCCACGAAGCAAAAACCCATCTGTCGCGCCTGGTCGAGCAGGCGGCAAAGGGCGAGTCGTTCGTGATCGCCAAGGCGGGCAAGCCGATGGTGAAGCTGGTGGCGTTGGATGCACCGGAAGCCGGGCAGCAGCGCCGGTTGGGATTTCTCGCAGGCCAGTTCCGGGTGCCGGAAGACTTCGACCGCATGGGACAGGATGAGATCGCCGCGCTGTTCGGCGAGGCCTCATGAAGCTGCTGCTCGATACGCACCTGCTGCTGTGGGCCGCTTCGCAGCCTGAGCGGGTGCCAGCCGCCGCGCACAAACTCATTGCCGATCCAGGAAACGAACTGCTGTTCAGCGCGGCAAGCCTGTGGGAGGTCGCGATCAAGAGCGGTCTGGGGCGTAACGACTTTTCCGTCGATGCGCGCGTATTGCGTCGCGGCCTGCTCGACAATGGCTATGGCGAATTGCCGATCCTCAGTGCGCATGCCGTGGCGGTAGCGGGCCTGCCGCCGATCCATCGCGATCCGTTCGATCGATTGCTGGTGGCCCAGGCCACGATCGAGGGGATCGTCCTGCTCACGTCCGACGCGCTGGTCGCGCAGTATCCGGGTCCGATTCACAAGGTGTAAGGGCCAGCACGTCAAAGCCGTCAGGAGTCAGGTGGAAACAGTCGTGCCCGCCGATGCCATGGTGGCGCATCACGGCCCGTGGGCCGTAGTGGTTGAGGTCGTCTGGTGACAGACGACCTCGTTGATCACATCTCGCCAAAACCCGGGGCGTCATGATGCTCTGGCGCACCGATGTAGCGGAGCCAGCGGCTGCGTTAACGTGGCACCATGATGTCCCGTCAGGAGACCATTTCGATGAGTGATTTTCCCCCTTGTCCGGCCTGCCAGTCGGCTTATACCTATGAAGACCGTGATCGCTTGCATTGCCCCGAATGTGGGCACGAGTGGGCTCCGGGCGAGCCGCCGACGGCTGCGGACGAGCGTGTGGTGAAGGACGCCAATGGCACCGTATTGAGCGACGGCGACACGGTCACCGTCATCAAGGACCTCAAGATCAAGGGCTCTTCACAGGTGGTGAAGGTAGGCACCAAGGTCAAGAACATCCGGCTGGTCGATGGCGATCACGATATCGACTGCAGGATCGACGGCATCGGCCCGATGAAGCTCAAATCCGAGTTCGTCAAAAAGGCCGCTGACTAGGAGCCTGCGCGGCAGAAGACTGTCCGGTCTGCGAAGCCCCCTGTGCGGCCCATTTTCCCGCCGCTTCTTGACCTGTAGCGCTG
>CAYVOR010000176.1:0-2424 GCA_964452995.1 uncultured Thiobacillus sp.
TTGGAACTGGCATACTTGTTACCTCTGGAACGGAAATCGGCGCGAGGCCGGGCGGAAACGGATGGAGACGATCCTCGGAATCGACGCGCGGCAGCTTGGTTCGATGATCGCCGTGGCTGTTGTCGTCGCATTGCAGCCGTGGCTTCGGTCAATCCTTCGTAAGCCCGAGCAGCCCGGTAGTAAGGACAGGCGTGCCAAGAAGGCTCACGCCTTTGGAAAGCGGCTCGGCCAACGCTGGTCGGCTCGCAAGCAGGCCAGCTAGAGCCGATTGCCCGGCCTTCGTATAGGCCAGCGACGGCAACGCGGCGGCGGCCAGCATCGGCGACAGCGGAGCGCCGGCAAGCGGGCCGGCAATGCCGAGTGCTGCCAGAAGGCGATCCGTCGTCCCGCTGTTCGGCACCTTGTTCGCCAGCACGTTCTTTCCTGCCGACGACAAGTCCTGCATCAGCGCCGTGCCTTTTGCGAAGGCGCCTTTGTCTTTCGACCGATCCAGTGCTCGCACTGCGCCGTGCAGTTGCGCCGCCGAGAACACGCCGTCTTCGGCAGCTACCGACGATGCGGCACGCTGCGCCCGCTTGAATGCAGCCCATCCAGTATTGGCCGCTTTCAGCGCATCGGAAGCCTCGGGTGGCGCCGCGCGCGTCAGCCAGCTACGCAACGAGTCATGCGCGGCACTCAGGGCGCGCCCGAGCGTCTGCTGATCTGCATCCGCGCTTCGCATGTACTGCGCGGCGAGCTTGCCGAGGTTCTGATCTGCCGCTTTGAATCCTTCCCCGGTGACGCGCCCGTACTGATCGATGCGATCGGCGATCTCGCTCTTGATGATTCGCAAGAACTGGTCGCCGCGCTCTTTCGGCAGCGTGCCGACCATCGCGCCGAGGTTCGTGATCTCCTGCCCGAGCTGCTGATCCGGCGCGATCGATCCGATCTTCGCGATTACGTCGTCGTATGCCTTCGACAACTGATCGTTGGCGAACTCGATCGCCTCGCGCCCTGCAACACCCTTGGGCAACTCCTTACCGATCGGCGCGAGAGAGCGATTCACCGCCGCACGATTGAACTGCTCGACGCCGCGCTGCTCGGCGTTGCGAATCGACGAACCGAGCAACGGAACACTTTTCAGCTTCTCTTCCGCCGTGCGCCAGCCTCCGCCGAGAACCTGCCCCGGCGTAGGAGTCACGCCCTCGCCCATCAGCGCCTTCACGTCGGGAGCGGTACGCGGCTGAATGACGCGCGAAATCGCCGCAGTGACCGGAGCCGCAATTGCACCGGAGATCGCGCCCTTCTTCGCCTGGTCGAGCTTCTGCCCCCAGAAATCGCCCTTGCTCGTGTCTACGGGCTCCACAAGTGCGCCGAGCCCTGCACCCTGCGTCGCGCCCATGGCGGTACGCCCTGCGAGCGTTGCGCCGCCAGCGGGCATCGCAGCGGCGAGCGGTAGCGTCCCGACAACCTGCCCAGCCAGGCGTGCGCCATCGAACCCGGTATCGCCGCCGCGCCAATTCTGCTGATAGTCCTGTTCCGCCTCGCGGTTGATTTGGTCGACGCGCGCAACTTCTGAATCGGGAGCAAGGCCGATCGCATTCGCTCCGCGCACGAGCATCTGCGCTCCCGCGTCGATCGGGTCACGAACACCGCGCAGCATCCGCAGGGCGAAACCCTTGCCTTCTGGCCTTGGCTCGGCGGGCGTCAGACCAATAGACGAGTAGAACTGCGCTTTCGGCATGTCCGCGTAGAACTTGCCATGCAGCGCGTCGGCAAGTTGTTCGTCGCTCAGGTCGGCGTACTGCGGAAACTTCGCGCGCACTTCTTGGATGTTCATTTGCGCAGCCCAAGAGGGTCGCTACCCTCGTCATCCTTCTTGACGAAATCCGGCTCGAAATCGCTCAGACGCGGAAGCCTGCCCTGCCACCCGGTCAGAGAGCCGTGCTGCTGAAAATACTGCGCGGCATCGAGCTTCGCCTGCGCCGCGCCCGCGATCTGCCGGATGAGTCGGTCAACGCGCTTCTTGTTCTCAGTCTCGCTGAGACGCGGGTTGAACACGCGGGCAATCAGCCGCTCGCCTTCCTTCTCCGTAAACTGAGCGCCGAGGACCAGACGAAGGTTGCGCTGCGCGACCTCCTGAATCGCTTCCTTCGTGGCGACCGCCTGGGGGTTCGTCGCGGCAAGCACAGAGTCAGGCAGGTTGCCCATGATCGGGCCGGAAATGGCCTTGCCGCTGCCTAGCGTGGCAGACGCCTCGCGCAACTGATCGAGTTGCTTCTGCACGTCCGCATAGCCCCCCGTCGCGAAGTCAATGAAGTCGCCGGCAAACTTCTTGTCGGCCGCTTCCTGTCCCGGCGTGGCGGGCATGATGTTGTTAATGCTCGGCGCGCCCGCCTTACCCACAGCCGTCTTTGCGGCGAGCACTCCGGGTCGCATCCTCGG
>CAYVOR010000177.1:0-2419 GCA_964452995.1 uncultured Thiobacillus sp.
GCATCGCGCTTGACATAGGTGCGCGACTTGCGGGTTTCCACCGTGATGGTGCGCGATTTGCCGGTACTGTCGGTCTTGCGGATCTCACCGGTCTGCTTGCGCGTGATGGTGATCTTGGTCTTGCCGGTTTCCGTCCCGCCACCATGCACCCTGCGCAGGTAGTCGAGCAGATGCGCCTTGTCCGCCTCGGTGACGGAGTCGATCACGTCGTTCTTATTGACGCCCGCCGCTTTCAGCTGTTCCAACAACAGATGAGGCGGCAGTTTCAGTTCCTGGGCAAATTGTTCAACGTTCATGCAATCCTCTTAGCCTTGGGCGAACCAGGGCGCGCGTGCGGCCATGATCAATTGTTTGGCACGTTCGGCATCCATGGCAGCCATTTCGGTCAGCTCATCGACGGCCAGCTCGGCCAGATCCTCGGTGGTATGGATGCCCTGGCTGGCGAGCGTGCGTGCAGTTTCGGCATCCATGCCTTCGAGCGACAACAGGTCTCCTGCCGAGGCTTCGACCTTCTCCTCGCCGACGATGGCGGCGGTCAGCAGGGCATTGCGGGCCCGGTTGCGCAGTTCGTTGACCAGGTCTTCGTCGAAGGCCTCGATCTCGAGCATTTCATTGAGCGGCACATAGGCGACTTCTTCCAGCGTGGAGAAGCCTTCGTCGACCAGAATCTGGGCAACTTCCTCGTCCACGTCGAGTTTCTCGATGAAGAGGGCAAGCGTCTTGCCACTTTCGGCCGATTGTTTCTCATCCGCCGCTTCGCGCGACATGATGTTGAGTTCCCAGCCAGTCAACTCGGACGCCAGGCGCACGTTCTGGCCACCGCGGCCGATCGCCATCGCCAGTTGCTCCTCGTCGACCACCACGTCCATGCTGTGCTTGTCTTCGTCCACCACGATGGAGCTGACTTCGGCGGGCGCCAGGGCGTTGATGACGTACTGCGCGGGGTCGGACGACCAGTGGATGATATCGACGCGCTCGCCGGCCAGCTCGTTGGTTACCGAAGTGACGCGCGAGCCGCGCAGGCCGATGCAGGTGCCGATCGGATCGATGCGCGGATCGTGCGAGACCACCGCAATCTTGGCACGCAGGCCGGGGTCGCGGGCAGCCGCCTTGATCTCGAGCAGGCCTTCCTCGATCTCGGGCACTTCCAGTTCGAACAACTTCATGATGAATTCGGGCGCGGTGCGTGACAGCACCACCTGCGGGCCGCGGGCGCCACGGTCGATGCGCAGCAGGTAGGCGCGCACGCGGTCGCCGACGCGCAGGTTCTCACGCGGGATCATCTGGTCGCGGTGCAGAAAGCCCTCGACGCGCCCCGATTCGATGATGGCATTGCCGCGGTCGATGCGCTTCACCACGCCGTTGACGAGGTGTTCCTTGCGGGCAAGGAAGTCCTGGATGATCTGCTCGCGCTCGGCGTCGCGGATCTTCTGCAGGATGACCTGTTTGGCGGCCTGCGCGCCGATGCGGCCGAACTCGATATTTTCCAGCGGCTCCTCGATGTAGTCGCCGATTTCGATGTCGGGAATCTTGTCCTGGGCGTCGATCAGCAGGATCTGATAGCCCTCGGATTCCAGCTCGGCCTCGGTCACGACCAGCCAGCGGCGGAAAGATTCGTAATCGCCGCTCTCGCGATCGATTGAGACGCGCACGTCGGATTCTTCCTTGAAACGCTTCTTGGTGGCGGAGGCGAGCGCCTGCTCCAGGGCTTCGAACACTACCTCTTTGTCCACGTTCTTTTCGCGTGCCAGCGCGTCGGCCAGCATCAATATTTCACGGCTCATATTCTCTCCTGCGCCTGCCCTCAAACCGTCGGCTTGAGGCGAGCCACATCCACATTTCTCAAATCAACCGACATTTCGCTGCCGTCGACGATCAATTTCACCATTTCACCTTCCAGGCCGACCAGCTGGCCGGTCAGGCGTCGCCGATTGTCCATCGGTACCCGCAATTTCAGCGTAACCGGTTCGCCAGCGAAGCGCACATAGTCCTGCGGCTTGACCAGCGGCCGGTCGAGACCGGGCGACGACACTTCCAGCCTGTCGTAGTCGATGTTCTCGACCGTGAACAGGTGGGTCAGGTGATTGCTCACCGCAACGCAGTCGTCGATCGCGATGCCACCCGGCTTGTCGATGAAAATACGGATCAGCCCACGCCCGGCGCGTTCCAGTGTCACCAGTTCATAACCGAGTCCGGCAAGCACAGGCTCCAGGCGGGCGGGTAGATCCATCATCACAAATCCATCGTCGTGCTGTTTTTTGCGCCCCAATCGGACCGCGGCGCAGCACAAATAAAAAATGGGCGAACCGCCCACTGTTAGTTAGTAATAAAGCGCCGGCATTATACCACTCTGGTTGATAGACCGGAAGGAAGATGGTGCCCGGAACCGGAATCGAACCGGTACGCCATCGCTGGCGAG
>CAYVOR010000178.1:0-2416 GCA_964452995.1 uncultured Thiobacillus sp.
GGCGAGAATCGGAAAGTGATGTGCCTCACGGAAGAACGAGGTCAGATTGGTCGTCAGCGCATTGGTGAATGCCTCCCACTCTACGCCATCGCGCCCGCTTTCGAGTTGGTCGAGATATTCCTCGAAGGAATTCAGACCCTTGGCCCGCAGACGGCGCGCCAGACGGCTATAGACCATCTCCTGCTTGCTTTCGGTCAACGCGATCCCCGCCTGCCGGTAAATCAGGGTACGGATCCGGTCGAAGTCACGCGGGGTGAATGTGAATGCCTTGAGGTTATCCGGTGAAATGATCGATGCGGGCTTCATGTCGAATTGCTTGCTTACTCAATTTCGCGTCATGACCTGACAACGCGTGTTCTAACCAAGCCCAGTATGACAAACCTGCAATACTTCGTCAGCCGGTCAGCCAGGCCAGGCCTGGAAGAGTCGACCGGGTTTCAATCCGGCATTATCTTGCGGCAAGCTGTTTAATGTGCATGGAGGCGTTATCCGCAACCATATCCTGTGCGCCGGCCCGGGAAGTGGCGGCGGCCGTTACCGGGCGGAACGAGGTATTGTTCCGCATGGTCAGGGTAAAGTGGTCGACCAGTTCCGTCAGTCGGGCCGACTGATTCTGCAGGCTCTCGGCTGCGGCAGCCGCCTCTTCGACCAGCGCGGCATTCTGCTGGGTGATCTCGTCCATCTGTCCGACCGCCTGGTTAACCTGTTCGATACCGATGCTCTGCTCCTGGCTGGCATCAGCCGTGCCTTTTATGATATCCGCCACCAGCTGCACCGAGGTCACGATATCGTCCATCGCATCGCCCGCCTCGTCCACCAGTTTCCGGCCCACCTCGACCTGCTCGACGGAGTCGTTGATCAGGGTCTTGATCTCCTTGGCGGCACCGGCGCTGCGCTGGGCAAGATTCCGGACTTCGGCAGCGACGACGGCAAAACCGCGCCCCTGTTCGCCGGCACGTGCCGCTTCGACCGCTGCATTGAGCGCGAGGATATTGGTCTGGAAGGCGATGCCGTCGATGACGCCGATGATGTCGGCGATCTTCTTCGAGCTGTCCTTGATCGAACCCATGGTCTGGATCACTTTGCCCACCACCTCGCCGCCATTGACGGCGATATCCGCCGTCGACAGCACCAGCTTGCTGGCATGATGCGATTGCTCGGCGTTCTGCTTGACCGTGCTGGTCAGCTCTTCCATCGACGAGGCCGTTTCCTCCAGCGAGGAGGCCTGCGATTCGGTGCGGCCGGACAGGTCGGCATTGCCCGAGGCGATCTCCCTGGCCCCGGTATTCACCAGTTCGGTCGATTCCTTGATCTGCCCGACCAGCAGCTTGATGTTGAGCTGCAACACGCGTAGCGAGTGCATCAGATGGGCCAGTTCCTCGATGCCGTTGGCCACGATACGACCGGTCAGGTCGCCCGTGCTCATGCGCTCGATATCGGAGGTGGCGTTTTCCAGCGGCTTGACGACGCTGCGGTAGGACACCACGCCGAACACCACCGCCATCGGCACGCCGACCGCCGCAATCCCCATCAGCCAGTTCAGATAGGTTCCGCTGTCGCTGGTGGTCGCCAACCAGGCCAGCACACCGATGCCGGCAAACAAGGCACCGACCGAGCCTGCCGCGATGGCCAGCACCGTTTTCAGTGACAGGTTGCGCAGCAGGCGGCAACGTTGAACAAACGTGCGTTTGACCGCGCAGCCCTGCACGATCTCGAGGGTCTTGTCACCGGCCTTGATGGCGCGATAGGCGCCGTCGGCGGCCTGGACCTGCTCGCGACTGGATTGGGTGCAAATGGACGCGTAGCCGACGATTTTACCGTTTTCGATCATGGGCGCGACGTTGGCCTCGACCCAGTAGTGATCGCCGTTTTTGCAGCGGTTCTTCACCAGCCCGGTCCAGGCCTTGCCGCTGCGGATCGTGCTCCAGAGATCCGCGTATGCCTCAACCGGCATGTCGGGGTGACGGACGATATTATGGGGCGCCCCGATCAGCTCTTCTTCGGAGAACCCACTGATATTGATGAAATCCTGGCTTGCATACGTAATGTTGCCGTGCAGGTCGGTCTTCGACACCACGATTTCGCTGTCCTTCAGGACATATTCGACATTGGTGACTGGCATGTTCGTGCGCATTGCGTGTTTCCTTCCTGAGGCAAACCCATTTGCAGTAATCAACACATCGCTTGTTATATCGGACAGGGATCAATTATCTGGATAGCCACGCAGAACTTTTATCACTGCAGTTGATGGCTATTCAAAGCCTTCTCATCCACCAGACCGGCCGGCACGGCACCCTGCCAAACCCTATCGATAACAGCTTCAGGCAGACCGGGCCGGATGCGTTGATCCGGCGTATCGAATCAGAACTCTTCCCATTCGTCGGTGCTGCCGCCGCCTGCAACCGCCAGCTTCTGC
>CAYVOR010000179.1:0-2400 GCA_964452995.1 uncultured Thiobacillus sp.
TCTGGCTTTGGGCCTTGAAACCGGGCGCGGCCACCGCCGCGCCCGGATTTTTGACTATCGGCACCAGGGCGGTACGGCCTGGTGCCGATGCTGATGGAACAGCGAAGCGCCCCGGCCGGAACCGGGGCGCTCGGTGATGGTGAAGATCAGGCGGCGAGTGCGTGGGCCTGTTGCTCGTCGGCGTTGTCGATGGCTTCCGGTTCGTCATCCGTCACGGTCTGCGGCGCATCCTGCGCCGTGGTGTCGTCGGTGCCTTCAGCCTTGAACACGGCGGGCATCCAGCCGGTGCCATCCGCCAGCCGTTCGGCTTCGCTAGCAATGTCGGCCTTCTTCAACTTCGCCAGCCGGGTGATGTGCGCCGGGGCGTACTGCTCCACGGCTTCCAGAATCGTGGCCTTCGGCACATGCCGGAAATAACCCTCATTGGTGGGCTTCCACCATGCGGCCATGTCCAGCCCCACGGCCTGCGCCAGTTCCGCGCCCGGTTGCTGCTGCGTGGCGCGGGGTGTCACCACGTCCACCGTGACGGCCACGCATACCGCCAGCAGCCGCACCAGTTCATCTTGCGACTTCGCCAGCAGCACGGCGAACAGTTCGGCGCTGTCTTCCGGCAAGCCTTCGCCTGCTACCTGCTGCAACTCGCGCAGCGCGACGGCGGCGGGCGAATCCGGTATGTCCGGGGCGATGCCTTCCAGCCGGTCTTGCACTTTCAGGCTCACGCCCAGCGGCAGGTCGTGGCCGTAGTGGCTTTCCTGCAAGACGGTCTGCACCATGCCATGCACCAGCGCGGCCAGCGCCACTTGCGGATGCCGGGCGACTTCGATTTGCAGCGCGGCGGTGCGGTGGGCGCTCAACCGCTGCGCCAGCTTATCGGACATGGCGGCGGTCTTGGGCTGCTCGTCGTCTTCGCCTTCGTCGTCGTTCCCGGCTTCGCTTTCGCTGCCGAAACCTTGGCGCAGGCGTTCCAGCGTGCGCAGCGCCTTCGCTTCGGCTTCGCGCAGCAGCCCGCGATGAATCACGGCCTGCCCGTTACGGTCGATGGTGACGATGGCACCGGCTGCGGCCTTCACGGTCGCGCCGAAGTCCTGCAAGCCATCTTCCAGCGCCTGCAACTGCTCGCCTACGGATTCGCCTTCTTCCTGCAAGGCATCGGCCTTTTCTTCGTCCTCGGCATCCAGCGCGTCATCCACGGCTGCGGCCAGTTCGTGCAGCTTGGTTTGCAGCTTTTCGATGCGCTGCGCTTCGCGCTTGCGCGGTTCGCGCCGTTCCCTCGGCGCACGCTGGAAGGCGTGCAGGTCGGCATGGGTCACGGCGGGCGTGGCATCCACCCATGCCCAACCTTCGGCCTTCACCTCGGCGGCCATACCGGCCAGCTTGTCTTGCGCCAGCCGTTCCAGCAGCGCGGCATCGGTCAGATACACGCCCGCATCGCCTTCCGCGAACAGATCGCGGCGAATGCCGCCGCCTGCGGCTTCGTAGGTGTCCAGCTCCACGAAACGCACCAGCGGATGCCGGTAGGCGTCAATCTCGCGCTCGGTGAGGCGGTCGCGCAATTGGGAAGGGTTGCGCTGCCACGTCGGCGCGTCGTAGAACGCGGTTTCCTGCGCGGCGTGGTCGTCGGTGATGGCAAGGGCCATCAACTGATCGAGCGTCACGGCTTCGGCGCGGTAGTCGGCCAGCAGCCGGGGCGAGACGTTCGCCAGCTTCAAGCGGCGCTGCACCACCAGCGGGGACACGCTGAAATCGGCGGCTATGTCCTCGATGGGTCGGCCTTCGGCCACCAGCGCCGCGAAGGCTTCAAACTGGTCTGCCGGGTGCATGGCTTCGCGCTGCACGTTCTCGGTGAGGCTGGCCGTGCGGGCGGTGCCATCGGCCACCAGCAGGCAAGGCACGTCCCATTCCTTGCTGATGCGGCGCTTCTTCGCCAGCAGCTTCAACGCGGCCAGCCTGCGGCCACCGGCCACCACTTCGTAATGCTCACCATCGGCGGCGGCAATGACGATGAGGTTTTGCAGCAGGCCGACCCGCTGGATAGAAGCGGCCAGTTCGGGAATGGACATGCGCGGGGTCTTGCGCACGTTGCGGCCAGCAGGACGCGACACCAGCCGCGACAGGGGAACCAAAATCAGGTTCTTGGTCGGGTCGGCGGCTTCCAGCGGGATAGCGGCGGCGGTATTGAGGGCGCGGGCTTCGGTTTGGGTAACGGCGTTCATGGTGATAACTCCTATCGGTTCAGGGATGCAGCAGCGAAGAAAGCGGCAAGGGCTGCTGCCTGCCCCTGCCGCGTGGGGAATCAGGCTTTCAACTGGCGCAGGCCATCGGCCAGCATCCAGAGGGCGCGATTGAGGCGCACATCGGAATCAATGCCCTGCACGGGGCGGGTCTGCTGGCGGCGTCCGT
>CAYVOR010000180.1:0-2260 GCA_964452995.1 uncultured Thiobacillus sp.
ACGTTGGTCGCGATAGCTGTCTCCGCCCGAAACGTGAGAGTTGCAATCGTCTCGACCAGAAATGCGGCCGATTTATAAAACGACGGAACAATGATAAAAAGCGAAGTGTTTGTAAGAGCGGTGGATAACGCCAGCGTTGATACACACGCTCTGACAAACACTTCGGTTCTTCAATAAAACCACGTGAACACGGGGCGCAGGATGAGAACGAAAACAAGCATCGTCACAAGTCCCCGACACCTCTCCCGTCCAACCCGTCGTCCGAGCACACTCGCCGCCTTTCAGGCGGCAAGGTGCTCAACTCCAATACGTTAAACCCGACTCGCCGTCTGCCGCATCACTTTGGCAGCAAAGCGCATCGCCCATTTCACCGGCAACGGCAACGGCGCGCCGCCATGATCGACCGCGGTCTGCGCGTGCTGCGCTTCGTCGATCTTCATCTGTTCGACCACCGCGCGACTCTTCGCATCGGCTACCGGCAGCTGCTGCAAATGGCCGTCGAGATGCGCCTCGACCTGGCGCTCGGTTTCGGCGAGAAAGCCGAGGTTCCATTTGTCGCCGAGCATCCCGGCGACGACGCCCATGCCGAACGCGCCGCCGAACCATAGCGGATTCAGCAGGCTCTTGCGGCCGCCGAGTTCGTTGATGCGCGTCTCGCACCAGGCGAGGTGGTCGGTCTCCTCGCGCGCGGCCTGTTCGAGTTCGGCGCGTACTGTTTCATTCTTGGCGGTGAGCGCCTGGCCGGCGTACAGCGCCTGGGCGCAGACTTCACCGACGTGGTTGACGCGCATCAGGGCGGCGGCTCTGGATTTGTCCGCCTCGCTCAGATCGGCTTCCGCTCCGGTGCCCGGATAGGGGCGGCCGGCGTGGGGGCTGGCGAAGACGGTGCGCAGGCCAAGGTCGAAGGTGGTGATGAGTTGGTCAAGTTTGTTCATGGCTGCCTCGGGGTTTTCCTTGTGCGACCGGGCTCGTCGGTCGTTCGACAAGATCAGTGCGAACGGGCCGTTGACTGGCCGCGCTGCTATTTTACAAAGTAATTGAAGTTGGCATACGCGGCTTCGGCAACCTTGAACCACTGGAACCCGGTGTCGAGAAATTTCTTCCACGGGCGGTAGATGGCGGCGAAGTCGGGGTTGGTCCTGGCCTCTTCCTCATACATCTGGAAGCTGGCGCGGCGCGCGGCCAGCATCACGTCCTTGGGATAGGCATGCAGCTTGACGCCCTGCCCCACCAGGCGCAACAGGGCGGGTGGGTTCCTGACGTCGTATTGCGCGAGCATCAGCTGGTTGGCTTCGGCGGCGGCGACTTCAAAGGCCTGCCGATACAGCTCGGGCAGGGCGTGCCATGCCGTCTGGTTGACGTAGAAGGAGAGCTGCGCTTCGCCTTCCCACCAGCCGGGATAGTAATAGTGCTTGGCGATCCGCTGGAAACCGAGCTTTTCGTCGTCGTAGGGGCCGACCCATTCGGCGGCGTCGATGGCGCCGCGTTCGAGCGCCGGGTAGACGTCGCTGCCCGGCAGGGTCTGCGGGACGACGCCGAGCCGCGCCATGATCTGGCCGCCGATGCCGGGGATGCGCATTTTCAGGCCCTTGAGGTCGGCCAGCGACTTGATTTCCTTGCGAAACCAGCCGCCCATCTGGGTGCCGGTATTGCCGCCGGGAAACTGCAGCACGTTGTATTTGGCGTAGAGCGCGCGCATCGCTGCGAGTCCGCCGCCGGCATACATCCAGGCGTTCTGCTGGCGCGCGGTGAGGCCGAACGGCACGGCGCAATCGAAGGCCAGCGCGAGGTTCTTGCCGATGTAGTAGTAGCCGGCCGAGTGCCCGCACTCGGTGGTGCCGTTGCCGACCGCATCGAGCACCTGCAGGCCGGGCACCAGTTCACCGCCGGCGAACACGCGGATCTGGAATTTGCCGCCGGTGAGCGCGGCCACGCGTTGGCTCAGGGTTTCCGCAGTGGTGTAGAGAATGTCCAGACTCTTGGGAAAGCTCGACGCCAGCCGCCAGCGGATCACCGGCAGCTGCGCCGATGCGGCGGGTGCGGCGTGCGCGGCGGCCAGCGGCAGCACGGCGGCCACGCCGGCACCCGCCAGAAAGTCTCGTCTTTGCATGATTCCCCTCCGGTTTTGGCCGATTATACGAGCCGCCGCCAAACCGCCACGTGTTAAAATCACGGTCTTTACAAGCCCCGTCCGACTCGTCCATGTTCAACCGCCAAGACACCCTCGCCAAGACCGATCCCGACCTGTGGGCGGCGATCC
>CAYVOR010000181.1:0-2259 GCA_964452995.1 uncultured Thiobacillus sp.
GAACCGTCCTTCGTGACGTGATGGGCAAGAACCGCCAGCGTTGAGGACGGCACGCTTTCGCACAACCTCCCGCAGCAAGCCGGGGCGTAGCCCCGCATGCCCCGCCCACTGCGGCGGGGCGATTTTGTTTTTGGCTTGAATACCGGGCGCGGCCACTGCCGCGCCCGGATTTGCGTTTCACCGCGCCCAGGGCGGAACGGCCTGGGCGCGGTGCTGATCGTGGTTTTCCTCACTTCGATAAGCCGCCTCACGACGCAAAGCGCCCGGTCGAAGCCGGGGCGCTTGCCTTCAACGTGGGTCAAGCGGCCAGTGCCTCGGCGGGTTCATCCGACATTGCCTCGGCATCCTCCGGGGCGTCCTGCTCCGGGCCTTCTTCCTGCACGGCCTCCTGCGGGCCTGCGGCCTTGAAGATGGAAGGCATCCAGCCCCTGCCATCGGCCAGCCGCTCGGCTTCGCTGGCAATGTCGGCCTTCTTCAACTTCGCCAGCCGATTGACTTCCTGCGGCGCGTACTCGCCCACGGCATCCAGAATCACGGTCTTGGAAACGTGCTTGAAGTAGCCTTCTGCGGTCGGCTTCCACCATGCGGCCATGTCGAGGCCCACGGCCTGCGCCAGTTCCTCGCCGGGCTGGTGCGGCGTGGCGCGGGGCGTCACCACGTCCACCGTGGAAGCCACGCACACGGCCAGCAGCCGCACCAGTTCGTCTTGCGACTTCGCCAGCAGCGCGGCGAACAGTTCGGCGCTGTCCTGCGGCAAGGCTTCGCCCGCCACCTGTTGCAGTTCGCGCAGCGCCACGGCGGCGGGCGATTCGGGCAAGTCCGGGGCCATGCCTTCCAGCCGGTTTTGCGCTGTCAGACTCACGCCCAGCGGCAGGTCGTTCCTGTAGTGCCTGCGCTGCAAGACCTTTTGCACCATGCCATGCACCAGCGCGGCCAGTGCAATCTGCGGATGCCGGGCGACTTCGATTTGCAGCGCGGCGGTGCGGTGGGCGCTCAACCGCTGCGCCAGCTTGTCGGACATGGCGGCGGTCTTGTGCTGCTCGTCGTCTTCGCCTTCGTCGTCGTTCCCGGCTTCGCTTTCGCTGCTGAAACCCTGCCGCAAGCGTTCCAGCGTGCGCAGCGCCTTGGCTTCGGCTTCGCGCATCAGGCCGCGATGGATGACGGCCTGCCCGTTGCGGTCGATGGTGACGATGGCACCGGCTGCGGCCTTCACGTTCGCGCCGTAGTCCTGCAAGCCATCTTCCAGCGCCTGCAACTGCTCGCCCACGGCTTCGCCTTCCTCCTGCAAGGCATCGGCCTTGTCCTCGTCGTCGGCGTCCAGCGCGACATCCACGGCTTCGGCCAGTTCGTGCAGCTTGGCTTGCAGCTTCTCGATGCGTGCGGCTTCGCGCTTGTTCGGTTCGCGCCGCTCCCTTGGGGCGCGTTGGAAGGCGTGCAGGTCGGCATGGGTCACGCCCGGCGTGGCATCCGCCCATGCCCAGCCTTCGGCCTTCACTTCGGCGGCGATGCCTGCCAGCTTGTCTTGCGCCAGCCTTTCCAGCAGCGCGGCATCGGTCAGATACACGCCCGCGTCATCTTCGGCGAACAGGTCGCGGCGGATGCCGCCGCCTGCGGCTTCGTAGGTGTCCAACCCGACGAAGCGCACCAGTGGATGCCGGTAAGCGTCGATTTCCCTTTCGGTCAGACGTTCGCGCAAATGGGACGGATGCCGCTGCCACTGCGGGGCATCGTAGAACGCGGCTTCCTGCGCGGTGTGGTCGTCGGTGATGGCAAGGGCCATCAACTGGTCAAGGCTCACGGCATCGGCCCGATAGTCGGTCATCAGGCGCGGCGAGACGTTCGCCAGCTTCAAGCGGCGCTGCACCACCAGCGGCGTGACGCTGAAATCCGCCGCAATGTCCTCGATGGGTCGGCCTTCGGCCACCAGCGCCGCGAAGGCTTCAAACTGGTCTGCCGGGTGCATGGCTTCGCGCTGCACGTTCTCGGTGAGGCTGGCCGTGCGGGCGGTGCCATCGGCCACCAGCAGGCAAGGCACTTCCCATTCCTTGCTGATGCGGTGCTTTTTCGCCAGCAGCTTCAACGCGGCGAGGCGACGGCCACCGGCAACGACTTCGTAATGCTCGCTACCTTCCCCACGTTGGGCGGATGCAATCACGATCAGGTTTTGCAGCAGGCCGACACGCTGAATGCTTGCGGCCAGTTCAGGAATGGACATGCGCGGGGTCTTGCGCACGTTGCGGCCCGTGGGGCGCAGCACCA
>CAYVOR010000182.1:0-2247 GCA_964452995.1 uncultured Thiobacillus sp.
GACGGGGCGTCTGATTGCCCTTCATCTGCGAGAACCCGGCCACCGGCGTCACGAAGTTGAACTCGTAATCGTCATACTCCGAGTGGGTGTATGCCGAGTTGAACTGCCACAGCAGGCTATCGGTTAACCGATAGCTCAACTCCAGCTCGGCGCCATAGAGCGTGGCGTCGCCCGGCAGCAGGGCGTTGCGGATCGTGAACAGCGGACTCAGCTGGCCTTCGGAATCGAGAAACCGCTTCGGGTCACCCACTGCCTGCCCCAAGGCGGGATCGCAGCCGACCGCGCCGATGTCGGCCGGGCGGCAAGTTTCGTTGATCGGGAAAGAGGACCGGCCCTTGATGTTCTCCCACTTGTAGTAATACAGCGAAAAATTCGCCTGCCCCCGACCACCCATGAGACCTTGCTTGATACCCACTTCCCAGGCGTCGAGGGTTTCGGCATCGAGTGCCTCGCTGATGCTGGAATTCTGTGCCAGGTACTGGGCGCGTTCCCTTTCGTCCGCGTTCACGAACGTACTGTTGAAATCACCGGCGATCTGGCCCTGCGAAAAGCTGCCCCAGAGGTTCGTGCTCTCGCTCGGTGTCCAGCGCACGATTACGCGCGGCAGGAAATCCTCGAAGGATTCCCTGAGCAGCTGTCCGTCGGCCGTGACGAGACCACTTCCCTTCGTCAGCGTGTCGTCCTGCAGCCGGCCTTCCAGACTCAACGTCAGCTTGTCGGTGAAATCGAAATCCAGCGCGGCGAAAAATCCGACGACGGTAGCCTTGTCCGCGTTGGCCAGGCCCAAAGGCAGAACCAGATTGAAGATACCCGGTGCGCCACCGACGCAGCCGGCAGGATAGTTGTCCATCAGCGGCGTCTGTACCGATGCGAAGCAGGACGTCGTGACGATGCCGCCCTCACCGGAGGTCATGAACTCCTGTTCATACCGGTTGTAACCCACCAGCCAGCGAAGCCGCTGGTCCTGTGGACTGGTGACGCGGACCTCGATGCTGTCATCGTGCATGCTCATGGGGTCGATGGAGAAAAAGTTGATTCGATCCCGGACGTCGTAGTCACGCAGGATGCTCGCTTCCTGCTCGTTCTTTCCGTACGTCGCGTCGATACTGTAACCGCTGTCGAACTGATACCTGCCGTGGAACGTGAAGCGCTCGCTTTCACGCTCCAGCCCGACGTGGTCGATGCGCGGCGCGTCGGGGAAATTCGGGACTGGGGCGGTCAACACCGCGAGTGGCGCATACGGCGGCAAAACGGTGTTGTAAGACAGGACTTTCGAACCCGGATCCACCACCACGGCACTCCCGTAAGGTACTTCGCCGCAGATATAACGCACGGGCGAGGCGGGGCCCTCAGGCGTATCGATTACCTTTCCGGTACAAGTGTCGTTCTGGATGCCGGAAACGAACCCCTGGGCCGGCGCCCCGTCGCTATCTTCGGAATAGGCGTAGCGCAGTTTGAAATCGAGGCGCTCCGTTGCATTCCACTTGACGACGCCGTTGATCGCCCTGGTTTCCTCGTTGCCCATGCGGCCGCCATCGCTCGCTACCCAGTGGCCGCGCTTGTCGTAATACCGGGCACTCAGGCTGGCTGACAGCGTGTCCTCGATGATCGGAATTTCGACAATGCCGTTGAACTCGTTGTTGGAGCGATCGGTCGCGCGCACCTGCATCTCACCCTTGAACTCCTGCATGCTTGGATCGCGGGTAATGAGATTGATCGCCCCGCCGAACGTGTTCCGTCCGAAATAGGCGGCCTGCGGGCCCTTGATGACCTCGACCCGTTCTATGTCCATCAGCGACAGCGCGGTGCCTCCGTTCAGCACGTAAACGCCATCGATGAACAATGCTCCGGTGTCGAAGCTGGGTGACTGCTGAGCCGTGGTCAAGCCGCGAAACTGCAACTGGGTTTCCGCGCGGCCCGCCTTCTGGTTCGCCTGATTGGTGAACTGCAGGCCTGGCGTCATGGTGGCCACGTCCTGCAGCGAGCGCAGATCGGCGGCCTGAATATCGTCCTGCCCGAACACCGAGATCGAGAGCGGGACCTGGTTCAGCGACTCTTCGCGCTTGCGCGCAGTAACCGTGACTTCCTCGAGCAGGATCGCCGCGGGTGCCGCGGGTGCCGCGGACTCATTGGTCTGCGCACTGGCGTTGACCGCGAATCCAGTGAGCACGAGTGGTGCGCCAAGCAATACCGCTGATTTTCTGATGTTCATTGACTTTGACCCTTAAGTTTCCCAGATCCCTGATG
>CAYVOR010000183.1:0-2243 GCA_964452995.1 uncultured Thiobacillus sp.
GTAAGCGTCCAACCGCCCCACCTTTCCCAGAGCAAGTCCCCTCATCAAGCTGGCTGCTTTTTGAGGAGAAGAAAGATGGCGATCAGGCAAGGAGTGGCCTACTGGCGTAAGCAAGTTGAAGACTGGCGGCAAAGTGGACTGAGCCAGATTGCCTACTGCGGGCAGCAAGGCCTGAACATCAAATCCTTCCGTCGCTGGCGGATCAAGCTGGACCGGGCAGAGGCATTGGCGCCGGCAACCGCGCTGACCCTGGTTCCGATCCGTGTCGGCGCCCCAGCCAGCGTGCCGGTTACGCCCACTATCCAACTGCACAGCCCGGGTGGCTGGCGCATCGAACTGGCAAGCACCAACTCCACCTGGTTGTCCGATCTGCTGCGGCAACTGCCATGATGCCAGCGGCCCTGCTCCCAAATCTCGCCCAAGTCTGGCTGGTAGTCGAGCCGATCGACATGCGCGCCGGCATCGACGGCCTTAGCCAGCGCATCCAGGACCGTCTGGGTCGCACGCCGTGTGACGGCAGCGCTTACGCCTTCCGCAACCGCCGCCAGAACCGGCTCAAGCTCCTGATCTGGGATGGCACCGGCGTCTGGCTCTGCCAGCGCCGCCTGCATCGGGGCCATTTCATCTGGCCCCGAGCTGACACCCCGGTGTGCACGTTGAGTGCAGCCCAATGGCAATGGCTGACCACCGGTGTCGACTGGCAACGCCTGAACGCACCGAGCCCGGCGCACTGGCAGGTTTAACCCCCCATTCGGGGAGCATCGGACCCACCCGAAAGAAACCTCGCGAACCCTGTGTTAGCGCGGGTTCATGGCGGTTTTTCCGGGTAAAATATAGCCCATGAATTCGCGCCCTGAACTGGTCCCGACAAATGCCCATGGCAAGACTGACCCGGGCCAGCCCGATGGGCAGCAAAACACCGTTCAGGCACTGCTCGAGCAACTCCAGCAACAGGCCGCCGAAACGCTTCGGCTGAACACCGCGCTCGCGGCACGCGATGCCGCACTCAAGTACGCCGAAGCCAGGAATCAAGCCCTCGCCCTCGAACTCGCGTATTTGCGCCGCATTCGCTTTGGCGCCAAGAGCGAAGCGCTGAACGCCGAACAGCGCGACCTGTTCCAGGAAACCCTGGATGCCGACATCGCCGCTGTTGAAGCGGAAACCGAACAGACCGTCCCTGAGCTGAAGGTACACACCAAGCGCGCACGCGCCGGTCGCCAGCCGCTACCCGAACACCTGCCGCGGATTGAACATCGCCACGAACCCGAGTCCTGCACCTGCGGCCAATGCGGCCAGGACCGGGTCAAGATCGGTGAAGACATCAGCGAACAGCTGGATGTCGAGCCGGCCAAATTCTTCGTTCACCGCCACATCCGCCCGCAATACGCCTGCCGTGCCTGTGAGACGGTAATTGCCGCACCGATCCCCGCCGCGATCATCGATGGCGGCTTGGCCGCGCCCGGCTTGTTGACCTGGGTGACGGTCGGCAAATACGTCGATCATTTGCCGCTGTACCGAATCGAACAGATTGCTGCGCGTGATGGCGTTACCCTGTCGCGTTCCACCCTGGCGGAATGGATCGGACGCATCGGGGTAGCCCTCACCCCGCTGGCAGAACGCCTGGCGGAAATGCTCAAGCAATCGAATGTCCTGCATGCCGACGAAACGCCGGTGGCGCAGCTCGATCCAGGGGCGGGGAAGACGAAACGCGCTTACCTGTGGGCGTATCGCAGCAACCGTCTGGCGGCCGGGCCGCCGATCGTGGTGTTCGACTACCAGGCCAGTCGATCGGGCAGCCATGCCAGAACCTTTCTGGAAGGCTGGCGGGGTCACCTGATGGTAGACGACTACGCCGGTTACAAGGCGCTGTTCGCCCAGGGGGTGATCGAACTGGGCTGTCTGGCGCACGCGCGTCGCAAGTTCTTCGACCTGTTTGCGGCGAATCAGAGCTCGATCGCCAAGGAAGCCTTGGACCGCATCGGCCGGCTCTATGCCATTGAGCAGGCCGGGGGCGCATTGGATGTCGATGCCCGGCGAGAGCTGCGACGACGAGAAGCCAAGCCGCTGCTGGACGCGTTCTTCGAATGGCTGTTCGCGACCCGCCAACGCGTGGCGGACGGGAGTGCGCTGGCCAAGGCGATCGACTACAGCCTGAAACGCTGGCCGGCATTGATCCGCTACGCGGATACGGGCGATCTGCCGATTGACAACAATCCGGTGGAGAACGCGATCCGGCCGATTGC
>CAYVOR010000184.1:0-2224 GCA_964452995.1 uncultured Thiobacillus sp.
CGGTAATCATTCGGGTTCGCAGCCGAGCGTTGGCATCTACCTCGACGAGCAGCCCATCACGACAATTCAGGGTTCGCTCGACCTGCACATGTACGACATCGCGCGCGTCGAGGGTCTGGCGGGACCACAAGGCACACTGTATGGCGCCAGCTCGCAGGCTGGCACCGTGCGCATCATCACCAACAAGCCAGACCCGTCTGGCTTCGCTGCGGGCTACGACCTCGAGGGCAGTGTGCTCGAAGGCGATGGCGGATATGTCGCCGAAGGTTTCTTGAACATCCCGGTTTCCGGGCGCACCGCGGTGCGCCTCGTTGGCTGGTCGACGAAGACGCCAGGCTACATCGACAACGTACCCGGTACGATTACCTTTCCAACGGCAAGCACGGTGGCGGGCAGCCCGATCACGGCCAGCAACGCCGCATTCGTCAAGGACAACTACAACGACACGGAGACGTACGGGGCCCGCGCCGCACTGCGTATCGATCTCAATGACAGTTGGACAATCACCCCGCAGGTGATGGGTCAGAAGCAGAAGAACGGTGGCGGCTTCTCCTACAATCCGGCGCTGGGCGACCTCGCAATAAGCCGCTTTCGCTCAGAGAAGTTCGACGACAAATGGGGTCAGGCAGCCCTGACGATCGAGGGCAAGATCGCGAACCTTGATCTCGTTTACGCCGGGTCCTACCTCAAGCGTGAAACAACGGGAGACTCGGATTACTCCGATTACACGTATTTCTATGATGTCGTCTATGGCTCCTACCTGAATTCCGACACCGACGTGGTGAACGCGTCGCAGTATTTCCTCAGTGACGACAGGTACCAACGCTGGAGTCATGAGCTGCGCGTCTCCACGGATCCGGGCAAGCAGTTGCGATTCGTCGGCGGACTCTTCGCACAGCGCCAGCAACACAGGATTGAGCAGAACTACAAGATCGACACTCTCGATCCCAGCCTCGCGGTGACCGGCTACCCCGACACGGTCTGGCTCACGCAGCAGGTGCGCGTCGATCGGGATTTCGCCGTCTTTGGCGAACTCACTTACGATTTCACCAACAAGCTGTCGCTACTCGGCGGCTTTCGGTGGTACGACTCCGACAATACGCTCCAGGGCTATTACGGATATTCGGAGAACTACAGCGGCAGCGGCAACAGCGGCGAGACACTTTGCAGTTTCCAGGCCGGAGACGCGCGCTTCGACCGCTCGGGCTGGATTCCATTCGGCGGCGCACCCTGCAGGAACCTCGACAAGGGGCAGAAAGAGGACGGAGTGAGTCCGAAAGCCACTCTGACCTACAAGTTTGACGCTGATCACCTCATCTACGCCACGTACTCGGAGGGCTTCCGTCCCGGTGGCGCCAATCGCCGCGGTACTTTCCCGCCATATGAGTCAGACACGCTCTTCAACTACGAGATCGGCTGGAAAACGACCTGGCTGGAGAACCGGGTTCGGTTCAATGGTGCGGTTTTCTACCAGGACTGGGACAACTTCCAGTTCTCATTCCTCGGAGCCAACGGCCTCACGAACATCGTCAACGCGGGCGGCGCCGAAATCAAAGGAGTCGAGGCGGACCTCAGCTGGGCGGTGTCCGACCGGCTGCTGCTCTCGGGCAGCGTGACCTTCCTCGATAGCAAGCTCAGCAAGGATTTCTGCGAAACCGTCGACGCAAGCGGTGTACCACTTCCGAGAGATCAGTGCATCGACGATGGCGCCGGTGGTCAGACTTTCATCAATTTTGCGGCGAAAGGGACTGAACTGCCCGTCGCGCCCAAATTCAAGGGCAATGTAATCGCGCGCTACAACTTCCCGCTTGCTGCATTCGAGGCCAATCTGCAGGCGGCTTTCGCTTACGAGAGCGAGCGACGTTCAGCGCTACTCCCCGCGGATGAAGTCTCGCTGGGCGGCCCGAACCGTGCATACGGCGTCGCTGACTTCAGCTTTGGTCTCGGCAAGCAGAACTATTCGTTCGAACTGTTCGTCGACAATGCATTTGACAAGCGCGCGGATATCACGCGATTTGCACAGTGCGATGAGCAGATCTGTACCCGTCCCTACATCATCACCAACCAGCCGCGCACTTACGGGCTGAAGTTCTCGCAAAAGTTCTGAAACGGGGGGAAGCAGGAGCCGGGAAGGCAGTCGGGGAACCGGCTGCTTTCCCGGCCAACCTGGCGTCTACCAGTGGTAGCGCACCCGGTAGCGCACGGTCGCCTCGCCATCCTTCGC
>CAYVOR010000185.1:0-2210 GCA_964452995.1 uncultured Thiobacillus sp.
CCGCGCCTGCCGAAACGGCTGCGGAACCGGAAACAAAACCTGCTCCGGCAGTGAAAAAAACCACCCGCATCAAGAAGGCTTCGATCCTCAACGAAGCGGAAGTCAAGGCGCGTGAGGAAGAGACTCGCCGCCATCAGGCCCTGCAGGAACGCCAGGCTTCGGATGCGCGAGCTCGTCTCGAGCGCGAGACGCTGCGCAAGCAGGCGGAAGCCGCGCGCGAAGCAGCCAGACTGCTGGAAGCCGAGAAAGCTGCCGCCCCTGCCGCGCCGGCCGCGCCGACGGTAAAAACGCTGCACAAGCCAGACAAGCCCGGCGCAGCCAAGGGTGCCAAGGGCCCGGACAAGAAGGCCGGAGGAACCTGGAAAGACGATGCCGCACGCCGCAAGGGCGGGCTCAAGACACGTGGCGGCGCTGCGCCTGATGCAGGCTGGCGCGGCCGCAAGGGCAAGACCCGGGGCGGCCACGAAGAAACCACCTTTGTCGCCCCGACCGAGCCGATCGTGCGCGAGGTGCTGGTACCCGAAACGATCACGGTGGCCGAACTTGCCCACAAGATGTCGGTGAAGGCGGCCGAAGTCATCAAGGCCCTGATGAAACTGGGCAGCATGGTGACCATCAACCAGGTACTCGACCAGGAAACGGCCATTATCGTGATCGAGGAAATGGGACATATTGGCAAGCCCGCCGCACTCGACACGCCGGAAGCCTTCCTCATCGACGCCGGTGAGACGGGTGAGATAGAAATGCATGCCCGCCCGCCGGTCGTCACCGTAATGGGCCACGTCGACCACGGCAAAACCTCGCTGCTCGATACCATCCGCCGCACCCGTGTGGCCGTTGGCGAAGTCGGCGGTATCACCCAGCATATCGGCGCCTACCACGTCGAAACCGAAAAGGGTGTCATCACCTTCCTCGACACCCCGGGCCACGAGGCGTTCACCGCGATGCGGGCACGCGGCGCGAAAGCGACCGACATCGTGGTGCTGGTGGTGGCGGCGGACGACGGCGTGATGCCGCAGACGATCGAAGCCATCCACCACGCCAAGGCGGCCAACGTGCCGCTGGTGGTAGCGGTGAACAAGATCGACAAACCCGAGGCCAACCCGGAGCGCATCCGCCAGGAACTCGTCGCCCAGGGCGTCACCCCCGAGGAATGGGGTGGCGACACCCAGTTCGTCGAAGTGTCGGCCAAGGCCAACACCAATATCGACGGTCTGCTCGACGCCATCCTGCTGCAGGCCGAAGTGCTCGAACTGCAGGCCGTCGCCGATGGTCCCGCCAAAGGTCTCGTCATCGAAGCGCGCCTCGACAAGGGCAAGGGCCCGGTTGCTACGCTGCTGGTGCAATCCGGCACCCTGCGCCGTGGCGACATGGTGCTGGCCGGTCAGGTCTATGGCCGCGTGCGCGCCATGCTGGACGAAGCGGGCAAACCCGTCACCGAAGCGGGCCCGTCGATTCCGGTCGAAGTTCAGGGCCTCTCGGACGTGCCCCAGGCGGGCGAGGACGTGATGGTACTGCCGGACGAGCGCAAGGCGCGTGAGATTGCGCTGTTTCGTCAGGGCAAGTTCCGCGACGTACAGCTGGCGAAAAAACAGGCCGCCAATCTGGAATCGATGTTCGGCCAGATGGGCCAGGGCGAAGTGCAGCATCTGCCCATCATCCTCAAGTCCGACACCCAGGGTTCCTATGAAGGTCTGGCGTATGCCCTGGGCAAGCTGTCGACCGACGAGGTCAAGGTCAACATCATCCACAGCGGCGTCGGCGCCGTCACCGAATCCGACGTCAACCTTGCGCTTGCCTCCAAGGCCGTGCTGATCGGCTTTAACGTGCGTGCCGATGCAACGGCACGCAAGCTGGCTGAATCCAGCAATGTGGACATTCGCTACTACAACATCATCTACGAAGCAGTGGATGAAGTGAAAGCCGCGTTGTCGGGCATGCTGGCGCCCGAGAAGAAGGAAAGCGTCATCGGCATGGTGGAAATCCGCCAGGTCTTCCACATTTCCAAGATCGGCACCATTGCCGGCTGCTATGTGCAGGAAGGCGTGATCAAACGCAACGCCGGTGTTCGCTTGCTACGCAACAACGTGGTGATCCATCAGGGTGAACTCGATTCGCTCAAACGCTTCAAGGATGACGTCAAGGAAGTCAAGGCCAACTTCGAATGCGGTCTGTCGCTGAAGAACTTCAACGACATCCAGGAAGGCGAC
>CAYVOR010000186.1:0-2129 GCA_964452995.1 uncultured Thiobacillus sp.
GGGTCGGGAATGGTCAATCGAAAAGGCCATGTTCACGCATTTTCTTGCGCAGGGTGTTGCGGTTGATGCCGAGCATGTCGGCGGCGCGGGTCTGGTTGCCTTCGGCACGATCGAGGATGCAGACCAGCAAGGGTTTTTCCACCGCACTCACCACCATGTTGTAGATTTCGCTGGGTGTTTCGCCGTCAAGATCCTTGAAATAGCGGTTGAGCGACCGCCGTATGCACGCGGCGATTTCGTTTTCTTCCATCATGTTGAAGTCCCCCGTTATGCCGCGAGCCGTGAGGCAGGCGGCATGTTCTTCGCAGTATTGGTATCGTTGTCATAACTGGCTTCGTAACGCAGGCGGCTGTCGGCGCGTGCCGCCTGGGCAAAGTACTCGTTGACGACGGCGAGTTGTTCGGCAACCGAATCGAACTGGTTCATCGTATGCCGAAAAGCGCTGCTGCCAACCAGTCCTTTTGTGTACCAGGAAATATGCTTGCGCGCCACGCGCACACCGGTGACATCACCGTAAAAGGCATACAGATCGTGAATGTGTTCGAGCAGAATGGCGTGGATTTCCGCCACTTCGGGTTGCGGCAGATGACTACCGGTAGCCAGGTAATGCTCGATCTCGCGGAAAATCCACGGCCGCCCCTGCGCGGCGCGACCGATCATGACCGCATCGGCGCCAGTGTACGCGAGAACGTATTGCGCCTTTTCCGGCGTGGTGATGTCACCGTTGGCGATGACGGGAATGCGCGCTTCCGCCTTCACTGCGCGCAGGGTGTCGTATTCGGCGTCGCCGCTATAGCCGCACGCACGGGTGCGGCCGTGCATCGCCAGCGCCTGCACCCCGGCGTTTTCCGCGATCTTCAGAATGTTCAGCGCATTGCGGTGCTCGCGGTCCCAGCCGGTGCGGATCTTCAGCGTTACCGGAACTTCGGGCACGGCCTTCACCACGGCGTCGAGGATATGTCCGACCAGTGATTCGTCCTGCAGCAGCGCCGAACCCGCCATCACGTTGCATACCTTCTTGGCTGGGCAGCCCATGTTGATGTCGATGATCTGCGCGCCACGGTCGACGTTATGGCGCGCGGCTTCCGCCATCATTTTCGTGTCGGCGCCGGCGATCTGCACGCTGATCGGATCGACCTCGCCTTCGTGGTTGGCGCGCCGCGCCGTCTTGGCCGAACCATAGAGCAGCGAGTTCGATGTCACCATCTCGGACACGGCCATGCCCGCGCCGAGTTTTTTGCATAGCTGGCGGAAAGGCCGGTCGGTCACCCCGGCCATGGGGGCGACGATCAGGCGGTTCTTGAGAAGGTGATGACCGATACGCATAAGGGGTGGCATTTTACCCTCCTCGCGGGTCTCGACCAAGCGTGAAAAATTTACATTTCGGGCTGGAGATATGCCTCATGAGCCACTACTATCAACTAGGCTGCATTTCAACGATAAATGGAGGAAACAAGCATGAGCTTCATGTCTGAATTCAAGGCGTTCGCGGTCAAGGGCAATGCCATGGACCTGGCGGTCGGCGTCATTATCGGCGCGGCTTTTGGCAAGATCGTCGATTCGATCGTTAATGACCTCATCATGCCGATCGTCGGCGCGCTATTCGGCGGCTTCGATTTTTCCAACCTGTTCCTGCCGCTGAAGACCGTGCCGGAAGGCGTGGCGATGACGCTGGTGGAAGTGAAAAAGGCCGGCATACCGGTATTCGCCTACGGCAGCTTCCTGACCATCCTGCTGAATTTCATCATCCTGGCGTTCATCGTCTTCATCCTCGTCAAGCAGATCAACCGGCTGAAGAAGGAAGCCCCGCCTGCACCCGCTGCGCCGCCGGAAGATATCGTGCTGCTGCGCGAGATCCGGGACAGCCTGAAGAAATAGGGTACGGCGTCCAGTCTTGAAGGACTGGTCCGGCCGGATCGGTCGTCCTTTGCCCGGTATGGGTCAGTGGGCAGCTTCCCAGTTACGTCCCGTTCCAACCCCGACACGCAACGGCACCTTGAGTTCGGCGACATCGCACATGTGCGCCGGCAGTTCGGCACGCACGCGATCGAGCTCGTGTTCGGGCACTTCGAGAATGAGTTCGTCGTGCACCTGCAGCAGTAGCCGGCTCGCCAGTTTTTCCGTATCGA
>CAYVOR010000187.1:0-2110 GCA_964452995.1 uncultured Thiobacillus sp.
GGTGGTCGGCGCGACGCTGCAAGGCCGCGTGCTGATCGTCGACGACGTGATCTCGGCGGGCACCTCGGTGCGCGAGTCGGTGGATCTGATCCGCCGCGCGGGCGCCGAACCGGCCGGCGTGGTGATCGCGCTGGACCGCATGGAACGTGGAACGGGCAGGCAGTCCGCCGTACAGGAAGTGCGGGAACAATATGACATTCCAGTGGTGGCCGTGGTCACGCTGGACGATTTGGTGGAGTTTCTGGAACGTGATGCAAACCGACAAGCTGAATTGCAGGCCGTGGCAGCTTACCGTACAAGGTATGGCGTCTAGCCTGCTGCTGGTTGCCGCCGTCGTTTCGCTGCTGGCGTCGAGCCCGGCCGTGGCGGGCATGTACCGCTGGGTGGACGGCAACGGCCGCGTGCATTACAGCGACACCCCGCCGACGACCTATCAGAAAAGCGGCGGCGCCGAGTTGAGCAAGCAGGGCAATGTCATCAAGCGTACGCAATCGGAAGCCGAACGCCAGGCGCAGGCCGAGCGCGAGGCCGAGCAGAAACGCATCGAGGCCGAGCAGCAGAGGCAGGCGCAGCTCGACCGTGCGCTGACCCAGACCTACACCACCGAGGCGGAGATCGACCTGGCGCGTGACCGGGCGCTGGAAAACTACAAGCTGATGATTCGCGGGGCCGAAATCCGGGCCAAGGCGGTCGATGCCAACCTGGCCGACCTGCGCACCCGCATTGCAACCATACAAGAGTCGGGCCGCAAGGTTGGACCCGGACTGCAGGAACAACTGGACCAGACTCTTCGCGAAAGCAACGAACTGAATCGCACCATCGAGAAAAATCAGAATGGCATGCAGCAGGTACGCGAGAAATACGCCGCGGACAAGGCGCGTTTCCGCGAATTGACCAGCAAGTGAGCCAGCGTGCGGTCGTGAAAAGGGGCGCCAGACGGCGCCCCTTTCTATTGCAGCCGGGCCTTCAGCAGTTCGTTGACCTGCGCCGGATTGGCCTTGCCGCGGCTCGCCTTCATCACCTGGCCGACCAGCGCGTTGAAGGCCTTGTCCTTGCCGGAACGGAATTCCTCGACTGACTTCGGGTTGGCGGCGAGCACCTCGTCGATGATCTTTTCAAGCTCGCCCGAATCGGACATCTGCTTGAGGCCGCGCGCCTCGATGATGGCGTCGACTTCGCCGGCGCCTTCCCACAGCCCTTCGAACACCTGTTTGGCGAGCTTGCCGGAGAGGGTGCCGTCCTGGATGCGCGCGATCAATGCGCCAAGCTGGGCTGCGGACACCGGGCTCGCCGTGATGTCGAGTTCGGCCTTGTTCAGTGCCGCGGAGAGTTCGCCCATCACCCAGTTGGCCGCGAGCTTGCCCTGGCCGCAGGCTTTTGCGGTGGTCTCGAAGTACTCGGCGAGCGCGCGCGCGCCGGTCAGCACCGCCGCATCGTAGGCCGACACGCCGTAGTCGTTCTGGAAGCGCGCCTGCATCGCGACGGGCAGTTCGGGCAGCGCGGCACGCACGGCTTCGATCCAGGCGTCGTCGAGCCTGACCGGCAGCAGGTCGGGGTCGGGAAAGTAGCGGTAGTCGTGCGCGTCTTCCTTGCTGCGCATCATGCGCGTCTCGCCGCGGTCCGGGTCGAACAGCACGGTTGCCTGCTCGATGCGGCCGCCATCCTCCAGCGTCTCGATCTGCCAGCGCACTTCATAATCGATCGCCTGCTGCAGGAAGCGGAAGGAATTGAGGTTCTTGATTTCGCGGCGGGTGCCGAATTCGGCCTGTCCGACCGGGCGCACCGAGACGTTGGCATCGACCCGGAAGCTGCCTTCCTGCATGTTGCCATCGCAGATGCCGATCCAGGTCACCAGCGTGTGCAGCGCGCGGGCGTAGGCGACGGCTTCCGCCGAGGAACGCATCTCGGGCTCGGAGACGATCTCCAGCAGCGGCGTGCCGGCGCGGTTCAGATCGATGCCGGTCATGCCGTGGAAGTCCTCGTGCAGCGATTTGCCGGCGTCCTCCTCCATGTGGGCGCGAGTGAGGTGGATCGTTTTTTCTTCGCCGTCCACGACGATCTTGAGCGCGCCGCCCTCGACGATGGGCTTCGCCAGCTGGCTGATCTGGTA
>CAYVOR010000188.1:0-2075 GCA_964452995.1 uncultured Thiobacillus sp.
GAAGCCCGGCACAGGGCCGGGCTTCTTGTCCTGCATGGCTGGAACGGATTCCTACGCCTCCACGGTTTCCGCCACCTCGCGGTACTCCTCGATCTGATCGAAGTTCATGTAGCGGTAGATCTGGTCGCCCTGCGCGCTGATGACCCCGGTGCCGGCGAGGTATTCCTCGCGCGTCGGGATGCGGCCCAGGATCGCGCAGATCGCCGCCAGCTCCGCCGAGCCCAGGTACACGTTGGTGTTGCGGCCCAGGCGGTTGGGGAAGTTGCGGGTGGAGGTGGACATGGCGGTGCTGCCCTCGCGGATCTGCGCCTGGTTGCCCATGCACAGCGAGCAGCCGGGCATCTCGGTGCGCGCGCCGGCCACGCCGAAGGCGCCTTAGGGAACCTCTGAACAAGCCGTCATCCCAGCGAAGGCTGGGATCCATGTTGCTGTTTTAGAATGGGTTCCAGCCTTCGCTGGAACGACGGAAGAGACTTGCTCAGACTTTCCTTAGCGGTCGCCCGCGCCTTGCCGACTTCTCACCTTGGTACGGCTCTTCCCCTTGCCTCCTACCATCCGTCGAAAAGCCCTCCGTCGGCGAAGTCCCAGATGAAATAGACGTAGCCGCGCCAGTCGTAGCGCTGGGTGTCGTTGAGCGGCAGCTCCGCGCCAACGTTGAGGGCAATGTTGCCGCGCTTGTTGAGGCCGATGCGGGCCTGCGGCAGCGCGGACCACTGCACGGCTTCCTTGCGCGCCGGGCCGATGCCGCGCTCGAACGGCACCTCGGCCACGATTTCCAGCGCCGGGAAAACGCTTCGCGGCCAGGGGGTGTAGGTCCAGTGCACGACGCCGGCGAGCTCCGCGCTGCTCCTGTCGGAATCGTCCAGATCCAGCTTCAGCCGGGCGCTGCCCTGGAAGGTGAAATCGTCATTGAGGATCTTGCCGACCGCGAGATAGGGCAGGAGCTGCCAGTGCGCGTCGCCGTTCAGCGGTACGCCAAGCTGGACCGCGCCGGTGAGGATGAAGCCCGCCTGCCGGTCGTGCTTGAGGACGTACTTGAATCCGGGCTCGAACGCACTGAAGCGGGAGGTGTCGCCATTGGCCTCGTGGCTGACTTCGAGAACGCCCTGTGCGCGCGTGCCGATGCGGAACTCGTACTCCAGCGTGTTCTTCCAGGAGTGGCCGCCGTCCACGTCGCTGTAGCGCGTCTTCCACACCCACTCGTCTTCCGGAAACGCCTTCTTGGTCCGCATCGGCAGATACAGGTTGAGCGCGCCGTCCGGGTAGTCGTGGGTGCCGCCGATGTCGGTCTTGATGTAGTCGAGCACGGCATCGATGTCGGCCTCGGTCAGGGTTTCGCCGAAAGGCGGCATCGAGACGGAAAAGCCGAGCGCCGGCCCACCGTGGGTGATCACGCCTTTCCAGGTCGACGCCGGTTCGCGACTGTTGAACAGGATGTCGGAAAAATTCGCGGGCGTGATTTCCAGGCTCTGGACCAGCGGCGAGTCGAGTTCGGGCTGCCCGTTCACGCCATGACAGCTGATGCAATAGGTGGAGTAGACGGCTTTGCCGCGGTCACTCCCGCCCGTCGCAGCGACGACCACGCAGACCTGGAGGCACAGGCAGATTGCGAGCAATTGTCTAACGGTGTTCATGGCATTGAGCCTCATTGGATAAACCCGTGACCAGTCAAACGCAAAAGGCACGAAGATGGCTTGATTGAGATCAAGCCGTGTGCGCGTTGCACGAAACAAGTTGCGTTTGACCTGCGCACGGTAGAAATGGTCGCAGGTAATCATCTTCCATGGAGTGCTGCCCACGTCGCGGACTTTCCCTCACTGCTGCCATCCTCATGAACGAAGAAGCCCGGCACAGGGCCGGGCTTCTTGTCTTGCATCCATCGATGAAACGGACGCTCAGTCCGTCACGCCCTCGGCCACCTCGCGGTATTCCTCGATCTGGTCGAAGTTCATGTAGCGGTAGATCGCATCGCCCTGCGCGCTGATGACCCCGGTGCCGGCGAGGTATTCCTCGCGCGTCGGGATGCGGCCCAGGATCGCGCAGATCGCCGCCAGCTCCGCCGAGCCCAGGTACAC
>CAYVOR010000189.1:0-2074 GCA_964452995.1 uncultured Thiobacillus sp.
AAACCAAGATGACAGCCCATTGCGCCCTATAGGGCTACAATCTATAGTGTTCATTTGGTGTTCTACGTTTTTGTGCCTTTACGGAAATCCGCATCGACGGGTTCCAGCAAAGCCACGCAAGCGCATCCGTGCTTGCGCACGAAGGCGTAAATCCGGTTTGGCGGTTCTGCGCTTGGGCGTGAAACCGCATCCGTGCATCATTGGATTTGTGGGATTGCCGACCATGCCCCAGCTACTCGCCACCGTCCCGGAGCGCGCGCAACTGCTCGCCAACGGCGAGGCCCGCGCCGCTGGCCGGGCCATCGACCCGGTGCCCGTGGTGCGGCTGTTCACGCCGGACGCGCATGTGACCTGGCTGCTGGCCGCACTCGATCCCGCCGATGGCGACACCGCCTGGGGACTCATCGACCTGGGAATCGGGATGCCGGCGCAGGGAACCGTCAAGCTGTCCGAGCTGGCCGGCATCGTCGGGCCGCGCCAGCAGCCCGTGATGCGCGACCTCTATTTCCGCCCCACGCGCACGCTGTCGGAATACACCCGGCTGGCCGAGCGCGACGGAGCGATCCCGGACTGAATACGGCCTACTGTGACTTTTTCAGTCTGGTGTCATACCGGGTAAGTCTCAATCGGGATTCTTGCGGCGTAGCCCCACCAGTCTGACCCAAATAGACAGGATGCTTGGCGCGGATTGCGGCAGGCTGGCTTGTGCAGTGTCCCCGGTCGGGGCGCTGCCGCCGCAGCATTGAGACGAATACCGCAACACATCGGAGCCAATCGGTCTTGACAGCCCCATCCGCCTTTTTAACCCATGACGTTCCGACGAGGGCGATGTAGCGCGTAGTTCTTCCGTGGCGGCGAGTCCTGTTCGCAGGAGGAGGCGTCATGGTCAATCCTCATCACCTCGCGCATTGGTATCCGACTGCCGCATACCTGTATGTCTTTTGGCTGGATGCGCTCGCGCTCGCTTGGGAGTACCTGCGCAGGCATCCCGACTACCGGCTCGACTGGCTGCGCCGTCATCGCCGGCCTGAAGCAGCGCATCGCTGGGGCTTGCGCCTGCTGGAAGATCCGATGCTGGATGCGCGTGACGCGCATCCGGCCTGGCTGCCTGGTCATGCCGCCGTGGTGCAGCTCTACCCCGACGCTGATCCGCCGCAGGATGCCACCGCCTTCGCGTTCTGGCGCATCCCCGGCCACAAGCAACTGTTCCACGACGGCAAGAAGCTGGCGCTGATCGCGCGCAGCCCAGGCCATTGCCTGCGCTTTGCGCTGGCGCCCGGCCTGGAGGACGGCATGGCCGTGGCCTATGCCCAACGGAGCGGCACTGCCGCGCCTGTGCGTGGTCATGCACGCGGCGCGACCTTCGCTGCCACCACGCCCAGGCCAACACCTTCCGCGCTGCTGGAACTGCACACCTTGCAGGCGCTCGACGCGACCCTCGCGGGCGCGTCCTTGCGCGATGTGGGCGAAGGACTGTTCGGTGCCGACGCTGTGGCCGACTGGTACAGCGACGGCGGCCTGCGCTCGAAGGTGCGCCGCCTGGTGCGGCGCGGCGATGCGCTGATGCGCGGCGGCTATCGCCACCTAGCACAGCTTCCGCCGCTTGAGAAGGGTCGTTTTGAGGACGACGCAAAACGGCCCTGAGCAGGACAGCTTGGTTTTCTGAGACTGCCTCCATCCGGTCGCGCTGTGTGGCCGGGCGCTTTCAACCGATGGAGGTTCACACCATGCGTCCCGCTCCCTTGCGGCCTGCCGCCACTGTCTCGACCGCTGCCGCGCAGCCCCAACGCTATCTCACCAACGACGAAGCCGCCGAGTACCTGCGGCTGTCGCCGCGCACGCTGGAAAAGCAGCGCGTGATCGGCGGCGGCCCGCGCTTTCGCAAGTTCGGCCGCCGCGTCATGTACGCCGTGGCCGACCTCGATGCCTGGGCCGCCGACCGCAGTTTCGAGACGACCTCCGATCCCGAATACGCCGAGCACCACTCGGCCGACAGCCGTGCGCGCTGATCGGCGGCGCGCGGCAGGCCATCGCCATGTCCAGCACTGCGCTGCCCATGCGGCAGCGGCCGTTG
>CAYVOR010000190.1:0-2046 GCA_964452995.1 uncultured Thiobacillus sp.
AAACGCTCAAGGACGGCCTGCCGTTCTATTACCTGCCGGATCAGGATCTGGGGCGACTCAATGCGGTATTTGCCCCGTTCTTCGGCATTCCGGCTGCCACCGTGTCGGCGCTGCCGCGGCTGGCCAAACTCACGGGTGCGCAGATCGTTCCCGTCATCACGCGTCAGCTGCCCGGCGGCCAGGGCTATCGCGTGCGCTTCTATCCACCGTGGGACAGCTTCCCGAGCGACGATCTGGACGCCGACGTCGCGCGCATGAATGCCTTCATCGAGGAACGCATCCGCGAGATGCCGTCGCAGTATCTATGGCTGCATCGCCGCTTCAAGACGCGCCCGGAAGGCGAGGCCAGCCTGTATGGATGACACGCACCTGCATCGCCTGCAGCGGCAGGAGGTCGATACCGTCTGCGCACTGGCGCGCATCGTCTGGCAGGCCACCTACCCGGCATTGATCTCGCAGGCGCAGATCGACGCCATGCTGGCCGACCGCTACGCTGCCGACCACATCCTCTCGCAGCTCGACGACCCGGATCACGCCTGGCAGGTTGCCGAAAGAAACCGGACCACGGTGGGATTCGCCCACGCGCTGCTGGCGGGCGCGCACTGCAAGCTCGACAAGCTCTACGTTCATCCCGACCATCAACGTCAGGGCATCGGCACGGCGCTGCTGCAATCCGTCGGGGACTGGGCGCGCCAGCGGCAGGCGCGCCGTCTGCGGCTGCAGGTGAATCGCGGCAATGCGCAGGCCATCGCTGCCTATCTTAAATACGGATTCACCATCACCGAATCGCGCGTGTTCGACATCGGCGACGGCTTCATCATGGACGATCACATCATGGAGCTGTCCCTGTGAGATTCGCCAATCCCGACGACGCCTGCTTGCGCGCGCTGCTCGATCGCGTCAAAACCATCGCCGTCGTTGGCCTGTCGCCGCAGCCTGCACGCCCGAGCTACTGGGTGTCGCAAGCAATGCAGCGCTACGGCTACCGCATCGTTCCGGTACGTCCGCTGGTGGACGAAGTATTGGGCGAGAAGGCCTATGCCCGCCTCGCCGACATCCCGTTCGCAGTCGATCTGGTCAACGTATTTCGTGCTGCCGGGCATGTGCCGGCTATCGTCGAACAGTGCCTGGCGCTACACTCTCTGCACCAACCATTTTCGACGGTGCATCAGTTGCCGACCGCCATATGGATCCAGGAAGGCATCGTTCATGAAGACGCCGCACAGCGGGCACAGGCGGGCGGCATGACCGTGGTCATGGACCGCTGCCTGCTCAAGGACTACATCAGACTCAAAACCGGATGACTACCCGACAGGGCATGAAACTGAAATTCACCAAAATGCACGGCCTCGGCAACGACTTCGTCGTGTTCGACGGCGTCAGCCAGCGCGTCGCGCTCACGCCGGCGCACTGCCGCCGCATCGCCGACCGCCATGTCGGCATCGGCTGCGACCAGATTCTGCTGGTGGAGACATCCGCGCGCGACGACGTCGATTTCCGCTACCGCATCTTCAACGCCGACGGCGGCGAAGTCGAGCAGTGCGGCAACGGCGCGCGCTGCTTCGTGCGCTTCGTGCGCGACAAGGGGCTGACCGGCAAGACGGCGATCCGCGTGGAAACCGCATCCGGCGTGATCGAGCCGCGCCTGCTCGCGAACGGCCAGGTGGCGGTCGACATGGGCGCGCCGCGTTTCGCGCCCGCCGACATCCCGTTCACCGCCGACGCCGAAGCGATGACCTATGCGCTCAAGGTCGGCCAGCATGTCCTCGACATCGCCGTCCTGTCGATGGGCAATCCACACGCGGTGCTGCGGGTGAACGATCTCGACAGCGCGCCGGTGGATATTCTCGGTCCCGCCATCGAATCGCATTCGCGTTTTCCGCAGCGCGTCAACGCCGGCTTCATGCAGGTGCTGACGCCGCACGACATCCGCCTGCGCGTATACGAGCGCGGCGCCGGCGAGACGCTGGCCTGCGGCACCGGTGCCTGCGCCGCGGCGGTCGCGGGCATCCGCCAGGGCTGGCTGCAAAGCCCGGTCAGCGTGCA
>CAYVOR010000191.1:0-2022 GCA_964452995.1 uncultured Thiobacillus sp.
CCCTGCGCGATGTCGGGCGACTGCTTGCCGACGGTGACCAGCACCGCGCAGGTGTTGTAGTCGAAGCCGATGTCGGACGAGTCGTAGCCGATGCGCTTGATGGTCTGCCGTGCGATCTGGTTGTAGTCGATGACCGCCGAGGTGGTGATCTCGCCGGCGATGACGCACAGACCGGTGGTCAGCAGCGTCTCGCACGCCACGCGTGCATGTTTGTCCTGGGTTAGAATCGCGTCGAGCACCGCATCCGACACCTGGTCCGCCATCTTGTCGGGGTGCCCTTCGGACACCGACTCAGACGTGAAAATGAAATCCTTTTGCATGACAGCTCCTGTAGTCCCGGTTACCGACTGCGTAACCGGCTCGGGGGACCAACAGAGCGGTGACGCTTTAGCTGTATTTGTATCCCGCCCGCAAGTTGTCCAGATTAACGCGGCGGCTCGAACGCGTGCATTGTGCCTCGCCTCGCCCCTCAGCGTCAATTCGCTCCGGATTGCCCCGATCCACCATGGGCGGCAACCCATGTGGAGTCTGCCCACGTGATCTTCCTGCTGAAACTGCTGGCTCGTTTGCCGCTGCCGCTGCTGCACGGGCTGGGCATCGCTGTAGGCTGGTTCCTTTACTGGGCGCCGGGCCGCCATTCCGGGCGCATGCGCAACAACCTGTTCGACAGCGGGCTGTGTACGCCCGGGCGTGATTGCAATCGCCTGCTGCGCCAGGCCATCGGCGAATCCGGCAAGGCTCTCGTCGAGCTCCTGCCGGTGTGGCTGCGTCCCTTCGACAAGGTGGTGAAACTGGTCAAGGGCACCAGCGGCTGGGAACATATCGACGCCGCGCGCGCGGCGGGCAAGGGCATCATCCTGATCGGCCCGCATGTCGGCTGCTTCGAAATGATCAATCTGTATTACGCGTCGCTGCATCCGTTCACGGCCATGTACAAGCCGCCGCGCAAGGCCGTGCTGGCGGCCCTGATGCTGGCCGGCCGCCAGCGCGGTCAGGCAACGCTGGTACCGACCGATCTGTCCGGTGTGCGCGCCCAGCTGGCCGCGCTGAAACGCCACGAGGCGATCGGCATCCTGCCCGATCAGGTGGCCACCGGCGGCGATGGCGTGTGGGCGCCGTTCTTCGGTCGCCCCGCCTATACGCCGACGCTGGTCGCCAGCCTGCAGCGCAAGACCGGCGCCGCCGCCTTCTTCGTCGCGGCCGAACGCCTGAGCTGGGGTCGTGGCTACCATATCCACGTTTTTCCGCTGGAAACCCCGCTGCCAGCAGACAAGTCTGCCGCGGCCCGCCTGATCAACCGGAGTGTGGAAGACATCGTCGTGCGCTTTCCTGCGCAATACATGTGGAGCTACAACCGCCACAAGCGTCCCGGCGGCGTGATGCACCCTGACGACCTGTCCGAAGAATGAAGCCTGCCAGCTCCAAGGGTTCCAATACCCTGCTACGCCCATCGCTGCTGCCCGCCTGGCTCGGCGTCGCGTTCCTGTGGCTGCTGCACTGGCTGCCGCTGCCGCTGCAGGCGGCCCTCGGCAACGCGCTGGGCGGGCTGGTGGCGCTGCTGCCGGGCAAGCGCCGGCATATCGTCGCCACCAACCTCGCCCTGTGTTTTCCCGATACGCCCAGGCCGGTGCGCGACCGCTGGCTGCGGCAGACCTATCAGGCCTCGATGCGCGCCGTGCTCGAGCATGGGTTGCTGTGGTGGGGCTCCGAGGCGCGCCTGCGGCGCCTGATCCGGATCGACAATCCGGAAGCCGCGATGGGCGACGGCGTGCGGCCGGTGATCTGGATGGCGCCGCATTTCGTCGGGCTCGACATGGGCGGCGTGCGACTGAGCATGGATCGCCAGATCGCCTCGATGTACGCGCCCGCGCGCAACCCGGTCTCCGACAGGCTGATGCTGTACGGACGCTCGCGTTTTTTTTCGCCCAGGCTGATTTCCAAGGCGGATGGCATCAAGCCCGTGCTGAAAACGCTCAAGGACGGCCTGCCGTTCTATTACCTGCCGGATCAGGATCTGGGGCG
>CAYVOR010000192.1:0-2015 GCA_964452995.1 uncultured Thiobacillus sp.
CACGCAGCTATCCGTTTACCCGCAAGCTGGTGTTCACGTTCTGGCTGACTTCGATTTCGATCGCCTTCCTTGGCGTGACGAAACCCTTCTAGCCTGCGCGTCAGAAGCCGCTGCGGCCGGTGATTTCCGTGAGCAGGGCCCGCGCCGCTGCGTTCAGGTGGGTGCGCTTGCGCCGCATCAGGTAGACCGGCGTCGTCCAGGCACCATCGCTGAGATCCTTCCAGTCGAGGTTCGGCAGGGTTTCGCTGATGGAGCGCGGCAGGATCGCCAAATAACCCGATTGCGACAGGGCGGTCAATGCGAACAGCACCGATGTCGTCAGGATCCCGGGCATGGGTCGGGTGAGTCCGGCTGCGTTGAAGGAACGCTCCACCTTTTCGTCGAGCAGATCGGTATTGGCGCCGATGACCCAGGACGCTCTGGCCAGATCACCTACCGTCTTTGCACGTCCGAGTACCGGATTTCCGCGCCGGCCGGCCACCCCCCACCTTTCCAGGGCGACTTGTTCCATCAGCAGATCCTCGCCGGCCCGCTCCGACTGGGTCGCCAGGGCGAAGTCGAACCGTCCGCGATGCAGCCCGGCAACGAATTGCCGGTCGATGCCGTCTTCGACCTTCAGGCTCACGTCAGGGTGGCGCCGCGCGAAATCCGCCACGCGCTCGCCGAGATGGGTCGCGGCGGCGATAGGGCTGAGGCCTATGACGATCTTGTCATGCTTGCGGGCGATCTCCGCCGTAGTAGCCGCTTGCAACCGCGCGGCCGTGGCGACGACCTCCTGGGCGTGCTCGACGACCGTTTCGCCCAGCCGCGTCAAGGCCATGCCGCGTACCGTACGCTCGAACAGGTGCGCGCCCAGGTGTTCTTCCAGGCGCGCCAGGCTCTTGGAAAGGGCCTGCTGAGTGAGTCCCGTCCGTTGCGAAGCACGGGTCAGGCTGCCCGCTTCGGCCACCGCGAGCACATGTTCCAGTTGGCGGATTTCCATACCCGTTATACAACTATTATTTGTACATAAAGACAACCGATTGTTTGCTTCGGGACTTGGCCTGTGATTTCTTAGCGTCCGCTGATGTAACGGAGTTCCGGAGTAGTCCACCCATGGCGAGCCTTAATAGTGTCGAGAACTGGGATACCGAATGCGATGTGCTGATTTGCGGATTCGGCTGCGCGGGAGCGGCCGCGGCTATCGAAGCTTCTGACACCGATCCTGGCGCGCGCCTTCTCATCGTTGAGAAAGCGCCGCCGCAGTTCGTCGGTGGCAACGCGCGCGTGTCAGGGCAGTCGCTGCTGATTTCGAAAAATGCGGAAGCGCTGAAGACCTATCACCGCGCCATGAGCGTGGATAACCCGGTTCCCGAGGACTTGCTCGACCAGTGGGCGTCCCGCATGGTCGCGCTGGAGCCGTGGATCGAGAAGATCGCCGCCGACGTCGGCGCGGAGTACCTGCACGGATCCGGCTGGTCTTCGCGCGACGTGGTGCTGGAGTTTCCCGAGTTCGGCGCCGCCGAGGCGGTACAGCACTCTGCGACCATATTGCCCGTCCCGTCGGGAGTGTGGCTGGCACTGAAGGCCAACGTAGACAAGCGCAAAGTGCCCGTGTGGTACGAAGCGCCCGTGGTCGACCTGATCCAGGACCCGGACACGCTCGAAGTGTTCGGCGCCTGGATCGAGCACCAGGGCAAACGGAAAGCGGTGCGCGCCACGCGAGGCGTGATCATGGCGGTGGGCGGATACGAAGCCAGCCCCGACATGCAGCGAAATTATTACGGTCTGGGGAACGTCAAGCCGCTCGGCACCCCCTACAACACTGGCGACGGCGTGCGGATCATGCAAAAGGCCGGCGCCGAGATGTGGCACATGCGCAATCCGGGACAGTCCGGCGGGATCTGGCCCGGCATCTACGACCCACAGCAGCAAACATCTTATCTGCGCAATTTCCTGCTGCCGTCATTCTCGTGGGTGGACGTGAACTCCGAGGGTCGTCGGTTCTACGGGGAAACGAACGAACTGCAGCTCAC
>CAYVOR010000193.1:0-1979 GCA_964452995.1 uncultured Thiobacillus sp.
GATGGAACATGCGACCCTGGACAACGCGCTTCAACTTGCCGAGAAGATCCGGGCAAGCATCGATGGCTTCGAGTTCCACTGGCGTGCCCGGCGCTTCTCGGTAGGCGTGGCCATCGGCGTCGTGCCCATTCGAATCGGACAATCCATTGACGATGCACTGAATGTGGCGGATATGGCGTGCTACGCAGCCAAGAAAGATGGCAGGAACCGTGTTCATGCCATGCCCGCCGACGCGGGCGTCTCCCACTAGGGCTGCTCACGCGAATTTCGTCCCTGCACGGGAAAAACAGGATCGGATAAACGCCTGGACAGTCGATGGGAGTGCGAGAACCTTGCGGGCGTCAGAAGCTCAAATCGCTCTAACGCGGTGCCTGCCAGCAGTTGTTGCCGACCTGGACGGTCATGGAGAGCTGTTCGCTGTTGGCGTACAGCACGTATTTGAGTCCCAGATAGTCCGTGCCCTTGCGCCAGAACATGGCCAGCAGGTTCTTCTCGCCGCTGGCGATGACGCTGCTGTAGGGAATGACCTTGAGCGGATTGCCGTAGAGATTGGAGTAGTTTGACGCGATGGTGATGAAGTGGCGGAAGTCGGGGTCAATTTCCTGATCAAAGGCCACCAGCTTGTCGTTGCAGAAGGTGAACAGGAAACGGCGGCCGGTCGGGTTGCCGGCCAGATCGTAGGCAAGCAGGCCGTCGTTGCCGACCGGCAGGGTCTGGTCGAAACGCCAGGTCTTGAGGCTCTGCTCGACTTCACTACGACTCATGCCATTCCTGAATTCGCCGATTTCCCATGCCTGGGCGGGCAGAGTGAGCAGCAAGCCGGCAAGCAGGCAGAATGCTTTCGTTCTGATGGTCGTCATCGCAGGTGAAAAGGCGGGTGGGGCAAACGTCAGCATACCGCAGCCGCACATGTCATTTACCGCTGACGGCACCAAAGACCTTTTTCAGCAAGTCGCTGCCGGCCTGCATGGGGTTGGCGCGGATGGCGGCTTCCTTCTCTCCGATCAGGGTATAGAGGCGGTCGAGCGCCTGCTGGGTGACGTACTGCTCGACATTGGCCTGCTTTTTGTCGATCAGGTTGAATTGCGCCGCCGTGCCGGCGTACTGGTTGTACTGCTGAGCCAGGCCGACCTTGTCCGTGTTCGCCTTGACGATGGGCTCGAAGCGTTCGGCGAGCCGGGTTTCTGTTTTCCTGCGGAAAAAGTCGGTGGCCGAGGTCTGGCCGCCCGTCAGAATTCCCTTGGCGTCTTCCAGCGTCATCTCTTTCACTGCCCCCACCAGCAGGGTCCTGGCTTCCGGCACGGCGGCTTCCGCGGCGCGGTTCATCGACAGCACCAGTTCGTCCGCCTGTTTGCCCATGCCGAACAGACGCATGGCCTTTTCGGCTTTCTGCAGGCTGGGCGGCAGCGGAATTTTCAGCGCGGCGTTGCCGAAGAACCCGTCTTTCTGGCCAAGCTGGGCGACGGCGGCATCGGCGCCGCGGGTCAGCGCTTCCTTGAGTCCGGCGTTAATGTCGGCATTCGAGAGTGCATCGACACCGCTGGCAGATGGCTGGCTGGCAGGTTGGCTGATTACGTCCTTCAGCATTTTGCCGAAATCGAAGGCATGAACGGGTAGAGCCAGGGTCAGGCCGGCGGTGAGAATCATCCAGCGTCTTGATGTGGAAGCGACCATGGTGTGTCTCCTGTGAAGTTCCGGTTACAGCACTTCTGCAGCATAGTCGGCCAGGCGCGAACGTTCACCCCGCTGCAGGGTGACATGGCCGTTGTGCGGCCAGCCCTTGAAATGGTCGACCACGTAGGTGAGGCCGGAACTGCCTTCGGTGAGGTAGGGCGTGTCGATCTGGGAAATATTGCCCAGGCACACCACCTTGGTGCCGGGGCCGGCGCGGGTGATCAGCGTCTTCATCTGCTTGGGCGTGAGGTTCTGCGCCTCGTCGATGATGAGGAACTTGTTGAGGAAGGTGCGGCCGCGCATGA
>CAYVOR010000194.1:0-1969 GCA_964452995.1 uncultured Thiobacillus sp.
TGAAGGAAGGCGAGGCCGAGTTCATCGAGCGGGCGAAGCTGTGCCTGCGCTACGGCGCGGCGGTGATCGTGATGGCCTTCGACGAAACCGGCCAGGCCGACACCTACGCGCGCAAGACCGAGATCTGCGCGCGCGCCTACAAACTGCTGACCGAAACCGTCGGCTTCCCGCCCGAGGACATCATCTTCGACCCCAACATCTTCGCGATCGCCACCGGCATCGAGGAGCATGCCAACTACGCGGTCGATTTCATCGAAGCCACCCGCTGGATCCGCCAGAACCTGCCGCACGCGCACGTGTCCGGCGGGGTGTCGAACGTCAGCTTTTCGTTCCGCGGCAACGACGCGGTACGCGAGGCGATCCATACGGCCTTTCTGTATCACGCGATCCAGGCCGGCATGAACATGGGCATCGTCAATGCCGGCCAGCTCGGCGTCTACGCCAATCTCGACCCGGAACTGAAGGAACGCGTCGAGGACGTATTGCTCAACCGCCGGGCCGACTCGACCGAGCGCCTGGTGAGCCTGGCCGAAAACGTCAAGGGCGGCGCCAGGGAAAGAGTCGAAGACCTGTCCTGGCGCCAGCTGTCGGTGAATGAGCGGATCAGTCACGCGCTGGTGCAGGGCATCACCCAGTATATCGTCGAGGATACCGAGGAAGCGCGGCTGCAATCCGAGCGCCCGCTGCACGTGATCGAAGGCCCCCTGATGGCGGGGATGAACGTGGTCGGCGACCTCTTCGGCGCCGGCAAGATGTTCCTGCCGCAGGTGGTGAAATCCGCCCGCGTAATGAAGCAGGCCGTAGCGCATCTGATTCCCTACATCGAAGCCGACAAACGCGTCGGCGACGCGCAAAGCGCGGGCAAGGTCGTCATGGCCACGGTCAAGGGCGACGTTCACGACATCGGCAAGAACATCGTCGGCGTGGTGCTCGGCTGCAACGGCTACGAGATCGTCGATCTGGGCGTGATGGTGCCGGCGCAGAAGATTCTCGACGCGGCCAGGGAGCACAAGGCCGACATCATCGGGCTGTCGGGCCTGATCACGCCGTCGCTGGAGGAAATGGGACACGTCGCGCGCGAAATGCAGCGCCAGGGCTTTACCCTTCCGCTCCTGATCGGCGGCGCGACCACCTCGCTGGCGCACACCGCGGTCAAGATCGAACCGCACTACGAACACGCCGTGGTGCACGTCAAGGACGCCTCGCGCGCCGTCGGCGTCTGCACCCAGCTGCTGTCGAACGAACTGCGCGACGCGTTCACCGCCGAGATCCGCGCGGACTATGCCAAAACACGCGAGCGGCACCTTAACCGCAAGTCCAGTACGGTGATGCTGTCGCTGGCCGACGCGCGTGCCAACAAGTTCAAGGTCGACTGGTCCCGCTACACGCCGCCCGTACCCAATCAGCCCGGCATCCAGGCGCTGAAAGCCTACGATCTGGCGAAGATCGCTGAAGTCATCGACTGGACACCGTTCTTCGCATCGTGGGAACTGCACGGCAAGTATCCGAAGATTCTCAGCGACGAAACCGTCGGCAGCGCGGCAAGCAAGCTGTTCGACGAAGCCCAGGCCATGCTGAAAAAGATGATCGCGGAAAACTGGGTGGAAGCGCGTGCCGTATTCGGTCTCTTCCCCGCCAACACGGTTGGCGACGACGACATCGAGATCTACACCGATGAATCACGCTCGGCCACCCTGGCAACCTGGCACAACCTGCGCCAGCAGGCGAAGAAGCCGGAAGGCCGCCCCAACCTGTGCCTCGCCGACTTCGTCGCGCCCAGGGCGAGTGGGCTGAAGGATTATCTGGGCGCTTTCGTGGTGACCGCGGGCATCGGCGAGGACGAGCGCGCCAAGGCCTTCGTGGACGCGCACGACGACTACTCGGCGATTCTCTTCAAGTCGCTGTGCGACCGCCTCGCCGAAGCCTTCGCCGAGCACCTGCATCTGCGGGTACGCAAGGAATTCTGGGG
>CAYVOR010000195.1:0-1944 GCA_964452995.1 uncultured Thiobacillus sp.
CCGCCGACGTGGCGCGCGCGCGCCCCTCGATGCAGGAAGTCGCGCATTCGCTGCCACAGGTCGACGTGCCGGGCCAGGGTCGCGCGATGACGTCGATGGAAAAGGCCGTCTCCCACGCGATGACCGCCTCGCTCACGCTGCCTACTTTCAACGTCACGGTGAACATCGACACGTCGAAGCTGACCGCCGCCGCCAAGGCGAACAAGGTCTCGGTGACGGTGGCGATCGCCAAGGCGTGCTCGGTGGCGATGGCAAAATTCCCACGCATGAACTGGGCCTACCAGCCGGTCGACAAACTGGTCGAGCGTGCCAATCACGACTTCGGCGTGGCCGTGATGTCGAACGACGGCGGCCTGGTGGTACCGATTCTGCACGGCATCGAGAAAAAGCCGCTGGACGCGCTGCAAAGCGACTGGACCAGCCTGGTCGAGCGCGCCCGCGTGAGGAAGCTGGCGCCGGCCGAATATTCCAACCCCACTTTCACCATTTCCAACATGGGCATGCTGGGCGTGTCGCACTTTACCGCGATTCCCACCCCCGGCATTTCCGCAATCCTGGCGATCGCTGCCAATGGCCCGCAGGGCACGCCGTTCACCATTACCGGTGATCACCGCGTACTGAACGGCGGCGACGTGGCGCTGTATCTGGCGACGCTGAAGCAAACCATCGAAGCACCCGATGCCTGGATGGCCGGTGGCACCATGGCTGCCGAAAGCGCGCCGGTCTCGCCGATCCCGGAAGGCAACTGGGATATCCCCGTCGTCGTCATCGGCGGCGGTCCTGGCGGCGAAGACTGCGCGCGCGACCTGGCCGAGCACGGTGTCCGTGTCATGATGGTCAACAACGAGCCCTTCCCTGGCGGCGAATGCCTGTGGCGTGGCTGCATTCCGTCCAAGGCCTGGCGCGCCGCGGCGGACGTCATCCGCAACCGCGCACACGACGCCGAAATGGGCGTCGACGGCACCAATACACCCAGGCTCAACTGGGAACAGGTTGAGAAGCACCGCCGCTGGGTGCAGACCAGCCGCGGCGACATGGCGCTGAAGGCCGACAAGGGCATGAAGATCGACGTGCGCGAGGGCTACGGCGAGTTCGTCGACGCCCATACGCTGAAGATCACGCCGGTCGAAGGCGAACCGTATCAGGTGACGTTCGGTGCGGCCGTCATCGCCACCGGTGCCCCAGCCTTCGTGCCGCCGATTCCCGGTGCCCGCGAGAATCTGGCGAGCGGCGGCGTGGTCACCTCCGACACCATCTGGAACCTCGCCGCCCCGCCGAAAAAACTCGGGATCGTCGGCGGCGGCGTGATCGGCGTCGAAATGGCACAAATCTTCCGCGACTTCGGCACCGAGGTGCTGATGCTGGAACGTCACGACCGCATCCTCATCGAAACCGAGGAAGAGATCGCCAGGCATCTGATCACCCTGCTGGAAAAGGAAATCACCGTCGTCACCAGCGCCGACATCAAGGAGGCCAGCGGCAAAGCCGGCGCGATGCGCTTGCGTTACGCCAATAAAGAGGGCGTCGAGTCCACCTTCGACTGCGACGTCATCCTGATGGCGACCGGCAAGCGCCCGGATACCGGCAAGCTCAACCTTGACAAGGTCGGCGTCGAACTCGACGGTGCGGCAATCAAGATCAACGCACGTTGTCAGACCAGCGTGCCGCACATCTACGCCGTGGGCGACGTGATCGGCGGCTACATGCTCGCGCACACGGCGGCGACGCAAGGCCGCGTCGCCGCCGACAACCTGCTCGGCCATGCTTCCGAATACGACCAGGACAAGGACTGCGGCGTGACCTTCTCGCGCCCGCAGGCCGGCTTCGTCGGCCTCTCCGTGGCCCAGGCCAAGGCCAAGGGCATCGACGCGGTGGAAGCCAAGATGCCGATGAGCATCGACGCCAAGGCGATGATCACCGGCGAGACCGAGGGCATGATCAAGC
>CAYVOR010000196.1:0-1922 GCA_964452995.1 uncultured Thiobacillus sp.
TCGGCGGCGGTGGCGGTGTGGATGTCGCGGTCCTCGGCGAAGGCCTTGAGCAGGCCGGGATCGTCCGACAGGTGCGCCATGATGCGCAATTCGATCTGTGAATAGTCGGCCGACACCAGCACGTGCCCGGGCGGCGCGATGAAGGCCTCGCGGATGCGACGGCCCTCGGCGGTGCGCGCGGGGATGTTCTGCAGGTTGGGGTCGGAACTCGCCAGCCGGCCGGTCACCGCAGTGGCCTGCGAATAGCTGGTGTGCACGCGCCCGGTGCGCGGATCGATCATCTGCGGCAGCTTGTCGGTGTAGGTCGACTTCAGCTTCGCCATGCCGCGATAGTCGAGAATCGCGCGTGCAATGGGATGATCGAGTGCGAGCTGCGCCAGCGTTTCCTCGTCTGTGGACGGCGCGCCGCTTGGCGTTTTCCTGACGACCGGCAGACCCTTCTGCGTGAACAGGATGTCGCCGATCTGCTTGGGTGAGCCGAGGTTGAACGGCTGGCCGGCTTCCTGATAGGCGCGCTGCTCCAGTTCCAGCATCTTGCGGCCGAGTTCGCCGCTCTGGATGGCGAGCAGATTGCGGTCGAGCAGCACGCCGGTGCGTTCCATGCGGAACAGGATCTCCGCTACCGGCAGCTCGATCTGCCGATAGACGAACGCCAGCTTGTCGGAGGCCTCGATTTGTGGCGCCAATGCGTCGCGCACGCGCAGCGTGATGTCGGCATCCTCCGCCGCGTATTCGCTGGCGCGTTCGATCGCCACCTGCTCGAAGCCGATGCGTGCCGTGCCCTTTCCGGTGACGTCGTCGTAGCTGATCGTTTCCAGCCCGAGGTGGCGCGAGGCCAGGTTACCGAGCTCGTGCGACTGGTGGGCTTCGATCACGTAGGATTGCAGCAGCGTATCGTCGACCACGCCGCCGAGCGCGATGCCGACGTTGGCGAACACGTGGCGGTCGTACTTGAGATGCTGGCCGATGATTTTCGGTGCGCGGTTTTCCAGCAGCGGTTTCAGCCTGGCCAGGGCGAGGTCGCGGTCGAGTTGCGCCGGCGCACCGGCGTAGTGATGCGCCAGCGGCAGGTAGGCTGCCTCGCCAGGTGCCGTGGCGAACGAGATGCCGACCAGTTCGGCCTGCATGGCGTCGAGACTGGTGGTCTCGGTGTCGAGCGCGAAGGCCGGTGCGGTGTTCAGCCTGACGATCCAGGCGTCGAGCTGGGCCTCGGTGAGGAGGGTTTCGTAACGGGCACGATGGTCGCCGCTGCTGTCCTGTTCGGGCGTCTCGGGGCTCGCCGTCGCGGCGGCATCGAGTTCGCGCAGCCAGGTGCGAAACTCGTAGCGTTCGAACAGCGTCCGCAGCGCGCCGGTGTCGCGCGGCTTCAGCACGAGGTCGTCGAAATCGAAGGGCAGCGCGACGTCGGTCTTGATGGTGATCAGCACACGCGCCTGCGGCAGCCAGTCGCGGGCGGCGCGCAGGTTGTCGCCGACCACCCCCTTGATCTCGTCGGCGTGCGCCAGCAGGTTGTCGAGCGTGCCATATTCGGTCAGCCATTTCACCGCGGTTTTCGGGCCCACCTTGGCGACGCCCGGCACGTTGTCGACCGCGTCGCCGATCAGCGTCAGGTAATCGATGATGCGCTCGGGCGGCACGCCGAACTTGGCGGTCACGCCGGTCTCATCGAGCGTCTCAGCGCTCATGGTGTTGACCAGCGTCACGTGGTCGTCGACCAGTTGCGCCATGTCCTTGTCGCCGGTGGAGACGATGCTGCGGATGCCCTGCCGCGTGGCATGCTCGACCAGCGTACCGATCACGTCGTCGGCCTCGACCTCGTCGATGACGACGAGCGGCCAGCCTTCGGCGCGGATGGCTTCGTGCAGCGGCGCGATCTGGCTGCGCAGGTCGTCCGGCATCGGCGGGCGATTTGCCTTGTAGTC
>CAYVOR010000197.1:0-1922 GCA_964452995.1 uncultured Thiobacillus sp.
AGACGATGGCCTGGTCCTTCATCTTCGCCATGTGGTCGTGGTTGATGACGTGGAAATTACCGGTCGCGGTGACGAAGATGTCGGCCTTGTCAGCGGCGTATTCCATGGTCACCACGCGGTAGCCTTCCATCGCCGCCTGCAGTGCGCAGATCGGGTCGATCTCGGTCACCCACACCTGGGCGGAGAGCGCGCGCAGCGCCTGCGCCGAACCCTTGCCGACGTCGCCGTAGCCGGCGACCACGGCGATCTTGCCCGCGACCATCACGTCGGTGGCACGCTTGATGCCGTCGACCAGCGACTCACGGCAGCCGTAGAGGTTGTCGAATTTCGACTTGGTCACCGAATCGTTGACGTTGATCGCCGGGAACTTGAGCTCACCGCGCGCATGCATCTGGTACAGGCGATGCACACCGGTCGTCGTTTCCTCGGTCACGCCCTTCACCGCGGCGAGACGCACCGAATACCAGGTCGGGTCGGTTGCGAGCTTGGCCTTGATCGCGGCGTACAGCACCTGCTCTTCCTCGCTGGTCGGCTTGGCGATCACCGAGATGTCCTTTTCGGCACGCGCGCCCAGGTGCAGCAGCAGCGTGGCGTCACCGCCGTCGTCGAGGATCATGTTGGACTGGCCGCCATCGGTCCATTCGAAGATGCGGTGCGTGTAGTCCCAGTAGTCGGTCAGCGATTCACCCTTGACCGCGAACACCGGTACGCCGGTGGCTGCAATCGCCGCGGCGGCGTGGTCCTGCGTCGAGAAGATGTTGCACGACGCCCAGCGCACGTCAGCACCGAGCGCAGTCAGCGTCTCGATCAGCACCGCGGTCTGGATGGTCATGTGCAGCGAACCGGTGATGCGCGCGCCCTTGAGCGGCTGGCTGGCGGCGAATTCCTCGCGAATCGCCATCAGGCCAGGCATTTCGGTTTCGGCGATGCGGATTTCCTTGCGCCCCCAGTCGGCGAGCGCAAGGTCGGCAATAACGTAGTCGGAAAATTGGGCGGATGTTGTTACTGCATTCATGATGGATCTCCTTGAATGGCAGCAGGGGCGTGCTCGTTTGCCCACAGCTCTGCTGCAAGTCAACGAGCGCGGTTGGAACATCGCCTGTACCGAGCCTGGCGGGTAACCCGTCGCAGCGCTCCTCAGCACAAGGGGGCGAATGGTTCGCCCAAAATAAGACCGTGAATTATGCCACGCCTGATTACAGACCGGCAGCCGCCTTCAGCGCCGCTGCCTTGTCGGTCACTTCCCAGGTGAAGTCCGGCTCGTCGCGGCCGAAATGCCCGTAGCTCGCGGTCCGGGTGTAGATCGGACGTAGCAGGTCGAGCATCGCGACGATGCCCTTGGGACGCAGGTCGAAGTGCGCCAGGATCAGTTCGACGATCTTCGCTTCGGGAATCTTGCCGGTACCGAAGGTGTCGACCATCAGCGAGGTCGGCCTGGCGACGCCGATGGCGTAGCTGACCTGCACCATGCACTTGTCGGCCAGGCCGGCGGCGACGATGTTCTTCGCCACATAACGTCCGGCATAGGCAGCGGAGCGGTCGACCTTGGACGGGTCCTTGCCCGAGAAAGCGCCCCCGCCGTGCGGAGCGGTGCCGCCGTAGGTGTCGACGATGATCTTGCGGCCGGTAAGGCCGGCGTCGCCCATCGGCCCGCCGACGACGAAACGTCCGGTGGGATTGACCAGATAGCGCGTGTCGGCACTCAGCATGGCCTTCGGCAGCACCGGCTTGATAACTTCCTCGATCACCGCCTCGGACAGCTGGGCGTGCGAAACCTCCGGGTCATGCTGGGTCGACAATACGACGGTATCGATGGAATGGGGTTTGCCGTCGACGTAGCGGATCGAGACCTGCGATTTGGCGTCCGGGCGCAGCCACGGCAGACGGCCATCCTTGCGCAGTTCGGACTGGCGCTCGGTCAG
>CAYVOR010000198.1:0-1901 GCA_964452995.1 uncultured Thiobacillus sp.
GGCTGTCCGGCCAGCAGCATCAGTATCAGCACGATGATCGATCCGATGAAGGGGATGAGGCCGATCAGAAGCCACCAGCCGCTTCGGCCGGTGTCGTGCAGTCTGCGCACGCCGACGGCGATGCTCTGGATCAGAATGCCCAGCATGAAAATTCCGCTGAAAAGACCCAGCTCGGCTTCGTGCGAATAGGTGCCGAGGAGGGAATCCAGTAGACCGAGCAGGAAGACGATCACGATGACGAACAGGAAAAAGAACCAGTATTCCTTGCGTCGGGCGCGGCCGTCGAACGAGAAGTTCTTGATGACCTTGATGAACCATTCCATTTTTATTCTCCGTGGGTTGAACAACTGATTATGGTTGAGGCGGTTCTCCCATCAACGGCCGCATCGCGGTGAGCAGACTGTTGAAGATGCGTGGATGCTGCTTCTCCTGCTCGGCCAGCATCTGCTTCATCGCGTAGCGCTGCTGCGGCTTGGCGAAGCAGGCCGGGCAGTTCTCGAAGATCACCGGCAGGCCGGCGTCGTGCGCGAAGGCGCGGGTCTGGCGCTCCCGTGCGTAGGCGAACGGCCGGATAATGCGCAGGTCGCCGGCGTCGTTCAGATAATGCGGGGACATGGTCCGCAGCTTGCCGCCGAACAGCATCGACATCATCAGCGTTTCGGCCAGGTCGTCCAGATGCTGCGCCAGCGCGACGACGTTGCAGTGCTGTTCGCGCGCGACGCGATAGAGGATGCCGCGGCGCATTCTTGAACAGTACGCGCAGTACGAGTCGCTGTCCCGGGTCAGCGTCTTTTGCGCCTCCTCCAGGATGGGCTGCGATTCGAGAAAGTAGGGCACGCCGAGCCCGGCCAGATAAGGCGTAAGGGGCGAGGGGTCGAACTGGTCGGACTGCGGATCGACCGTGCAGGCGAGCAGCTCGAACTTCACCGGCGCTTTCTGCTGCAGGTGATGCAGCGTATGCAGCAGCGACAGCGAATCCTTGCCGCCCGACAGGCCGAGCAGGATGCGGTCGCCTTCGCGGATCATGCGGAAATCGCCGATGGCGCGCCCGGCGGCGGTGAGCAGCGAGCGGGAAGGCTTGGCCCAGCCGGATGAGCGGTCGTGGCTCATGTTGAGAACTGCAGCGCATGCAGCTGCGCGTAACGGCCCCGACGGGCGATCAGGTCGGCGTGACTGCCGACTTCAACAATGCGGCCGCCCTCCAGCACCACGATACGATCGGCGCGTTCGATGGTGGACAGGCGATGCGCGATGACCAGTGTGGTGCGGTTTGCCATCAGTGTCTCGAGCGCGGCTTGCACGTGGCGTTCGGATTCGTTGTCGAGGGCCGACGTGGCCTCGTCGAGAATCAGCAGCGGCGCGTTTTTCAGAATCGCGCGCGCGATGGCAATGCGTTGACGCTGGCCGCCGGACAATCGCATGCCGTTCTCGCCGATCAGGGTGTCGAGACCGTCGGGCATGGCCTGGATGAAATCCCAGGCGTGCGCGGCGATGCACGCGGCGCGGATCTCATCGTCCGTGGCGTTGCGCTTGTGGCCGTAGGCGATGTTGTGTGCCAGCGTGTCGTTGAACAACGTGACATCCTGCGAGACCAGTGCGATGTGGCTGCGCAGATTGCCAAGGGCAATATCGCGGATGTCGTGGCCGTCGAGGGTGATGGCGCCGGCATCGGGGTCATAGAAGCGCGGCACCATATTGGCCAGCGTGGTCTTGCCCGAGCCCGAGGCGCCGACCAGCGCCACCGTCTCGCCGGGGGCGATGTCGAGCGTGATGCCGGCCAGCGCCGGCGCGGTCTTGCCGGAATAGGTCAGCGTCACGTCGCGCAGCGCCAGCCGCCCCTCGATGCGTTCGAGCACGAGCGTGCCGCTGTCGCGCTCGGCGTCCTCGTCGAGCATGGTGAA
>CAYVOR010000199.1:0-1852 GCA_964452995.1 uncultured Thiobacillus sp.
GTGTTCGGCTTTCTCGGCCCCAACGGCGCGGGCAAGTCGACCACCATCCGCATGCTGTGCGGCCTGCTGCTGCCGAGTTCCGGCTCGGGTCAGGTGGCGGGTTTCGACATCATGACCGAGTCCGAAACCATCAAGCGCCATATCGGCTACATGTCGCAGAAGTTTTCACTCTACGATGACCTGTCGGTCGAGGAAAACATCGATTTCTTTTCAGGCATCTACAACGTGCCCCGGGCCAAGCGCCGTGAACGCAAGGACTGGGTGCTGGAGATGGCGGGTCTCGCCGACAAGCGCGATAGCCTGACCCGCTCGCTGGCCGGCGGCTGGAAACAGCGCCTGGCGCTGGGCTGTGCGGTGCTGCACGAGCCCCCGATCCTGTTTCTCGACGAGCCGACCTCGGGCGTCGACCCGCTGTCGCGCCGCCAGTTCTGGGATCTGATCGCGCAGTTGGCGCACGGGGGCACCACCGTGTTTGTCACCACCCACTACATGGAAGAGGCCGAATATTGCGACGAGCTGGCGCTGATTTCGCGCGGCAAAATGATCGCCAAGGGCACGCCCGCCGAGCTCAAGACCATCATTCCCGAAGATATCCTGGAAATCCGCGTCGAGCAGCCGTTCGAGGCGCTGGAGCAACTGGAAGATTCGGGCCTGGTGAAGGACGTGGCCCTGTTCGGCGACACCCTGCACGCGGTGGTTGAGGATGCCGACGCCGCCATCAAGGCAGTGGGCGATTTTCTGGCCAAACGCGAAATGGTATCGGCAGGCATCGTCCAGGTCAGGCCCTCGATGGAAGACGTGTTCGTCTCGCTGGTCGAGCTCGAGGATCGCAAGAGTGCCGAGGGCGCGCAGACATGAAGCCGAACAAGTTCTCTTGGATCCGGTTGTGGGCGCTGGTGAAAAAGGAGTTCATCCACATCGTCCGCGACCCGCGCTCGCTGGCGATGGCCTTCCTGATGCCGCTGATTCTGCTGATCCTGTTCGGCTATGCCATCACCATGGACATCAAGACGCTCAATCTCGCCGTCTACGACCAGGACAAGAGCGCGGTCAGCCGCCATTACGTGGAAGGGTTTCCGGCCTCCAGCTACTTCGACGTGGTCGCGACGGCGGAAAGTTACGCCGAGGTAGGCGCGCTGCTCGACGAGGGCAAAGTCCATCTGGCGCTGGTGATCCCGCCACACTTTGCACGCGATCTGGAGCAGGGGCGCACCGCCCAGGTGCAGGTGCTGGCCGATGGCTCGGACGCCAACACCGCGACCATTGCACTGGGCTATGCCGAGGCGATCACCAGCCGCTTCGGCACGGATCAACTGGACCACAAGATCGAGCTCGCCGTGGATAACCGTTTGCGCGTCTGGTACAACCCCGAACTGAAAAGTCGCTGGTTCATCATCCCCGGCCTGATCGCGGTGATCATGACGGTGATCACGGCGCTCTTGACCTCGCTTACCGTCTCGCGCGAATGGGAGAGCGGCACCATGGAGCAGCTGATCGCCACGCCGGTGCAGCCGATCGAACTGTTTGTCGGCAAGATGGCGCCATATTTCGTGATTGGTGTGGCCGACGTGCTGTTCTCGGTGGCGATGGGTGTATGGGTGTTCGACGTCCCGCTGCGCGGCAGCTTCCTGTTCCTGCTCGGCGTCACCGCGATGTTCCTGGTGGGGGGGCTGAGCCTTGGCATCATGGTCTCCACCATCGCCAAGTCGCAACTGGTGGCGAGTCAGCTGGCGATGGTGGTCACCTTCCTGCCGGCCTTTCTGCTCTCCGGCTTTCTCTATTCCATCGACAACATGCCGCGCTTCCTGCAGGTGGTCACCCACGTGGTGCAGGCGCGCTATTTCGTCGAAGT
>CAYVOR010000200.1:0-1836 GCA_964452995.1 uncultured Thiobacillus sp.
TGGTTCCACGAATCAGGACGGCGCTGCGGGGTGCTTTGAACTTCCTATCCGCGCCCACGTTCGCCAGTTTCTCGCGACTGTCGACCTGTGGAGCTGCTCGGCCTACGGCCGGGAGGTCTACCAGGGGCGGGCCATCCTCGAGTGGTACGCCGATCAGCTCTCCTACGGCGCCGTCAATGGCTGGGAGAAGCCGCAGATCGACTTGAACGACTGCGTTCTGGTCCTCGACTACCTGTCGAGCATTCACTCGGTGAGCGCGGGCGACTGCTTCGGGCACTCGGGACAAGGTGCGGGCTGTGGCTACGCAAAGGTCATGTCCTGGCTCAGCGACCATGTCGCCCGGGCCGCGGAAAATTCCACCCGCTAACGCCGCGCGGCTTCCACCCTCTCAGGCCGCCCGCCCTCGGGGCGGCCTTTCATTGGCCGTATAACCCGTAGCGGCGAAAGCCACGCCACGATCGGTGCGAAGGTGTAAAGGGGGCCAGGTTCTCGACGGCCGCAACCGCTGGCGGGCTTGCGAGGCGGCTGCAATCGCGAGTCGTCCCATGCGGGAATACGACGGTGACGACCCGGTGGGGTTCGTAGTCTCGCTGAACTTGCATCGGCGGCATCTCGACGAGAGCCAGCGGGCGATGGTGGCTGGGAAGATCGCGACGCTGGATCGTGGGCGCCCAACTGATAATCCGCCAATTGGCGGAATTTCCGCAGCGCAGGCTGCCGAGAAACTGAACGTCGGTACGCGCAGCGTCGAGCGCGCCCGCGAAGTGCTCGACCACGGCACGCCCGAGCTGGTCTCGGCCGTCGAGCGCGGCCGGGTATCCGTCAGCGTCGATGTCGAAATACTTTACATTCACCCTCACCTTTTCCCGCCTTCCCAGTTCAACCGTTTGAATTCCCTTTAGAGGAGTCGCTAAGGCACGGGACTTGCTCATGTGCTTCAATTCCCGTGCAATGTGGATGTGGGATATGTCAATAAGGAAATTGTTCGCAGCGCTTGTCACTATCGGGCTATGCGTCGCGCGAATCCCGTCAGCTCTCGCCGTGCCTGTGGATGTACAGAACTATCGACTGGACGTCATCTTCAGCAAGTGTTTTGTTGGGGCCTCTCTTGAAGGCACAGCGTGCGCTTTGACTGATCCGGTGCACGCCGGTGTAACGTACAGTGGGAGGTTCTCAATCGATGCATCTGTACTTTCGACAGACGGCTACAAAGATGTCGGATTCGAATCATTCTATTTTGCACTCGGTAGTACGGTCTGGGATTCAAGCAGGCCCTATCCAGACTCAGATTACTCCGGATCGCGGTTCAACAACCCAAGTACAGGCGCTGCAGGCTTCGGACCGTGGACACTGCTAGTGCAGGACGGTGAGCTCGCGGGAATCTGCTGCGGCGTATTTGGTATCTCCGATTTCCCATGGATGGACCTTTACAACTGGGGTTATGTCGGCGACCAAGGACCGATCGCATTCGCGAATGTGACCGGCCTAATGGACCCCCGTTTCACTGGCTATACAAGATCGTTTTTCGCACAAGGTGCGTTTTCCATTCATCGGATTCCAGAACCCTCTACCTTGGTGCTACTTAGCCTTGCCCTAGTGATGCTTGCATTCGAAACGCGGCGACGCTCTTCCCGCCATCACTTCCGTTCGCGCATGACCTGAAACGCCTTGTAGTCACCGTAAGCGCTTGCCGCGCTGGCGGCCGCGCCGACATAGCCGGAAAGCTTCGCCCGGCCAGCCATCTGCCGGGCAATAGACGAGCGGGCGCGAGACTGCGCTGCGCTCGTCGAGCAGCACTTTCCGACTTTCTGCGATGTGCGCGCCGCAGCCGGCAGG
>CAYVOR010000201.1:0-1720 GCA_964452995.1 uncultured Thiobacillus sp.
CGGGTGTTGCCCTCCAGCCCGTAGACGCCGGCCGAGAACTCCAGGTTCTGCTGCACCGACAGCAGACCGTAGAGCGAGAATTTCTGCGCCATGTAGCCGAGCCGGCTCTTGGCCGCGCCGGTGGCGCGGCGCAGGTCATGGCCCACCACATGCGCGTCCCCCGCGGTGGGTTTGAGCAGGCCGCACAGCATCTTGAAGGTGGTGGACTTGCCGGCGCCATTGGGGCCGAGCAGACCGAAGATTTCGCCTTTGCGCACCTCGAAGCTGACCTGGTCGGTGGCGGTGAACTCGCCGAAACGCTTGGTGAGATTGCGGCAGGACACGGCGATCTGAGAGCCCAGTTCGACCGGTGACAGGCGCTCGGCCAGTGTCGAAGTACCGCCGGGACCACCGCCAAGCAAATCGATGAAGGCGTCTTCGAAGCGGGCGGGCACCGGCGCCAGCGCAACGCGCGCGCTATCGGCCAGGGCTTGGATTTGGCTTGCCTGCGCACCGTCCCGCAGCACCACACGCACCCCGGCGCCCTGGATCACGCCGTCGCTCACGCTTTCCAGATCGAGTGCCTCGGTCAGAATCGCCCGGTGCTCGGCGCCGACGTTTTCCAGACGGAAGCTGCGGCCTTCGAGCCGCGCGGTCAGCTCCTGCGGCGGGCCATCGAACAAGAGCTGCCCCTGGTTCAGCAGCAGCACGCTCTCGCAACGCTCGGCTTCGTCGAGGTAGGCGGTGGACCAGACCACGGCCATGCCTTCATCGGTCAGCGCCTGCACCATGCGCCACAAATCCTGGCGGCTGACCGGGTCGACACCCACGCCGGGCTCGTCCAGCAGCAGCACCTTGGGCCGCGCCATCAGCGCACAGGCCAGCCCCAACTTTTGCTTCATGCCGCCGGAGAGCTTGCCGGCCAAGCGCTTGGTAAAGGGCCCAAGCCGCGTGAAGTCCAGCAACTCGGCAAACAGATCGGCATTGCGATCCGCGTCCATGCCGCGCAGCTGCGCATACAGGCGCATGTTCTCCATCACCGACAGGTCTTCGTACAGGCCAAAGCGCTGCGGCATGTAGCCGCTGGCGACATGGATGGCGTCGTTGTCCTTGACCACGTCAAAGCCAGCCAGGGTGACGCGACCGGCGTTGGGCACCAGCAGGCCGGTCAGAATGCGCATCAGCGTGGTCTTGCCGGCGCCGTCCGGGCCGACCAGACCGGTCAACCGTCCGTAGTGAATGTGTGCGCTCACGCCCTTGAGCGCCTGCACGGCGCCGAAGTGCTTGGCCAGATCCTCGATGAGGACGGCGGCGTCAGCTTGCTGCATGAGTGTTCCAGGCCGCCAGTGCCAGGGTTTGTGGCAGTGCGTTTTGTGGGAGCGGCTTCAGCCGCGAAGGCTTCCGATGCCAGTTCGCGGCTGAAGCCGCTCCCACAAGATTGGGGGCTCCTGGGAGAATGATTTGGTTCATGGGGTCTCCACCGCAATCGTCACCGGCATGCCCTGACGCAGAGCGGCATCGCTGTCGGCCTCGTCAATGACGATGCGAAGGCGATAGACCAGATCGGTGCGCAAGTCCGTCGTCTCCACCGTCTTGGGCGTGAACTCGGCGCGCGGCGAGATGAAGCCGATCTGGCCGCGATAGACCTTTTCTCCGGAATCGCTCTTGACGTGCACCACGGTGCCCGGTGCGATGCGGCCCAGATCCCGCTCGCCCACGTAGGCGCGCACGTACACGGGCT
>CAYVOR010000202.1:0-1625 GCA_964452995.1 uncultured Thiobacillus sp.
GTCTTGCCGATGATCATGAGATCAAAGCCGAGCGACCAGTTGCGCATGTAGTCGATGTCGTACTGGACGCGGGCGCGCATCTTGTCGAGGGTTTCGGTCTCGCCGCGCAGGCCGTTGACCTGGGCCCAGCCGGTGATGCCGGGCTTGACCTTGTGGCGCAGCATGTAGCCCTTGATGAGCTTGCGGTACTGCTCGTTGTGGGCGACGGCGTGGGGGCGCGGGCCGACGACGCTCATGCGGCCCTGCAGGACGTTGATGAACTGCGGCAGTTCGTCGAGCGAGGTGCGGCGGATGAAGGCGCCGAAGCGGGTGATGCGCGGGTCACAACGGCCGGCCTGCCGGATGATATCGCCGTCGTCGCAGACGCGCATGGAACGGAATTTGTAGACGAGGATTTCCTGGCCGTCGAGGCCGTAGCGGCGCTGCTTGAAGATGATCGGACCCGGCGACGACAGCTTGACGGCGATGGCGAGGATGAGCAGCACGGGCCAGATCATCAGCAGGATCAGGCTGGCGATGACGACGTCGCTGATGCGTTTGCCGATGCCGGACACGCCGAGGGTGGGCGTTTCGGTCAGTGCCACCACGGGCATGCCGTGAATATGGTCGACCCGTGCCTGGATCAGGTCGGAGACGAAGATGTCCGGCACAAAGTAGACCGAGGCAGTGGTGTCGCGCAGGGCGTCGAGCAGGGTCAGGGTGCGCGGTTGCGCGGCCATCGGCAGGGTGATGTAGACGAGATCGATGCCGTTTTGATTGACGTATGCGGGGATGTCGGCCAGCCGCCCGAGCAATTTGGCCGGGTCGGTCAGTTCGGTGCGCTCGATCGCGCGGTCGTCGAAAAAACCGATCACGTCGACACCCAGCGTATTGTCGTTGGCGAAACGGCCGCGCAGCTCGGTCCCCAGATGCCCGGCGCCGACAATGAGCGCGCGGCGGCGGCCGCCTTCCAGCATCAGCAGGCGCGGCAGGAGCTTGCGCACGACGCGATGCGCCACCCACATGGCGACCGGGGTGATGAGCATCCACGCCATCACCAGGTTGGGCGGAAACCAGTCGAGATAGCCGGTGGAATAGCCGAACAGCAGGATCAGCCCGGACAGGAAGAACCACGGCATGGCCACTTCGTTCCAGAAGGCGCGCAGGCTGACTTCGGGCCATTTTCCGGGGAAGGTCAGTGTAAAGACGACAAGCGCCAGGATCGGATACGGTCCGTTGAAGGCTTCGCCAAAATAGAGCGTGCAGCCGATCAGCACCAGCACGGCCACGAAGGGGTCGAGCAGGATCTTGGTCAGCGTTACAACGGAAAGTTGCTGCCGGAACAGCCACTGGTTATGGTTCGTCATCACTCCTGATGCATCCTGTCGATGCAATTTTATGCTTATATATATAGCGGCCTGTTGGCAGGCGCATTATTTGCCGCTGAAGCCCATCTGGACGGGAGCATGCGGAGGCACATTATCCAACAAAAGTACCAGGAAATAGTGGCCACCTCTTGAAAGCGGCAAATGCAGGCTGCACTTGAGGCGCTCATTGCGGCCACCGTGGTCGGAGGGCGGGGTCCCGGCCATGCAGGATCCGCAAACAAGAACGGCTTCCAGAGGAAGCCGTCATATTGAAACCGC
>CAYVOR010000203.1:0-1551 GCA_964452995.1 uncultured Thiobacillus sp.
GGTGGCGCGGTCGGCCATGACGCAACCTCCTGGGAACAGGAATCGCCGCCACGGCCGGGCTACGCGCTACATCGCCATCGTCAGAACGTCATGGGTTAAAAAGTCGGGTGGAGTTGTCAAGACCGATTGGCTCCGATGCGTTGCGGTTTCCGTCTCAATGCGGCGGCGGCAGCGCCCCGACCGTGGGACGCCGTACCGGCCAGCCTGCCGCAACCCGCGCCAGGCATCATGTCCGTTTGGATCAGACTGGCCGGGGTATGCCGCAAGAATGCCGATTGAGACCTGCCCGGCATGACACCAGGCTGAAAAAGTCACAGTAGGCGGTGGTCAGTCTGGAATGGCCCCGTCGCGCTGGGCCAGTTCGGTGTACGCCGCAAGGGTGCGTGCTGGCCGAAAATAGAGGTCGCGCAGCACGGGCCGCTTGAGCGGCCCGACGATGGATGCCAGATCGGACAGCTTCACAGTACCCAGCACCGGCATCCCCAGCCCCAGGTCGATCAGGCCGTAAGCCGAATCGCCATCGGCAGGATCAAGCGCGGCCAGCAGCCAGATCAGATGCGCGTCAGGCGTGAACAGCCGCACCACGGGCAGCGGGTCGATGGCTTCGCCAGCGGCGCGGGCCTTGCCGTGGGCCAGCAGTTGCGCGCGGTCGTCCTCGGTGATGAGTGCCTTCATGGTGCTGCCCTCCGGTCGCACGAATCCGCCGAAGCGCAAAGGCGCAAAGCCGTATCTGCGGATTTGGGCATAAACACGATTGCGGTTCCGTGACTTCGCGCCTTTGTTGAAACCCGTCAATACGGATTTCTGTAGAAGCGCAAAACAGTGAGCTTTCGATGAATGAGTTAAAGATAACGTGGTTTTAATTGTGCTGCGAATCGACGCTTCTGTCCATGCAGAAGCGATCCGTCCAGCCCGGCCGACCGGCCGGCGCCACCACCTTCGATGCCGAGCTGGCTCAAGCCTTCGGCGCGGCGGTGCGTGCGCTGCGCACGGAACGCGGCATCGCGCAGGAGACGCTGGCGCACCTGGCCGGCGTCGAGCGTTCGCACATGGGCAAGATCGAGCGCGGCGAACACCAGCCCACGCTATCGCTCATCTTCAAGATAGCCGGCGCGCTCGAATGCAGCACGGCAGTGCTGATGAGCGAGGCTGAAAGCCTGCTCGCGGCAGCGGCCCAGCCGTAGGCGCTGGCCCGGCTGCGGCCCGTGACGGGCCATTACCTGCCGCTGCCACGTTCGGAACGAACCAGCAGCACAGCGCCCCGCCGCGATGGGCGGGACGCTGCGGCGGTCACGCCGCCTGGGGCTTGCTGCGCGACCAGATCAGGTCGTGCGTGCCGTCCTCGCCTTCGATCAGGCGGGCATAGACCGGCGCCGGGAACGAAGGATCGTCGAGGGTCACGGACAGGTAATCGCGCCCGGCCTCGCTGGTCTTCTTCCACGCCGCGCCGATGTCGTGGCCGGCGGCCTGGAGGCGGAAGTCGGGGGCGTTCTCGCTGCTGCCCTTGTCGTTGGGAACCAGCTTGACCTTGACGTTGAGCGTCAGGGTGCG